>NZ_CP043504.1:319736-639473 GCF_008365275.1 Protaetiibacter larvae | reverse complement strand
GGGTGGTGTGGATGGTCGCGACTGCGGTGGGAAGTGGCATTCGGCCATTGTTTCACAAGGGCCCCGTGGCAGGATGGGAGTACGCCGAACCGCATCCGGAGGTCGACATGGCTCTGTCCCGCACGCGTCAGAAGGAACTGAAGAAGCTCAAGCGCTCGGCGGAGGAGCTGTGGGAGCAGCAGCGCGACGCGCTCGACCACGCCAGCTACGTGCTCCGCGAGGCCAGCCGCCAGGCGTCCGCCCTCGCCCGTGAGGAGGTGGCGCCGCGCATCGCCGACGTCTACACCGATCGGGTGCAGCCCGCGGTCGCCACGGGTATCGCGGGCGCCCGCACGGCCGGCTCGGCCGTCAAGGACAAGGTCGTGGGGGATGTGCTGCCCGCGCTCTCGGGTGCTGTCGGCTCGGCGATCGCCGTGATCGAGGCGGTCCGCGACCCGCGCGTGCGCGAGGTGGTGCGCTCGGCCGCGAAGTCGGGCGGCAAGGTCGTCTCGAAGGTGCCGGCGTCCTCGCCCAAGGGCGGCATCGGCGTCGGCGGCTTCATCCTCATCGGCCTCGGCGTCGTCGCCGTGGCGGGTGTCGCGTACGCCGCCTGGCAGACGCTGCGCGCCGACGAGGACCTGTGGATCGAGGACCTGGCCGACGTCGGCTCCATCGATGTGGGCGACGACGCCGAGGACGAGTTCTAGCCCGAAGGTGATCGAGACGCGCCCGCGCGGCGGACGCGTCTAGAGATCACCGGCGTGTCAGCCGAAGATGCCGCGCCCCCGCCCCTTGCAGGCGCGGATCACCTGCGCGACGCCCCAGCCGACGGCCGAGACGACGGGCACCGCGGCGACGAGCAGCGCGACGGTGTTGGGGCGGAACTTCACCCCGTCCGGCCCCGTGAGGTACGCGCCGATCGGCACCCCGTAGCCGCCGCCACCCCCACCGCTGCCCTCACCCTTGCCTGCGGGCGTCTTGCCGCCCTCGGGCACCTCGCCCGAGCCCTCGCCACCGCCGAAGCCGAAGGCGACGATCGCGACCGGCAGGATCTCCACCCCGTCCACCGTGGTCTTCTCGGCGTACGCCAGCTTCGCGCCCCAGGAGGGAACGAGCTCCGCCAGTTTCTCCGTGAGTTTCGTCATGCCTCGACGGTACGCGCGTCGGGGTCTGCGGGATAGGGCTGGTGGCTGAACTGCGCGAGGGAAGGAGTGGAGCCTAGGGGAATCGAACCCCTGACCTCCTGCTTGCAAAGCAGGCGCTCTACCAATTGAGCTAAGGCCCCGCGACCAGCCAGCCTACCTGCTGTTGCGCGTCGACATGTCTTCGTGCGTCGGGAGACCCGTGCGCAGGGGTCTGTGGTGACGTAGACATGTCTACGGACACATCGCGATGGAGGTTGGGATGGCTGGGGTCGTTCAGTACACGGAGTTCGGCGGACCGGAGGTGCTCGAGTTCGTCGAGGTGGCGACGCCGGAACCGGGCGACGGCGAGGTGCTGCTCGAGGTGCGGGCGGCGGGCGTCAATCCGATCGACGCGAAGCTGCGGGCGGGGCTGCGGGCGAGCACGCCCATCACGACGCCCCGCCGGGTCGGATCGGATGCCTCGGGTGTCGTCGCCGCCGTCGGCCCGGGGGTCGAGGGGTGGGCGGTCGGCGACGAGGTGATCGCGAGCGGGGTGCGGGGCGCCTACGCGACGCACGCGATCGTCGCGGCGAGCGGCCTCACCCGCAAGCCGACCGCCATCAGCTGGGCGCAGGCCGCCGCGCTCGGCGTGCCCGCGGGCACCGCGTACCAGAGCCTCAAATCGCTCGGCGTGGGGCAGGGGACGACGCTGCTCGTCCACGCCGCCTCCGGTGCGGTCGGCCAGGCCGCCGTGCAGTTCGCGCGCGCGTGGGGCGCCACCGTCATCGGGACCGCGGGCCCGGCCAACCAGGACCGCCTGCGCCAGCTCGGCGCGATCCCCGTCGAGTACGGTCCGGGGCTCGCGGAGCGCGTCCGGGCGATCGCACCGCAGGGGGTCGACCGGGTGCTCGACGCCGCCGGCACCGACGAAGCCATCGCGGCATCTCTCGAGCTCGTCGCCGACCCGCAGCAGGTGGGCACGATCGTGCGCGGCGCCGACGCACCCGGCTGGGGCATCCGCGCCTGGTCGGGCGGCAGCGCGACCCCGCTGACCGCCGAGGAGAAGGCGTGGCGGCACGAGGCGGTGGGCGTCGCCGCCGAGCTCGCGGCACGCGGAGCGTTCGACATCGAGATCGCCCGCAGCCTGCCGCTCGAGCAGGCGGCGGAGGCCCACCGACTGCTCGCGGGCGGAAAGGTGCGCGGCAAGATCGTGCTGCTGCCGTAGGGGGGGCGGGGCGGGTGATCTCGATACGCCCGCTTCGCGGGCTACTCGATCAGCGGGGGACGCCCGCTTCGCGGGCTACTCGATCAGCGGGGGACGCCCGCTTCGCGGGCTACTCGATCAGCGGGGGACGCCCGCTTCGCGGGCTACACGATCAGCGGGAGTGGCGCACCCGCGCGATCCCCCACAGGATGAGCACCGCCGTGATCACCGCGGCACCCGCCCCGAACCACAGCGGTCCGATCGCGAGCACCACCGGCACGCTGAACGCCGTGATGAGCCCGCCCCCGAGCAGCGGCTCGTAGATGAGCTGCTTGTAGCCGTACCCGGATGCCGCGACCGTCCGCCGCTCCGGGTCGGCCATGTCGGCCAGGACGAACCCGGTCGCCACATTGCCCTGCGACTGCCCGAAGTCGGCGATGGAGCGCTCGAACCACTGCGTCGGGAAGATCCGCGGACCCAGCCACAGCATCCCGACCACACTCCACGCCACCGCGATGACCGTGAGGATCACGAGACTCACGATGTTGGAGCCGAGCGCCGCAAGCGACATCGTGCCGATCGCCGCCGCGATGAGCACATCGAGCGCAAGGCCCGTGATGTCGTTCACCGAGCGACGATCCACATAACGCTCGGTGCGGGTGAGGGTGAGCACGAGCTGCACGAGGAACCCGCCGATCACCGTGAACGGGAACAGCGGGAAGTCGTCGAAGATGTCCGACCCGAACGCGCCCGTCACCAGCCGCAGCAGCTCGAGGATCAGGATGCCGATCGCCACCGCGATCGTGATGCCCGCGAACGCCCGACCCGTCGAACCGAGACCGAGGCGGGTGGTCTGCTCATCGGAGGCGTTCGGCTCCACCTCCGACAGGCGCAGCGGGCCGCTGCGCGCCGGATGCTTGCGCGCCACCTCGATGCGCGGCGACCGCATCCCGTAGTTCACGAGGATCGAGCCGCCCACGACGCCCGTCACCATGCTGATCGTCGCCAGGCCCAGGCCCAGATCGATCACCTCGGGGGCGCCCGCGTTCTCGAGGATGCCGCCCATGCCGGCGATCGTGCCGTGCCCGCCCGCGAACGACAGTTCCAGGATCGAGGCCGCAGCATCCGGCAGCCCGAACAGCGGGCCGAGCACGAGCGCCACCGCGAACGCGCCGAGCGCGAACTGCCCGAAGGAGTACACGCTGCCGAGGATCACGTGCGGAGCGGACTGCTGCCAGATCTCGCGCACCGATGGCAGGCGTTTGCCGATCATGATCCCGGCGAACACGACGTTGATGAGCAGCCCCGGGAGGCGCGCGAGCACGTCGATCGCCTGCTGCGGGAACAACCCGTGCCCGCCGGTCCAGGCCCCCAGCAGCTGCGGGCCGAGCAGCAGGATGAGGAACCCGGCGATCACGCTCACCGGCAGGTAGAGCGCGGCGAGCCACGGCACGAAGCGCCGCACGACGAGCGCGAGCATGAGCGCGATCCCGAGGAACACGAACGCGAGCGCCACCCACTGGGCATCGTCGTATTCGCCGAACACGCGCCCAGTCTGGCGGGTGCGCGCAGATCTCGATACACCGCCTTCGGCGGCACTCGATCAGCAGGAGCGATACACCGCCTTCGGCGGCACTCGATCAGCAGGAGCGGGAGAGCCGCACGGAGGCCGACGTCGAGAAGTCTCCACAGCGACCGGCGCGACCGCGCTCGTGCCGGTCGCGGAGCGACGCGCCGCGGATTATCGCGGTGCAAAGAAACACGGTGGGGCTACCAGGACTTGAACCTGGGACCTCTTCGTTATCAGCGAAGCGCTCTAACCGCCTGAGCTATAGCCCCTTGAGAATCCGCTCCGTGGAACGGCCTCGCCTACAGTACCCCACGTTTCAGAGTGGGGCAAAAGCGCTCAGTTGTTCTGGAACCCGACGAGCAGTCCGCCGGTGAAGCGCACGCTGAGGTTGTACAGCAGCGCGCCGATGGCGCCGAGGATGGTTCCGGTGACGGTGTTGAGCACCGCGACGACGAAGGTGAACAGCACCACCTGGCTGAGTCCGAAGTTGTCGGTGATGGAGAAGTTCTCGTTGCCGAGGATGTCGCGCAGCAGCAGGTCGAGCGAGTGGAACACGTCGGTCGAGTTGAGCACCACCCACACGAGCACCGAGGCGACGATCAGCACGACGCCGAGGCACAGCCAGACCAGGAAGCTCAGCTTCACGACCGACCAGAAGTCGATGTAGACCAGCTTCAGGCGCACCTGCTTGGAGGTGGCGCTACGGTGCTCCTTGCGCTGGAGCTTCTCGGCGACGCTGCTCATGCGTTCTCGTCCTTCGGGGTGTCGGGTGCATCCGTCGTGTCTTCCCCTGCGGGTTCGACGGATTCCTCGGTGTCTGCGGCCGCCAGGTTGCGCTCGCTGTTGCGGGCGATCGCGATGATCCGGTCGTCGTCGGCGAGCTGCGCGAACTTGACGCCCATCGTGTTCCGGCCCTTCGGCGGGACCTCGGCCACGGCAGACCTTATCACCTTGCCACTGGCGAGAACTGCGAGCACCTCGTCGTCCTGTTCGACGATGAGGGCGCCTGCGAGCTCGCCGCGGGCTTCGGTGAGCTTGGCCACGAGGATGCCGAATCCGTTGCGTCCCTGCACCCGGTACTGCGACACCGCGGTGCGCTTGGCGAATCCGCCCTCGGTCACCACGAAGACGAACGGCCCGTCGACGACCTCCGCATCCGCATCCTCGTCGACCGGTTCGGCCTCGGATCCGCGGGCCACGACGGATGCCGAGAGCAGCGTGTCGTCGTCGCGGAACTTCATGCCGTGCACGCCCGCGGTCGAGCGGCCCATGGGACGCAGCGAGGTGTCGTCGGCCGTGAACCGCAGCGACTGGCCGTGCCGCGAGACGAGCAGCACGTCGCTGGACTCGTCCACGAGCAGCGCGGAGACCACCTCGTCGCCGTCGTTGAGGTTGATGGCGATGATGCCGCCGGTGCGGTTGGTGTCGTACTCGCGCAGCGCGGTCTTCTTGATGTAGCCGCCGCGCGTGGCGAGGGCGAGGTACGGCGCCACCCCGTAGTCGCGGATGTCGAGGATCTGGGCGATCTGCTCGTCGGGTTGCAGCGCGAGCAGGTTGGCGACGTGCTGACCCTTCGCGTCGCGGCCGGCCTCCTGCAGTTCGTACGCCTTCGCCCGATAGACGCGGCCCGTGGTGGTGAAGAACAGCAGCCAGTGGTGGGTGGTGGTGACGAAGAAGTGCTCGACCACGTCGTCCGCCCGCAGCTGCGCGCCCTTCACCCCACGACCGCCGCGGTGCTGCGAGCGGTAGTTGTCGCTACGGGTGCGCTTGATGTAGCCGCCGCGCGTGACGGTGACCACCATCTCCTCTTCGGGGATGAGGTCTTCGACGCTCATGTCCCCGTCGAAGCCGTACAGGATCTCGGTGCGGCGTTCGTCGCCGTACTTGGCGGCGATCTCGCCGAGCTCCCGGGTGATGATGCCGCGCTGGCGCGACTCGTCGGCGAGGATCAGCCGGTATTCGCCGATCTCACGCTCGAGCTCGGCGAGACGGTCCTGGATCTTCTGACGCTCGAGTGCGGCGAGGCGGCGCAACTGCAGCGCGAGGATCGCGTCGGCCTGCAGCTCGTCGATCTTCAGCAGCGTGATGAGGCCGGCCCGGGCCTCCTCGACGTCGGGGGAGCGGCGGATGAGGGCGATGACCTCGTCGAGCGCGTCGAGCGCCTTCACGTAGCCGCGCTGGATGTGGGCGTCGGCTTCGGCCTTGTCGAGGCGGAACTGGGTGCGCCGGACGATCACCTCGATCTGGTGCTGGATCCAGTACGTGAGGAAGGCGTCGATGGAGAGGGTCCGCGGGACCCCGTCGACGATCGCCAGCATGTTCGCTCCGAAGTTCTCCTGCAACTGGGTGTGCTTGTAGAGATTGTTCAGAACGACGCGCGCGACCGCGTCACGCTTGAGGATGATCACGAGTCGTTGTCCGGTACGACCCGAGGTCTCGTCGCGGATGTCGGCGATGCCCTGGAGCTTGCCCTCCTTGATGAGCAGCGCGATCTTCTCGGCCAGGTTGTCCGGGTTGACCTGGTAGGGCAGCTCGGTGACGACGAGGCAGGTGCGGCCCTGCAGCTCCTCGACGTTGACGACGGCGCGCATGGTGATCGCGCCGCGACCCGTGCGGTAGGCGTCGTGGATGCCCTTGACGCCCAGGATCTGCGCCCCGGTCGGGAAGTCCGGTCCCTTGATGCGCGCGATGGCCGCCTCCAGCAGCTCCTCGCGGGTGGCGTCCGGGTGTTCGAGCGCCCAGAGCGCGGCATCCGCCACCTCACGCAGGTTGTGCGGCGGGATGTTGGTCGCCATGCCCACCGCGATGCCCACGGAACCGTTGACGAGCAGGTTCGGGAACCGGGCCGGGAGCACGCGGGGCTCCTGCGTGCGCCCGTCGTAGTTCTCGGTCATGTCGACGGTGTTCTCGTCGATGTCGCGCACCATCTCCATGGCGAGCGGCGACATCTTGGTCTCGGTGTACCGGTGGGCGGCGGCGCCGTCGTTGCCGGGGGAGCCGAAGTTGCCCTGGCCGAGGGCGAGCGGGTAGCGCAGCGACCACGGCTGCACGAGGCGCACGAGGGCGTCGTACACGGAGCTGTCGCCGTGCGGGTGGAACTGACCCATGACATCGCCGATGACGCGCGTGCACTTCGAGAAGGCGCGGTCGGGGCGGTAGCCGCCGTCGTACATCGTGTAGATCACGCGGCGGTGCACGGGCTTGAGGCCGTCGCGCACGTCGGGCAGGGCGCGCCCGACGATGACGCTCATCGCGTACTCGAGGTAGCTCTGCTGCATCTCGAGCTGCAGGTCGACCTGTTCGATGCGGTCGGCCGGCGGCTGCTCGGTCGTGGTGTCGTCTGCCATGAGTCCTTCTCGTGGTCCGGATCTCGATACGCCGCTATGCGGCACTCGATCAGCGGGGGTTGTGCGCTTGGGCGGCTACTCGATCAGCGGGGGTCGTGCTCGGGGCTGAGGTGGTCGAGGAGCGCCGCCGCAGGCGACGTTCCTCGAGACCACCGGCTAGATGTCAAGGAAGCGGACGTCTTTCGCGTTCGTCTGGATGAAGTGGCGCCGCGCCTCCACGTCGTCGCCCATGAGGGTGGCGAAGATGCCGTCGGCGACGGCTGCGTCGTCGAGGGTCACCTGCTTGAGGGTGCGGGTCTCCGGGTTCATGGTGGTGTCCCAGAGCTCCTGGTCGTTCATCTCGCCCAGACCCTTGTAGCGCTGCACACCGTTCTCCTTCTGGAGGCGACGGCCGGCCGCGAGCCCCTCGGCCATCACGGCGTCGCGCTCACGATCGGAGTACACGTACTCGTGATCGGCGTTCGTCCACTTGATCCGGTACAGCGGGGGCTGGGCGAGGTAGACGTAGCCCATCTCGATGAGCGGTCGCATGTAGCGGAACAGCAGGGTGAGCAGCAGGGTCGTGATGTGCTGGCCGTCGACGTCCGCATCCGCCATGAGCACGATCTTGTGATACCGGGCCTTCTCGCCGTCGAAGTCCTCGCCGATGCCGGTTCCGAAGGCGGTGATCATCGCCTGGATCTCGGCGTTCGCGAGCGCGCGGTCGAGGCGCGCCTTCTCGACGTTGAGGATCTTGCCGCGCAACGGCAGGATCGCCTGGGTCTCGGGGTTGCGACCCGACTTCGCCGAACCGCCGGCCGAGTCGCCCTCGACGAGGAAGATCTCCGAGCGCGACGGGTCCTTGCTGGAGCAGTCGCTCAGCTTGCCGGGCATGCCGCCGCCCTCGAGCAGGCCCTTGCGTCGGGTCTGCTCCCGCGCCTTGCGCGCCGCGATGCGGGCGGTCGCCGCCTGGATCGACTTGCGGATCACATCCCGGGCGAGGTTCGGGTTGCGCTCGAACCAGTCGCCGAGCTGCTCGCCGACGACGCGCTGCACGAACGACTTCGCCTCGGTGTTGCCGAGCTTGGTCTTCGTCTGGCCCTCGAACTGCGGCTCGCTGAGCTTGACCGAGATCACGGCGGTGAGACCTTCGCGCACGTCGTCGCCGGAGAGGTTCTCGTCCTTCTCCTTGAGCAGGCCCTTCTCGCGCGCGTAGCGGTTGACGAGGGTCGTGAGCGCCGCACGGAACCCCTCCTCGTGGGTGCCGCCCTCGTGGGTGTTGATGGTGTTCGCGTAGGTGTGCACGCTCTCGGAGTAGGCGGTCGTCCACTGCATCGCGATCTCGAGCGAGATGCGCTTCTCGGGCACGTCCCCGCCGCCCGAGACCTCCTCTGCCGAGAAGTCGATGATCTCGGGATGGATGACCTCGGTCTTCTTGGTGCCGTTGAGGTACTCGACGTAGTCGGCGAGGCCGCGCTCGTAGAGGAAAACCTCGCTGCGGAAGGTGCCGTCCTCGGCGATCTCGCGCTCGTCGGTGATCTGGATGCGCAGGCCCCTGTTGAGGAAGGCCATCTGCTGGAAGCGCGTGCGCAGTGTCTCGTAGTCGAAGTCGACGGTCTCGAAGATGTCGGCGTTCGGCCAGAAGGTGATGGTGGTGCCGGTGGCATCCGACTTCGCCACCTCCGCGAGCGGCGCGTCCGGAACGCCGTCGTGGAAGCCCATGGCCCACACCGCTCCCTCGCGCTGCACCTCCACCTGGAGGCGACTCGAGAGCGCGTTCACCACCGAGCTGCCGACGCCGTGCAGGCCGCCCGACACCGCGTATCCGCCGCCGCCGAACTTGCCGCCCGCGTGCAGGATGGTGAGCACGACCTCGACGGTCGACTTCTTCTCCACGGGGTGCTCGGCGACCGGGATCCCACGGCCGTTGTCGATGACCCGCACCCCGCCATCCGCGAGGATCGTGACGAGGATGTCGTCGCAGTACCCGGCGAGGGCCTCGTCGACCGAGTTGTCGACGATCTCGTAGACGAGATGGTGAAGGCCGCGCGGTCCGGTCGACCCGATGTACATGCCGGGGCGCTTGCGGACCGCTTCAAGACCCTCGAGAACCTGGATGGCTTCTGCGCCGTAGCTATCGGACGCGGGGCGAGAAGAGGGAGAATTCATGAAGGGCGGGGCTCCTGACGGTCGCTGTCGCGTCCCCCGAAAAAGGGGTTCGACGGACCATGCCATTCTACCTCAGCGCCGTGCCCGAAACCTGCAGAATCGCCTCTCTGAGCGCCTTTTCCGGTCGCGTCGACCTCTTTTGCCGTCTCAGCCGTAAGTATCGCGCGGGCCGCGCCCTGGAATCGCGCGAGGGCCGCGTTTCCAGGAGGGGGTGTCCGGTCCGATGAACCGCACCGACTCGATGCCCGCTCCCGGGTGCGCCTCCGCGATCTTCGCGAGCACCGCCGTACGCATCGAGCGCAACTGCTGAGCCCACGCCGTCGAGTCGCAGCGCACCGTCAGCAGACCCTCCTCGACCGACACCGGCTCGGTGTGCGCGGCGACCTCCGCACCGATGAGCTGCGGCCAGGACACGAGCAGGGTCGACTTCGCCAGCGGCGAGGTCCATCCCATGGATTCGGTCAGCGTGTGGAGGACGTCGTCGAGACCGCGGGGGTCGCGCCCGGTTCCGTACGGCACCGTCGCCTCGTCGCGCGCGGCGCGCCCGCGGCGCCGGGCGTCGGGGGAGCGTGCGTCGGGGTCGCCGAACACGCGTCGGATCCGGTGGTACACCGCGAGGTGCTCCGGCTCCTGGCCATCGGGTTCGGTCACGTCGTCTCCTCGGGTGACACGATGCGTCCGGCGCGGATGCGCACGGTGTGCGCCGCGAGCGCGGGCGGCACATCCGACTCGACCGCCGCGGTGATGAGCACCTGCTCATAGCCGGCCACCGCGTCCGCGAGTCGCCCGCGCCGGGTCTCGTCCAGCTCGGCGAACACGTCGTCGAGGATCAGCACCGGATCCCCCGTCGGCGACTCGGCGCGCAGCAGCGCGGCGGATGCGAGCCGGAGTGCGAGCGCGAACGACCACGATTCGCCGTGGCTCGCGTAGCCGCGCGCCGGCAGGCCGTTGAGGCGCAGCAGCAGGTCGTCGCGGTGCGGCCCGGCGAGCGTCAGCCCCCGTTCCAGCTCGGCGCGACGATTGCGTTCGATGGCCGCGGTGAAAGCCGCGACCGCCTCGGCGCGGTCGATCTCGGTCCGCACGGACTGCTCGCTCACCTCCGCGCCCTCATCGGGCTGCGCGCCGAGGATCGACAACTCGCTCGCGAGCTCGGCCGTCTGCGTCCTGCCCGCGATCGCCGTGTAGGCCTCGCCGACGAACGGGCGCAGCGCCGAGACGAGCCGACCCCGGGCCTCGATGATCTCGGAGCCCAAGTCGATCAGTCGTTCGTCCCAGACCTCGAGGGTCGAGAGCCCGGAACTCGGGACGCGCGCCGCGCGCGCCGACTTGAGCAGCGAGTTGCGCTGACGCAGAACGCGGTCGTAGTCGGCGAGCACCCCGGACAGGCGCGGCGTGAGCTGCACGAGGAGCTGATCGAGGAAGCGCCGGCGCCCGGACGGCTCGCCGCGCACGAGCGCGAGATCCTCGGGGGCGAAGAGGACCGCGCGCACCTGGCGGGGGAGATCCCGGGGCTTCGCCGGCGCACGATTCAGCTGCGCACGGTTGGCGCCCTGCCGGTTGAGCTGCACCTCGACGAGCACCTGGCGCCCCGCGTGCTCGAGGCGCGCGCGGATGATCGCCGCATCCCGCCCCTGCCGGATGAGCGCCTGGTCGGTGGAGACCCGGTGCGAGGAGAGGGTCGCCAGGTAGTTGATCGACTCGACGAGGTTCGTCTTGCCCTGCCCGTTGCTGCCGACGAAGAGATTCGGACCGGGTTCGAGCTCGACCGTCGCCGACTCGTAGTTGCGGAAGTCGGCGAGCTCGAGGTGGGAGACGATCACGGTTCGGGGCTTACGCCTTGCGAACCGCGTGCCCGCCGAACTGCTTCCGGAGCGCCGCAACCGCCTTCATCGACGGGGAGTCGTCCTGGCGCGACACGAAGCGCGCGAAGATCGACGCCGAGATCGTGGGCACCGGCACCGCGTTGTTGAGGGCCTCCTCGACGGTCCACCGACCCTCGCCGGAGTCCTCGACGTACCCCTCGATGTCGGTGAACTCCGGGTCCTCCTGGAGCGCCTTCACGAGCAGCTCGAGCAGCCAGCTGCGCACCACGGTGCCGCGCTGCCAGGCCTGGAAGACGCCGGTGACGTCGTGGATGAGGTCGCTCTTGGCATCGAGCAGCTCGTATCCCTCAGCCCACGCCTGCATGAGGGCGTACTCGATGCCGTTGTGCACCATCTTCGCGTAATGCCCCGCGCCGATCGCGCCGGCGTGCACGAAGCCCTCCTCGCGAGGACCCTCGGGGCGCAGGGCGTCGAAGATCGGCAGCGCACGCTCGATGTCGGCCTTGTCGCCGCCGGCCATGAGCCCGTAGCCGTTCTCGGCGCCCCAGATGCCGCCCGAGACTCCGCAGTCGACGTAGCGGATGCCCTTCTCGGCCAGCAGGGCGGCGTGCTTCGCGTCCTCGGTGAACTTGGAGTTGCCGCCCTCGATGACGAGGTCTCCCTCGGAGAGCACCGCGGCGAGATCCGTGATCACGCCGGTCGTGATGGGACCGGACGGCACCATCACCCAGACGATCCGCGGCCCCGGAACGGCGGCGGCCAATGCGGCCAGGTCGGCGACGTCGCTCACCGCCGGGTTCGGGTCGAATCCGGTGACCTCGATCCCGGCCGCGCGCAGACGGGTGCGCATGTTGTTGCCCATTCGGCCCAGGCCGACGAGTCCGATGTGCATGGGGGAACCTTCTTCTCGCGCGGAGCGCGACGATCATCTAGCGGAGCAGCAGGTTGGGCTGCAGGAGGTACTTGTAGTTGTCCGAACCGGGCGCCTCGCGGGAGGTCTGGCTCGTGATGAGCACCGGACCGGGCTTGTTGGGATTCTCGGTCTTCGTGAACGAGATCCGCACGAACTCGGAGTGCACCGCGCCGAGACCATCAAGCAGGAACGACGGCTTGAGCGAGACGACCGTGTCGCCCCCGACGAGGTGCGCGTCGATCGTCTCCGACGCCTGAGCCTGCTCCGATCCGGCGGCCTCCAGGGTCAGTCCGTCGATCGAGAAGCTGAATCGCAGCGCCGCCTCGCGCTCGAGCACGAGCGACACACGCCGGGTGGCCTCGATGAGCTCGGCGGTGTTCAGCACCGCGTAGTTCTCGACGGTCTCGGGGAACAGACGCTTTACGGGCGGGAAGTTGCCCTTGATGAGCAACGAGGTCACGGTCTTCTTGTCGGCGCGGAACGCGATGAGCTCGCGATCGTCGCCGCGCACGATCGACACCCCGATCGTGCCGCTGTGCGCGAAGGTCTTGCCGATCTCGGAGAGGGTGCGTGCCGGGATGAGCGCTGTCGTGCCGGCGGCGGAACCCGATCCGGAATCCCAGTCGATGTCGCGCACGGCCACCCGGTAGCGATCGGTCGCGACGAGCGAGAGGCTGTCGTCGCCGACCTCGAGCTGCACGCCCGTGATCACAGGGGTCACGTCGTCACGGGAGGCGGCGACGGAGACCTGCGCGACGGCGGCCGCGAACTCCTCCGCCGGGAGGACGCCGGTCTGATCATCGACCTGAGGAAGGGTCGGATACTCCTCGACGGGCATGCTCAGCAAGGTGAACCGTGCGGAGCCGCAGCTCACGAGGATCTTGCCGTCCTGCGTCGCGAAGGCGACCGGGGCATTCGGAAGCCGGCTCGCGATATCGGCGAGAAGACGACCGGAGACGAGCGCCGAGCCGACCTCGTCCACCTCGGCGGCGATCTCGGTGCGACTCGAGACCTCGTAGTCGAACGAGGACAAGGTGAGGGCGCCATCCGACGCCTCGAGCAGCACACCGCTCAGGATCGGCTGGGTCGTGCGCTGCGGCAGAAGCTTGACGGCGAACGAGACCGCCTCGCTGAAGACGTCGCGATTCACCTGGAACTTCACGCGTCACTCCTGTCTTGGGTGATGAGGATTCGCACGGCTTGTGTTTGACGATCTTGGCACGGACTCCGGCCCGAACTGTTATCGGCAGGCGAAGGATCAAGTCAGAGAGTTAATCGTCTTAACGCCTGTGCGAACTGTGGACAAGTATCGACCGGCCCGCTGACGCCGGGGAACTACAACCGTGAAAGATGTGGGCGGGATGCGGATGACGGGGGAGTGGTGCTCGCGAAGTCCGGCTCCGGTGATTTCGCTCTCCACACACGCGCTCGGCGCGTTCCACACCTCATCCGGAAGTTATCCACAGCTGCTTCCACAGACTGTGCAACCGTGATGCGGCGTTCTCCCAGTTTCAGGGACGGTAGCGCTGATCCTGCTTGATGCGGGCCGTGAGCTCGGTCACCTGGTTGTAGATCGAGCGGCGCTCCTTCATGAGGTCGCTGATCTTCTTGTTGGCGTACATGACCGTTGTGTGGTCCCGGTTGCCGAACAGCTGGCCGATCTTCGGAAGCGACAGGCTCGTCAACTCGCGGCACAGGTACATCGCGATCTGGCGTGCCGTCGCCACCGCCTGCGATCGGGACGAGCCGTAAAGGTCGTCGACCGAGAGCTTGAAGTAGCTCGCCGTGTGATTGATGATGTCGACCGGCGAGATGACATTGTCTTCGTCGAGGGTGATGAGATCCTTCAGCACCGTCTGCACGAGCTGCAGGTCGACCGGGGTCTTGTTGAGATTCGCGAACGCGGTCACCCGGATGAGGGTCCCCTCGAGCTCGCGGATGTTCGACGACACCTTCGTCGCCATGTACTCGAGGATGTCGTCCGGCACCTGGAGACGCTCCGACTGCGCCTTCTTGCGAAGGATCGCGATGCGGGTCTCGAGATCCGGCGCCTGGACGTCGGTGATGAGACCCCACTCGAAGCGCGACCGCATCCGGTCCTCGAAACCCGTGAGGTGCTTGGGTGCGACATCGCTCGTGATGACGACCTGCTTGTTGTGGTCGTGCAGCGTGTTGAAGGTGTGGAAGAAGGCCTCCTGCGTGGAGTCCTTGCCCTGCAGGAACTGGATGTCGTCGATCAGGAGGATGTCGATCTCGCGGTAGCGCGACTGGAAGACGGAGGCGCGGTTGTTGGCGATCGAGTTGATGAAGTCGTTCGTGAACTCCTCCGAGCTCACGTAGCGCACCCGGATCCCCGGGTAGAGGCTCTCGGCGTAGTGGCCGATCGCATGCAGGAGGTGGGTCTTGCCGAGCCCGGAGTCGCCGTAGATGAAGAGCGGGTTGTAGGCCTTCGCGGGCGCCTCCGCCACGGCGACGGCGGCCGCATGCGCGAAACGGTTCGATCCGCCGATGACGAAGTTGTCGAAGTTGTACTTCGGGTTGAGGCGGGAGTCGCTGCGCCGGCCGAGCTCGATGACCGGGTTGACCTGCTCGAGCGGGCCGGCGTTCTCGAGCTGCTCGTCGGGCACCGGCTGCAGCACGGGCTGGATGTCGGGGTTCACGACGATCGCGAAGTTGCTGACCTCGGTGTCGAGCTCGGCGAGTGCGCCCAGCAGCGGAACCCGGATGCGCTGTTCCAGCATCCCGCGCGTGAGCTCGTTCGGCACCTCGAGATAGAGGGTGCCGGCGAGGACGCCCTTCGGCTCGACGAGATTGATGAAGCCGTGCAGCTGGGGCGTGATCCGCTCGTCGGCGTCGAGGCGGGCCTGAACGGTCGCCCACAGCTCCGTCGTCGGGTCACCGCTGTCGGTCATCTGGTGTCGTTCCTCGGTGGTTATTCACACGTTCGTCCACAGAACGGAGGGGGCTGTCGCGCCGATCCTGCGGGTATCTCGGGGTGCGAGAGACTGACGACAACCTTAGTTGTGGACAGGCGCTTGTGGACAACGGTCTCTCGGCAGATGTGGAGGGACCGGCGTTACAGTAGACGACGGTTTGACGGTTGTCGGTCGAGCCCCTATTTTTAACAGGTTGTCGGTCGTTTCGAGCCGACCCCGTTCTTTCCCGGTCGCCGCACACCGGGTCCAGGAGATATCACCATGAGCAAGCGAACCTTCCAGCCGAACAACCGGCGTCGTGCCAAGAAGCACGGCTTCCGTCTGCGTATGCGCACCCGCGCCGGTCGCGCCATCCTCGCCGCGCGTCGCGCCAAGGGACGCACCGAGCTCTCCGCGTAGTCCGGCGACGTGCTGGCCAGGGCGAACCGAGTGGTCAAGCCCTCGGACTTCCGTGCGATCGTGCGCCGTGGGCGCCGCACCGCCACGGCCGGCACGCTCATCTACCGCGTGGAGCGAGAACCCGACGACGACGCCCGCTTCGGGTTCATCGTCGCGAAGACCGTCGGCAACGCGGTCGAGCGCAACCTCGTGAGGCGCCGGATGCGCGCCGTCTGCCGCGCGATCGTCGACGCGGGCGGCCGTGGCTCGGACGTCGTCGTCCGGGCGCTCCCGGGATCCGCCCAGCGCGACTGGACTAGTCTCTCCGCCGAGATGCACGCGATCCTCGACCCCGCCCTGATTCGATGAGGGCGACCCTGACCTTCCTCTGGCTGCTGCCGAGGAACATCTGCGTGGCGATCCTCCGCGGCTATCGGGCCGTCATCTCACCGCTCTACGGCGATGTGTGCCGCTACTACCCCAGTTGCTCCGCGTACACGCTCGGTGCGATCCAGGAGCACGGCGTGGTGAAGGGTGTGGGCCTCGGTGCGTGGCGCATCGCCCGCTGCCACCCCTGGGCGCGCGGCGGCATCGACGACGTGCCGGAGTCCCGGCATCATCACGACCACTATCACCTCACCCGATTCGGCTTCGTGGCCGCGGGACACGGAAAGGGCTGATCCGGCCGAATGGACTTCATCGGAACCATCCTCTGGCCCATCAAGTGGGTCATCGAGGCCATCCTCGTGGGCTTCCACTGGCTGCTCTCGCACATCGGCCTCTCTGCGGATGCGGGCATCACCTGGGTGCTCGCGATCGTCGGCCTCGTGCTCGTGGTGCGTGCTGCGCTCATCCCGATCTTCGTGCGCCAGATCAAGAGCCAGCGCAAGATGCTCGAGGTCGCACCGCAGCTCAAGAAGATCCAGGACAAGTACCGCGGCAAGAAGGACCAGTTCTCGCGGGAGGCGATGCAGCGCGAGACGATGGCGCTGTACCAGAAGGCCGGCACCAACCCGCTGTCGTCGTGTCTCCCGCTGCTGATCCAGATGCCGATCTTCTTCAGCCTGTTCTCCGTGCTCAACGAGGCGCGCAACGACAAGGCCGGCGTCGGCTTCCTCACCCAGGAGCTGTCGGACAACTTCGGTCGGGCCAGCCTCTTCGACGTGGCGCCGCTGCGGTACAGCCTCGTCGACGCGTTCAACTACGGCGAGGTCTGGGTCGCGATCATCGCGATCGTCATGATCCTGGTGATGACGGCCTCGCAGTTCTACACGCAGCTGCAGATCATGTCGAAGAACCAGACGCCGGAGATGAAGGCGAGCCCGATGTTCCGGCAGCAGCGGATCCTGCTGTACATCCTGCCGGTGGTGTTCCTCATCTCGGGTCTGGCATTCCCGATCGGCGTCATGTTCTACTGGCTCACCTCCAACATCTGGACGATGGTGCAGCAGGCGCTCGTGATCCGGAACATGCCGACTCCGGGGTCGGAGGCGGCCCTCGCTCGCGAGGCACGACTGGCCAAGCGCAACCGCCTCAAGATCGCGGACGACGCCGAGGCGCTCGCCGACCAGCTCGAGGTCGAGCCGGCGAAGCCCACGACCACACAGCGCCAGCAGCCCGTGAACAAGGCCCGGGCCAAGAAGCAGGGGGGACCCAAGCGATGACCGACGAGAACGCGACGCAGCTCGACGAGGCGGCGGCGGACGCCGCACCCAGCGAGCAGGAGATCGTGACCGAGGGCGACATCGCCGCGGACTACATCGAGGAACTGCTCGACATCGCCGACATCGACGGCGACATCGACATCGACGCCCGGGCCGGCCGGGCGTACATCTCGGTGAGCTCCTCCGAGGGGACGAACCTGCGGCTGCTCTCGCAGCCCGACACCGTCACGGCGCTGCAGGAGCTGACCCGGTTGGCGGTGCAGACGAAGACCGGGCGCTTCTCGCGCCTCATCCTCGACATCGGCGGCTCGCGGGACGCGCGTGCCGACGAGCTCGCGGCCCTCGTCGACCACGCCATCTCGCGGCTCGAGGCGGGCGCGGCGGCGGCCTCCCTCCCCCCGATGTCGAGCTACGAGCGCAAGCTCGTGCACGACATCGTGAGCGAGCGCGGCTTCGTCTCCGAGTCGGAGGGCGAGGGGCGCGATCGCCACACGGTGATCACGGCCAAGTAGTCCGCGATGTTTCACGTGAAACATCCCAGCCGATGAGCGAACTCGAAACCGAGCCGGCGGTCGCCGCGACCTTGTTCGGCGACCGGATCGACCTGGCGCGCCGGTTCACCGCGGACCTCGCGCGCGAAGGCGAGACCCGTGGGCTGATCGGCCCCCTCGAATTGCCGCGGCTGTGGTCGCGGCACGTGCTGAACTCCGCGTTGCTCGCGCCCGTGCTCGCGGGGCGAGTCGGCGATGTGGGCAGTGGCGCAGGGCTTCCGGGCCTCGTGCTCGCGGTGGCGCGACCGGATGTGGAGTTCGTGCTGATCGAGCCGATGGAGCGTCGGGTCGAGTGGCTCACCGAGGAGGCTGCGGCGCTCGGCCTCGGCAACGTGCAGGTGGTGCGGGCACGCGCCGAGGAGGCGCGCCTCGACGGCCCCTTGGACCAGGTGACGGCCCGCGCCGTGTCGGCGCTGTCGAAGCTCATCCCGATCACGGTGCCGCTGCTGCGCTCGGGGGGAGAGCTCGTGTTCATGAAGGGGGCGCGCGTCGACGAGGAGCTCGCGGCCGCCGCGAAGGCGATCCGCAAGGCGGGCCTCACGAACGTCCGGGTGGACGTGCTGGGCGAGGGGGTCGTGGACGAGCCCACCCGGGTCTTCCGGGCGACCGCGCGCTGAGTCTGCGGTGGGTTGATCTCGATACACCCGCCTTCGGCGGGCACTCGATCAACGGGTGAACCCCCAGCTGTCGCGGTTCGAGCGCGTCCCGCCTCCCCCGCCGCACCCCGATGCTCGAGCGCACGGCGCAGCAGCAGCCTTCCCGGTGATCGAGTGCGCCGCGAAGCGGCAACCCTCACCGGTGATCGACTGCGCCGCGCAGCGGCGTGTATCGAGATCACCCCCACAGCTGTGGACAATCTCGAACGCTCCCTCAGCTGCCCGAGCACGATGACCGCATGCCGGCGATGTACATCCTGCGCTGCTCCGACGGGAGCTACTACGTGGGTTCCGCGCGAGACCTCGACGCGCGTATGCAGCAGCACGCGGCGGGGGAGGGCTCGCGGTACACCGCCACCCGGATGCCGGTGGTGCTGGTCTTCGTGCACGAATGCGAGAACGTGGGCGAGGCCTACGCGGCCGAGAAGCGCGTGCAGGGCTGGTCTCGGGCGAAGCGGGAGGCGCTCATCCGCGGCGAGCTGCACCTGCTTCCAGGCTTGAGCAGAAAGCGCTTCGCGGCGGATGACGACGTGCCGGCGGGGTGATCTCGATACACGCCGCTGCGCGGCGCACTCGATCACCGGGGTGGGGCGCCGCTGCGGGGTGCGCTCGAACGACGGTGGAGTTGCCGCTCAGCGGGGTGGACCGGAGGCCGCACGGCGCGGGGTGCCGCACTTCGTCGATCGAGTGCCGCGCGCAGCGCGGTGTATCGAGATCAACCCCGCAGCCGGCCGCATCCGAGGCGTGGATTACAGTGGAGAGTCGCGGCCCGACGGCCGCGATGTTTCACGTGAAACACCGAAAGGGATTCGTGACCACCCCCAGCCCCTTCGACGCGTCGACGCCGCTCGCGCGCGAGGTCGCCGAGATCACCCGGCGGCGCATGGCCCTGGCCGCGCAGAGCTTCCCGCTCCCCGAGAAGACCCGCGTCTTCACCGTCGCCAATCAGAAGGGCGGCGTCGGCAAGACCACCACGGCGGTCAATCTCGCCGCCGCTCTCGCCCAGGCCGGTGCGCGGGTGCTGGTCATCGATCTCGACCCCCAGGGCAACGCGTCGACCGCGCTCGGGGTCGAGCACCGCTCCGAGACCGCCAGCGTCTACGACGTCATCATCAACGACGCCCCCATGGCGGAGGTCGTGCAGACGAGCCCGGAGTTCCCGAACCTCGACTGCATTCCGGCCACGATCCACCTCGCCGGCGCCGAGATCGAGCTCGTCTCGATGGTCGCCCGCGAGCAGCGCCTTCGCTCCGCGCTCGAGAGCTACATCGCCGGAAGCGACACCCCGCCGCACTACGTCTTCATCGACTGTCCGCCGTCGCTCGGCCTACTGACGATCAACGCCTTCGTCGCCGCGCGAGAGGTGCTCATCCCCATCCAGTGCGAGTACTACGCGCTCGAGGGGCTCTCTCAGCTCCTCAACAACATCAAGCTCATCGAGCGTCACCTCAACCCCGAGCTCGCCGTCTCCACGATTCTGCTCACGATGTACGATTCCCGCACCAACCTCGCGCACCAGGTCGTCGAGGAGGTGCGCGAGCACTTCCCGGATGAGGTGCTCGAGACGGTGATCCCGCGATCGGTGCGCATCTCGGAGGCCCCGAGCTACGGCCAGAGCGTCATCAGCTACGACGCCAACTCGCCGGGGTCGCTGTCGTACCGGGAGGCCGCGGCCGAGATCGCCCGGCGTGGAGCGAGCAAGCAGGAGGAGAACTGATGGCGGGTCCCAAGCGCACGGGTCTGGGCCGGGGGATCGGCGCGCTGATCCCCACCTCGGACGAGACCCACGAGCGACCCGTCGATGTCTTCTTCCCGAGCGCCGAGGATCACGCGGACGATCTGGTGGCGGTGCCGGGTGCGCGACTCGCGAACCTGTCGCCCGACGACATCGTCCCGAATCCCCAGCAGCCGCGCCACGAGTTCCGCCAGGAGGAGCTCGAGGAGCTCGTCGTGTCGATCCGCGAGTTCGGGGTGCTGCAGCCCATCGTGGTGCGCCCGCGATCGGGCGCCGCGCCGGGGGAGCCGCAGTACGAGCTCATCATGGGCGAGCGGCGCCTCCGGGCCACCAAGCTCGCGGGCGTCCCCACCATCCCGGCCGTCGTCAAGAACACCGCCGACGACGAGATGCTGCGCGACGCGCTGCTGGAGAACCTGCACCGTGCCGAGCTGAACCCGCTCGAGGAGGCGTCGGCCTACAAGCAGCTGCTGGACGACTTCGCGATCACCCAGGAGCAGCTCGCCGAGCGGATCGGGCGGTCGCGGCCGCAGATCACCAACACGCTGCGCCTGCTGCGCCTGCCGACCGCCGTGCAGCGGCGGGTCGCCGCGGGGGTGCTGAGCGCGGGCCACGCGCGTGCGATCCTCTCGGTGGGCGAGCCGGATGCGATGGAGCGCCTCGCCGACAAGATCATCAACGAGGACCTTTCGGTGCGTGCGGCGGAGGCTGCCGCGGGCGCGGTCTCCGGCAAGACTGCCCGGCCTGCGAAGCCGGCGGCCGGCAAGCGTCAGGGGCACCTCGACGAGATCGCCGAGCGGCTGGGCGACCGGCTCGACACGCGCGTCAAGATCAACCTCGGGGCGAGCAAGGGCACCATCGTGATCGACTTCGCGACCGTCGCCGATCTCAACCGGATCCTCACCGAGTTGGGGCAGGACGGCTTCGGTAAGTAGCCCCTGACCGGGGGTTTAGTTGCGGGGAGCTGGTCTCGATACCCGCCCTGCGGGCGCACTCGACCAGCGAGTGCCGCCGCAGGCGGCGTTTCGGAACCACCCCCACGAGCAACGGACTACCGCCGCGCGTCCTCCGCGAGGGCCGCGTACACCCAGCCGAGGTCATGGCCGGCCGCCTCGAGCGCTTGGGGCAGCAGGGAGGTCTCGGTGAGTCCGGGCAGCACGTTCGCCTCGAGGAACCACGGGGTGCCCGAGCCGTCCACGACGAGGTCGACGCGCGAGATGTGCCGCATCCCGAGAGCCCGGTGCGCCGCGAGGGCGCTCTCGGCGGCGCGGCTCGCCACCTCATCCGAGAGGCGCGCGGGCACGTAGAAGCGGGTCTCGCCGGCGTTGTAGCGCGCCTCGAAGCTGTAGACGCCCGAGAGCGGCTCGATCTCCACGGCGGGAAGCGCGACCGGGCCGTCGCCCGTGTCGATGATGCCGATCGCGATCTCGGTGCCGCGGATGCACTGCTCGACGAGCGCGACATCCCCGTAGGTGTAGGCGTCGACCATGGCGCGCGGCAGGTCGCGGCGGTCCTCGACGATCGTGACGCCCTGGGCGGATCCGCCGCGTGCCGGCTTCACGACGAGCGGTACGGGGAGCTCGTCGGCGATCGCCTCGAAGACGGCGTCCGCGCCGAGCTCGCGGAACGCGTCGCGGGGGAGGGTGATCGACCGCGGGGTGGCGACGCCCGCGCGCTCGACGATGACCTTGGCGGTGGGCTTGTCCCAGGCGAGCCGGGCGGCGCCCGAGTGGGAGCCGACGAACGGGACCCCGAGGAACTCGAGGAGTCCGCGCAGGGCGCCGTCCTCGCCGCTCGCGCCGTGCAGCGCGGGCCAGACCACGTCGGGGCGATCGTCGCGCAGGAAGGCCAGCAGCGAGGCGTCCGGGTCGCGCAGTTCCACGTGCAACCCGTGCCCGGCGAGGGCGTCGGCGACGCGTCGGCCGGAGCGCAGCGACACATCGCGCTCGTGCGAGATGCCGCCGGCGAGCACGACGATGCGGATCGGGGTGTCGGACATCGCGGGACCTCCGGGTCAGCCGGCGTACGGGGGCAGCACGTCGCGCTCGACCGGCTGCACGGGCAGCGGCGCCGTCTGGGAGAACTCGCCCAGCAGGGCCAGCTCGCCGTTGATGACGGTCGAGAGGCGGCGGATGCCTTCACGGATGAAGTCGGGCTGCGGGTAGCAGAACGACAGGCGCATGTTGCGGCGTCCGTCGCCGTCGGCGTAGAACGCCGTGCCGGGGGTGTAGGCGACGAGTTCCTTGACGGCGCGCGGGAGCATGGCCTTCGAGTCGAGGTGTTCGGGCATCGTGAGCCACACGTAGAACCCGCCGGCGGGCCGGGTCCAGGTCATGCTCGGCAGGTAGTCGGAGAGCGCCCCGAGCATCGCGTCGCGTCGCTCGCGGTAGACGTCGCGGAAGGTGGAGATCTGACCCTTCCAGTCCGCGGTGTCGAGGTATTCCGAGATCACGATCTGCGAGAACGAGGAGGGCGAGAGCACGGCGGCCTCGTTGGCGAGCACGAGCTTCTCGCGGATGGCGTGCGGCGCGATCGCCCAGCCGACCCGCAGCCCGGGGGCGAGGGTCTTGGAGAAGGTGCCGAGGTAGACGACGCCCTCGGAATCGATGGAGCGCATGGCGGGCGGGGGGGCCTGCTCGAAGTGAAGCAACCCGTAAGGGTTGTCTTCGAGCACCAGGATGCCGCTCGTGCGGGCGATCTCCAGGATCTCCACCCGCCGCTCCCAGCTCAGAGTCACGCCCGTCGGGTTCTGGAAGCTCGGGATCGTGTAGAGGAACTTGATGCGCTTCCCGGCCGCGCGCACGCGCTCGATCGTCTCGCGCAGCGCCTGCGGGTTCATCCCCTGGTCGTCCATCGGCACGTGCACGACCTCGCCCTGGAAGGAGCGGAAGACGGTGATCGCGGTCACGTAGCTCGGGCCTTCGGCGATGATGACGTCGCCGGGGTCGAGGAAGAGCTTCGCGAGCAGTTCGAGCGCGTGCTGCGATCCGGTCGTGACGACGACATCGTCCACCGAGCCGTGGATGCCCTCGAGCGCCATCACCTCGAGGATCTGCTCCCGCAGCCGCGGCACGCCCTGCCCCGAGCCGTACTGCAGCGCGACCGCGGCGCGGTCGGTCGCCGCGCGCAACGCGGCCCGCTCGATGAGCTGCTGCGGCAGCGCGGACACGTAGGGCATGCCGCCGGCGAGCGAGACCACCTCGGGTCGGCTCGCGACGGCGAAGAGGGCTCGAACCTCGGACGCGGAGAGTCCGGCCGTGCGTTCGGCGTAATGGCCGTACCACGGATCGAGGTTGGTGCCCTGGGTGTCCTGCATGGGAGGTGTCCGTTCGATCGGTGCCTACCAGGGTAACGGGCGAAACGGACGCGGCCCCCACTCCGCGCAGGGAGTGGGGGCCGCGAGCCGGAAGGTGGCTACGCCAGGAAGTCGGCCAGGTCCGCCTCGAGGGCCGGCTTCGGCTTCGCGCCGATGACGCGCTTGACGACCTCGCCGTTCTGGAAGACGTACATCGCCGGGATGGAGGTGATGCCGTACTTCATGGCGGTCTCGGGGTTGTCGTCCACGTCGAGCTTGACGATCGAGATCTTGTCCGCGTGCTCCTCGGCGATCTTGTCGAGGATCGGCGAGACGGCGCGGCACGGGCCGCACCAGGTGGCCCAGAAGTCGACCATGATCGGCTTCTCGGAGTTCAGCACCTCTTCGGCGAAGGTGGCGTCGGTGACGGCCTTGGTGGACATTGTGCTTCCTTTCCTGAGGACGAGGCGATCTCGAGACACCGCCTGCGGCGGCACTCGATCAGCGGGATGCGGCGACGGCGAGGGCGCCGTCTTCGAGTTCGGCCAGGTAGTGCTCGGCGTCGAGCGCGGCGACCACGCCGGAGCCCGCCGCCGTTGCGGCCTGCTTGTAGGTGGGGTCGATGACGTCGCCCGCCGCGAAGACGCCGCGGAGGTTGGTCCGCGAGCTGCGCCCCTGCACCTCGATGGTCCCCTCGGGGGCCAGGTCGAGCTGCCCGTGCACGAGGTGGGTGCGCGGGTCCGCGCCGATCGCGACGAACAGGCCCTGCACATCCAGCGTGGTCTCGCTGCCGTCGACCGTGTTGACGATGCCGATGCCGGTGACCTTCTCGTCGCCGTAGATGTGCTCGACGGCGTTGTTCCAGATGACCTGGATCTTGGGGTCGGCGAAGGCGCGATCCTGCATGGCCGCCGAGGCGCGGAAGCTGTCGCGGCGGTGGATGAGGTAGACGGTGTCGGCGAAGCGGGTGAGGAAGGTGGCCTCCTCGAGCGCCGAGTCGCCGCCGCCGACCACCGCGACCTTCTTCTGGCGGAAGAAGGCGCCGTCGCAGGTGGCGCACCACGAGACGCCGTAGCCGGAGAGGCGATCCTCGTCCGGGATGCCGAGCTTGCGGTACGCGGATCCGGTGGCGTAGATCACCGCGTGCGCCTCGTGCACCGAACCGTCGCCGAGGGTGACCCGTTTGATGTCGCCCGTGAGGTCGAGGGCGACGACGTCGTCGTAGACGATCTCGGCGCCGAAGCGCTCGGCCTGCTGCTGCATGCGCTCCATGAGCTCCGGCCCCATGATGCCCTCGGGGAATCCGGGGAAGTTCTCGACCTCGGTGGTCTTCATGAGCTCACCGCCGAACTCCACGGAGCTCGCGATCACGAGCGGGGCGAGGTTGGCTCGCGCCGCATAGATGGCGGCGGTGTAGCCGGCCGGGCCGGATCCGATGATGATGAGGTGACGCATCCCGGGGGTCTCCTGTGCTGAGGGGTTCGCGAGGTACAACACATCCTAGGTGCCGGGCATTCCGGCCCTCCGGTGGATGCGGGCGGGTCAGCTTCGACGCCGGACGCGTGCGACGAGGCCGCGCAGCGGCGTGAGACCGGCGCGCAGCTCGGGCACCCGGGTGAGGGAGAGCACGAGCCCGTAGACGAGCAGGACGACGCCGCCGATCAGGATGATCGAGACGAAGGCGCTCCCGGGGCCGGCCACCGCGAAGCCTCGCGAGAAGCCGCCGAGCAGGGCGAGCACGCCCGTCCCGGCGCCGATCGCGAGCACGGCCGCCGCGAGGAAAAGGGCGAGACGCGCGAGGATGCGCCGCCCGTCCACGCCGCCCAGGCGGCGGCGGAGCACGAGCGCCAGGGTGAGCGCCTGGGCGGTGCTCGCGAGGGCGGTGGCGAGCGCGATGCACACGGCGATGAGGGAGGGCGGGGCGAACAACGCCGCGGCCGTCGCGCCGAGGGTGAAGGTCGCGGCTTGCACGAGCTGGACGAGGAAGGGTGTGCGGGTGTCGCCGAGGGCGAAGAAGGTGCGCTGGAGCACGAACATCGTCGAGAACGGCACGAGGCCCACGAGGTAGGCGATGAGCACCGAGCTGATGCCGACGATCTCGCCGGGATCCCTGCCGAAGAAGGCGCCGAAGGGCAGCGCGGCGGTCGCGATCGCGGCACCGGCGCCGGTCACGAGCACGAGGATCGTCCGCAGCGAGCTCGAGAGGTCGAGGCGCAGCTGGTCGAGGTCCCCCGCGTGGGCGTGCCCGCTCATCCGGGTGAAGTACGGCGTCGCGATCGAGATGGTGAGGATCGAGTGCGGCAGCACGAACAGCAGCCAGGTGATGTTGAGCACCGCGATGGAGGGGTCGGCGGGCCCCGCGAGGCTCGCGACGTTGGTCTGCAGGAGACCGGTCAGCTGGGTGATGACGATCATCCCGAACGTCCACCCGGCGGCCTTGCCGGTCGCGCCGAGTCCGACGCCGCGCCAGTGGAAGTCGGGGCGGAAGCGCAGGCCGGTGCGGCGCCAGAACAGCAGCAGCACGACCGCCTGGGCGGCGATGCCGAGCGTCGCGCCGCCGCCCAGCAGCGCGATCTGCTGCGGCGTCCATCCGGCCGGATCGTCGTGCGCGGGGGCGATGCCGAAGATCGCCCCGAAGCTCAGCAGCGAGACGATCATCACGAGGTTGTTGACGACCGGCGCCCAGGTGAACGGCCCGAACACGCCGCGCGCGTTGAGGACCTCGCCGAGGAGCGAGTACACGGCGTAGAAGAACACCTGCGGCAGACACCAGTAGGCGAGGGCGATCGCCAACTGGATCGCCTCGGCGCTGAATGCGCGGCCCTCCACGGTGTAGAGCGGCACGAGGACCGGCGCGAGCAGCGTCGCGGCGAGACCCGCGACGAAGAAGACGGTGATCCCGAGGGTGAGGAGGCGACTCACGAAGGCCTGCCCGCCGTCGTCGTGTCCGGCGGCGCGCACGATCTGGGGGACGAGGACCGCGCTCATGAGGCCGCCCGCGATGAGGGCGAAGATGTTGGTGGGCAGGGTGTTCGCGAGCCCGAAGGCGTTGGCACCCGGGTTCTGGGCGCCGATCGTCCAGACGAGCAGGGCGGCGTTCACGAAGCCGAGCGCACGCGAGACGAGCGTGCCCGAGGCGATGCGGGCGCTCGCCCGCCGGATGTCGGGGCCGGCGCCCGGCTCAGCCATCCGTCCCCTCGGCATCCGCATCCGCATCCGCATCCGCATCGCGGTCCGCGCCGTCCGCGGCCGCGGCGCGCGCCTTGCGCCGCCGCAGCACGAGGCGCACGATGCCCGCACCGAAGATCACGACCAGCAGGCCGACGACGACGAGGGTTCCGATGCCCTCCCATTCGGCCTGGACGGTGACGCGCGAGAAGCCGGAGTCGATCGGCACCCCCGTGGGGCTCGTGAGCGAGGACTCCACCAGCACCTGCCCGTTCGCCACGGCCTGCACGGGGAGGTAGGCGGTGCCCGTCGACTCCGGCTCGACGGTGAGTTCCGCGCCGCCCTGCACCTGGAGGATGGGGCTGCGGGGCACGACGCTCACGCGCACCGTCACGGGGTAGGGCAGGGCGTTGCTCACCGCGACCCGGAATCCCGCGCTGCTCGCGAGGAGCACGACGTCGTTGCCGTGCTCGATCTTCACCGAGGAGCGGATCTCGTCCGAGCGCGTGCGGAATGCCTCGACGGCGGTCGTCCAGGCTTCGGGCAGCTTCGTCCAGCCCACCGAGTAGAGGGCGATTCGCTCGAGCGTCCGCGCATCGAGCAGCGGGGCGGGGTCGGTGAGCACGGTCGAGAACAGGCGCTCGGCGGAGATGTCGTCCCGGACGTCGCGGAACGCGGCGTCCCGCTCGGCGGTCGGCTCCCCGTCGCCGAGCATCGCCGCGGTGGGGGTGAGGCCGAGGATGTCGCTCAGCGGCACGAGCTGCGCATCCGCCGAGGCCTGGATGCGCGACAGCGCCGCGGGGAGACCCTGCATGAGGAACGGCCAGTCGCGTCCGACGGTGAGCACGAGCCCACGGCCCGGCGCCACCTGCGCGCGCGCCGCCAGGCCGCCCTCGAGTGCGTCGAGCGCGGCCGCGAGATCGGCGTCGGTGAAGGAGCTGAGCGCGTCCCGCAGGAGCGCGTTCATGGTCGAATCGGCGACGATCCCGCGGGCGCCGTCGAGGTCGACGAGAGGAGAGGCATCCGAGCCCACCTCGTCGGACGACAGGAGGATCCGGTCGTATCCGGCTGCGACGAGCGGCGGGATGTCGCCCGCGCCGATCGTCGCATCGACGGGCCAGGCGATCCGCGGCAGCGAGCTCGTCCACGCGAGCACGTCGGCCGTGGTCGGCAGCGGCGGAGCCGCGTCAGGGTCGGCGGATGCCGGGGGCTCGGGGCTCGGGCTCGGCGAGGGGGCGGCGGGGGGCGAGAAGTCGTCGGGGTCGATCGCGAAGCCGAAGCCGCTCGGGGTCAGGCCCGAGAGGGTGTCCGAGCGGGCGGCCGCGACGAGGTCGGCGTCGGCGTAGGCGAGAGGGAAGCTCTCGTTCGCGGCGCCCTCGAGCCTCGCGAGCCACTGCAGGGCGGAGGGGGGCGCCGAGCTTCCGAGCACGCGGATCGACGCCACGATCATCGGGTCGACGCCGATCGCCACCGGGGTGCCGATGATGGCGTCGAGCTTGCGGGTGAGCGGCCCGGTGGGCGCCGTGTAGCGCTCCAGCTCCTCCGCCGTGAGCAGGCCGGTCTCGCTGGGCGACACCGTGAGCGGGACGACGATCGACACCGAGACCGGGCCGACGCCCGGAGTCACCGCGGCGACCCCGGCGGGGCGGGTGCTCGACGCCGACGGCTCGTCGGCATGCGGCACCGCGAGCGCCGGGGAGGCGAGCCCGGCCCCGGCGAGCAGCAGCGCCGCGGCCAGGGAGAGGCTCGCGCGGCGGGTCGTCAACGGCACAGCGGGGCGCTCCCGAACGACACGGCCGACATGGGGGAAGTCTAGTTGAGGGCATCCGGGGCCCCGGCGTTCCGGCCGCGTGGTGAGCCGCCTCATCTAGACTCGACGGCTATGCAACCCGTCGCGGCAGCCGTCGAGCGGCTTCACGCGCTCGCCGATTCGCCGACCGTCCGGAGGATCGCCGAGCGCTTCGCGGCGGCGGGGCACGAGCTCGCCCTCGTGGGCGGGCCGGTGCGGGATGCCTTCCTCGGTCGCGACGCGCACGACCTCGACTTCGCGAGCTCGGCGAGCCCCGACGAGATCCTCGCGGTCATCGCCCCGCTCGCCTCCGCCCACTGGGACATCGGTCGCGCATTCGGCACGATCGGCGCGCGCCTCGGCGAGCTGACCGTCGAGATCACGACCTACCGTTCCGACGTGTACGACGGCGCCACCCGCAAGCCCGTCGTCGCCTTCGGCGACAGTCTCGAAGGCGACCTGCTGCGTCGCGACTTCACCGTCAACGCGCTGGCCCTGCGGCTGCCCGGCAAGGTGCTCGTCGACCCGTCGGGCGGCCTCGAGGACCTGC
This sequence comes from Protaetiibacter larvae, assembly GCF_008365275.1. Taxonomy (GTDB): domain Bacteria; phylum Actinomycetota; class Actinomycetes; order Actinomycetales; family Microbacteriaceae; genus Homoserinibacter; species Homoserinibacter larvae. Next base: position 610,643 of record NZ_CP043504.1, on the reverse strand, counting down.
TGGCCGGGCGCCTGCGCACGCCGATCGAGCCCGAGGTGTCGTTCGGCGACGACCCGCTGCGGATGCTGCGCGGCGCGCGGTTCACGGCGCAGCTCGGCTTCACGCTCGGGGCGGCCACCGCATCCGCGATCCAGGCGATGGCGGATCGGATCGACATCGTCTCGGCGGAGCGCGTCGGCGAGGAGCTCACGAAGCTGCTGCTCGCACCGGACCCGGACTCCGGGCTCCGGGTGCTCGTCGACACGGGCCTCGCGGAGCGCATCCTGCCCGAGCTGCCGGCGCTGCGACTCGAGATCGACGAGCACGCCCACCACAAGGACGTCTACGAGCACAGCCTCACCGCCCTGCGTCAGGCGATCGCGCTCGAGGGCTCGCGCGGCCACGCGCCCGACCTCGTGCTGCGGCTCGCGACCCTGCTGCACGACATCGGCAAGCCGGCGACGCGCCGGATCGAGCCGGGGGGAGCCGTGAGCTTCCACCACCACGACGTGCTCGGCGCGAAGCTCGCCACCAAGCGGCTGCGCGAGCTGCGCTTCGACGGCGAGACGATCAAGGCGGTCGCCACGCTCGTTCGGCTGCACCTGCGGTTCTTCGGTTACGCCGACGCCGGCTGGACGGACGCCGCGGTGCGACGCTACGTGCGCGACGCGGGCGACCAGCTGGAACGGCTGCACATCCTGTCGCGCGCGGACGTCACCACCCGCAATCAGCGCAAGGCCGCGCGCCTGCAGCAGGCCTACGACGAGCTCGAGGAACGCATCGCGGCGCTCGCCGCCGAGGAGGAGCTGGCCGCCATCCGTCCCGACCTGGACGGCGAGCAGATCATGGCGATCCTCGGGATCGCGCCGGGGCCGGAGGTGGGCGAGGCCTACCGCCATCTTCTCGAGCTGCGCCTCGACGAGGGACCGCTCGCCCCCGCGGACGCCGAGCAGCGCCTCCGCGCCTGGTGGAGCGCCCGGCAGGACCCCGCTGGTTGAGTAGCCGCGCAGCGGCGTATCGAAACCGCGTCGTCGGCCTGTAAGATGTACAGGTTGCCCGCACGTTCGCGTGCGTGCAGATGCATTCAACCCTCCTGCTGCAGACATCCTGCAGCCGTTCTAGTCCGAAGGAGGTGGGTCAATGACGCATCAGTACGAGTTGATGGTGATTCTCGATCCCGAGATCGATGAGCGCACCGTCGCACCCAGCCTGGACAAGTTCCTCGGCGTCATCCGCAACGACGGTGGCACCATCGAGAACGTCGACATCTGGGGTCGTCGCCGCCTGGCGTACGAGATCAAGAAGAAGGCCGAGGGCATCTACGCCGTCGTCAACTTCACCGCCACGAGCGAGGCCACCCTCGAGCTCGACCGCCAGCTGAAGCTGTCGGAGGCCGTGCTGCGCACCAAGGTGCTCCGCGCGGAGGAGGCCGTCGCCCGCGTCGCCGCGCACGCCGCCGACGAGGAGAAGAAGGCCGCCCGCAAGGCTGCCAAGGCTCCCGCCGCCGAGAAGCCCGCTGCGAAGGCTGCGGCCGAGAAGGACGCCGAGTAGGCCATGGCCGGCGAGACGATCATCACGGTCGTGGGCAACCTCACGGCGGATCCCGAACTGCGCTACACGCAGGGCGGGCTCGCGGTCGCGAACTTCACCATCGCGTCCACGCCGCGCACCTTCGATCGTGCGTCGAACGACTGGAAGGACGGCGAGGCCCTGTTCCTCCGCGCGTCCTGCTGGCGTGAGTTCGCCGAGCACGTCGCCGGCTCGCTGACCAAGGGCAGCCGCGTCATCGCGACCGGTCGCCTGAAGCAGCGCTCCTACGAGACGAAGGAAGGCGAGAAGCGCACCAGCATCGAGCTCGAGGTCGACGAGATCGGCCCGAGCCTGCGGTACGCGACCGCCCAGGTCACCCGTGCGTCGTCCGGCGGAGGCGGTGGCCGTTCGCAGGGCGCCGTCGCCGACGAGCCGTGGTCGAGCACCGGCCCCGCCGAGTCGGGTGACGTGTGGAACACGCCCGGTTCCTACTCCGACGAGACCCCGTTCTGATCGCCCACCGGGCCGATCAGACCATCAACCCCAGAAAGAAGCAGCAATGGCTGGAAAGAGCAGCGGCGGCCAGGACCGCCGCAAGCGCGTCGTGAAGGGCGGCAAGAACGCCGCCCCCGCGAAGTCCGTGAAGGTCGGTGTGATCGACTACAAGGACGTCGCCACCCTCCGCAAGTTCATCTCCGAGCGTGGAAAGATCCGCGCCCGCCGCATCACCGGTGTCTCCGTGCAGGAGCAGCGCCTCATCGCCCGCGCCGTCAAGAACGCGCGCGAGATGGCGCTCCTCCCGTACGCGGGCTCGGGCCGATAGGAGACCGATATGTCGAAGCTCATCCTCACCTCCGAGGTCTCCGGTCTCGGTTCGGCCGGTGACGTCGTCGAGGTCAAGAACGGCTACGCCCGCAACTACCTCATCCCGCAGGGCTTCGCCGTGGCGTGGAGCCGTGGCGGCGAGAAGCAGGTCGACCAGATCAAGGCCGCGCGTGCGGCACGCGAGCTGGCGACCCTCGAGGACGCCCAGGCCCTCAAGGCCAAGCTCGAGTCGGCGCCCATCAAGCTGAGCGTGAAGGCGGGCCGCGAGGGCCGCCTGTTCGGCTCGGTGAAGACCGCCGACATCGTCGCCGCCGTCGAGGCCGCCGGTCTCGGAACCCTTGACAAGCAGACGATCGAGCTCAGCTCGGCCGTCAAGTCGACCGGTCGCTTCGAGGCGACGGTGCGTCTGCGCCAGGACGTCGTCGCGGTGCTTCAGCTCGAGGTCGTCGCGGCCAAGTAGCGCGAGAAACCCGGTAGCGGCGCGCCCCTCAGGGGGTGCGCCGCTACTGCGTTTCCGGGGATTCTGTCAAGACGTTTCTCCACATGTCGGGTGTGCAATCCCACAAGCTTCAACCCGAACTCTAAACATGTTTCTACACACAGCATGTGGGAACAGAAACCCCAGGTCACGGGCCAGTTAATGCGACACTTGTGCGAGTTCTCCACGGACTTCTCCCCAGCTTCTGCACATCGCGCCCGGCGTTTCCTGCCATCCATCCACATGGCCATCCACAGGGGGGCTTGAACCCCTGATCACGGCTGCCTACCTTGGCATCCGGTGCTGTGACCCGCGGCACCGGATCACCGCCATAGCGATGTGCACTGGCCGCGGTGCGCCTCGTCTCGGTGTCCGAGGCGGACCGTAGTTTCGTCCTCGGAAGGAGGCCACCGTGTCGATCGCCCATCTGGGACTCGCATCCGATGCCGACCGCCCTCGGGAGGGCTGGCAGGGCGAGCGGACCCCGCCGCATGACCTGCTCGCCGAGCAGAGCGCGATCGGCGGGATGCTGCTCAGCAAGGATGCCGTCGCCGATGTGCTCGAGACCGTGCGCGGGGTCGACTTCTACATCCCGAAGCACGAGGTGATCTTCGAGGCGATCCTCGCGCTCTACGCCCACGGCGAGCCGACCGACGTGATCGCCGTCACCGATCAGCTCACCAAGGCGGGCGAACTGGCGCGCGCGGGCGGCCCCGAGTACCTCCACACCCTCACGGGCCTCGTGCCGACCGCGGCCAACGCGGGGTACTACGCGCAGATCGTCGCCGAGAAGGCGGTGCTGCGGCGGCTCGTCGAGGCGGGCACCCGCATCGTGCAGATGGGCTACGCGAGCGAGGGCGAGGTGACCGACCTCGTCAACAACGCCCAGGCCGAGATTTACGGCGTCGCCGGCGGCGTCGAGGCGGAGGACTACGTGCCCCTCGTCGAGGCGATGAACGTCGCGGCGGAGGAGATCGAGCTCGCGAGCGGGCGCGGCGGCCAGATGGTCGGCGTGCCGACCGGCTTCACCGAGCTCGACGGACTCACCAACGGGCTCCACCCCGGGCAGCTCATCATCATCGCCGCGCGTCCCGCCCTCGGAAAGTCGACGCTCGCGCTCGACTTCGCCCGTTCGGCCGCCATCGGCCACGACCTGCCCACCATCTTCTTCTCGCTCGAGATGGGGCGATCCGAGATCGCGATGCGTCTGCTCTCGGCCGAGTCGAACGTCTTCCTGCAGTCGATGCGCAAGGGCACCGTCCGCAGCGAGGACTGGACGACCCTCGCATCCACGCGCGGCCGCATCGCCGACGCGCCCCTCTACATCGACGACAGCCCCAATATGACCCTCGTCGAGATCCGGGCCAAGTGCCGTCGTCTCAAGCAGAAGGTGGGGCTCAAGCTCGTCGTCATCGACTACCTGCAGCTCATGACCTCGGGCAAGCGCGTCGAGTCGCGACAGCAGGAGGTCTCCGAGTTCTCGCGCGCCCTCAAGCTGCTGGCGAAGGAGCTGCAGGTGCCGGTCATCGCGCTCTCACAGCTCAACCGTGGCCCCGAACAGCGGGTCGACAAGAAGCCCGCCCTCTCGGACCTGCGAGAGTCCGGGTCCCTCGAGCAGGACGCCGACATGGTGATCCTGCTGCACCGCGAGAGCGCCTACGAGAAGGAGTCGTCGCGCCCCGGCGAGGCGGATCTCATCGTGGCGAAGCACCGCAACGGCCCGACGGCCACGGTGACCGTCGCCTTCCAGGGCGCCAACTCGCGGTTCACCGACATGGCGCCCGCCTGAGCGAGGGCGCGCCGTCCCCGCCGACGTAGGATGGGCGGGTGCCAGCCGAAACCTCCGCCGCTCTCGGGGCGCCGGACACCTGGGTCGCGCCGCTCGCACGGGCGATCCCCGCGCTCGTGCTCGGTCTCGTCATCACCTTCAACGCCGACCACTCGGCCCTCTTCGGACTCGTCGGCTTCGGGATCTTCGGGATCGTGACCGCGGCCGTGCTGTTCGCGTCCGCGCTGCGGAGCGACCGTGCTGTGCGCGGCATCCTCCTCGTGCAGGCGATCGTCACCGCGCTCGCCGGGATCGCGGCGCTCGTGCTGCCGACCGGTGGCGTCGGCTACCTCGTGGTCGTCGTGAGCGCGTGGGCGATCATCGCCGGGGCGCTCGAGTTCGTGAACGGCATCCGCTTCCGCCGCACCCGGCTCGCCGCCCGCGACTGGCTGCTGACCGGCGCGCTCACCGCGCTGCTCGGGCTCGCCTTCCTGCTCGTGCCGCAGGGCTTCGCGCAGGACTACTCGATCACGGACAAGGGGACGGTCGTGTCGGGCACGCTCACCGACTCGATCATCCTGGTCGGCATCCTCGGCGCCTGGGCCGTCATCGTGGGCGTGCAGCTCGCGATCGCGACGTTGACCCTGCGACCGCCGCGCAGCGCGCCGGTGAAGGCCGCCGAGGCATGAGCGACGACAAGACCCCGGCGCCCAGCCGCCGGGACCGGTTCCGCCCGCTCGAGCTCCTCGTGATGTCGGCGGTGTTCGGGGTGTTCGTGGGCGTCTTCGTGCTGATGGGCACCCGCAGCTGGACCTACGAGGACGGCTGGGTGCTGCCACTCGTCATGGCCGGCGTCGCGTTCATCGTCTCGCTCGTCGTGCTCGCCACTCTGCTCATCGCCGTCGGCCCGAAGGACGAGCAGCGAATCGACCCCGCCGATCCCGACGCGCCCAGCGGGTCCGCCGGGTCCGTGCACCGCGACCCCCGCGGCCACTGACCCGCGCCACCGACCCGACCCCACTCACCTGCGGCGCTGACCTGCGGCGCTGACCTGCGGGGGCGGCGCCACTCACCCGCGCAGGCCCGAGCATCCGGCGCGCAGCCGTGCCAGAAATGCAGGAGATTCTGAGGACGGGCGCCCCCGCCAGCCGTCGCGGCCGGTGGCGGGCGCAACATCTCCTGCATTTCTGGGGTGGGGGATGGGTGCGCGGCTCCGAGCGCACCGGCCCCGGCTACTCGCCCAGGTAGTCGACGAGAGCGGATGCGGCGCCCGTGTAGCTGGCGGGGGTGAGCGCCACGAGGCGCGCCTTCGCCTCCTCGCCGATGTCGAGGCCGTTCACGAAGGCGACCAGGTCGTCGCGCCCGATGCGCTTGCCCCGCGTGAGCTCCTTGAGCAGGGCGTAGGGGTCGGCGATCGAGGAGCGCCCCGCGACCACCTCGGCCCGGATGACCGTCTGGATCGCCTCGCCGAGCACCTCCCAGTTGGCATCGAGGTCGGCGGCGAGCGCGTCGGGGTTGACGGCGATCTCGCCGAGTCCACGGCTCAGGTTGTCGAGCGCCAGCACCGAGTGGCCGAGCGCGACGCCGATGTTGCGCTGCGTCGTGGAGTCGGTGAGGTCGCGCTGCAGACGGCTCGTCACGAGGGTCGCGGCGAGCGAGTCGAGCAGCGCGCTCGACAGCTCGAGGTTCGCCTCGGCGTTCTCGAAGCGGATCGGGTTGATCTTGTGCGGCATCGTCGACGAGCCGGTCGCCCCCGGCTGCGGGATCTGGGTGAGGTATCCGATCGAGATGTAGGTCCAGACATCCGTCGCCAGGTTGTGCAGGATGCGGTTCGCGTGGCTGATGCGACCGAACAGCTCGGCCTGCCCGTCGTGCGATTCGATCTGGGTGGTGAGCGGGTTCCAGCTGAGCCCCAGCTGGGTGACGAACTCGCGTGACAGGGTGGGCCAGTCCGCGCCGGGGGCCGCGGCGAAGTGCGCCGAGAAGGTGCCGGTCGCGCCGGAGAACTTCGCCGGGAACTCGACGGCCTCGATGCGCTCCAGCTGCCGCTGCAGGCGGTGCACGACGACCGCGAGCTCCTTGCCGAAGGTCGTCGGGGTGGCCGGCTGTCCGTGCGTGTGGGCGAGCATCGGCTGCTCGCGGTGGGCGATCGCGAGGGCGCGCAGGGCGTCGACGACCCCGCGGTACTTCGGCAGCCACACCTCGGTGAGCGCCGCGCGCAGCGTGAGCCCGTAGGAGAGGTTGTTGATGTCTTCGCTCGTGCACGCGAAATGCACGAGCTCCGCGAGCGGGGTGAGCCCCAGCTCCGTCAGCTGCCGGCGCACGAGGTATTCGACGGCTTTCACATCGTGACGGGTGGTCGCCTCGATGCGCGCGAGCTCGTCGATCTCGGGCTGCCCGAACTCGGTGGCCCAGCTGCGCAGCGCGCGGGACTGCTCGGCGCTCGGCGGCTCGGCGCCGAACGCCCCTCGCGAGGCGAGGAACAGCAGCCACTCCACCTCCACCTGCACGCGCGCCCGGTTGAGGCCCGCCTCCGAGAGGTACTCGCCGAGGCCCTCGACGGCGGCGCGGTAGCGCCCGTCGAGCGGGCTGAGCGGCTGGGGGGGAAGCGGACTCATGAGACTCCCTGTCGGATGGCGGGTTCGAGCTGCCGGAACAGCGCGCGGCTGGCGCGTTCGATCGCGACGAGCACGACATCGAACAGCGCCGCATCCGAGTAGTACGGATCCGGTACGTCCATCGTGCCCGATTGTTCGGGGTCGAAACTCATCAGCAGCTGGACCTTGCTCTGGTCGGCCTCCGTGGGCGCCCACTCGCGGAGCACCCGTTCGTGTCCGCGGTCGAAGGCGATGATGAGGTCGAGCTCCGGGAACCAGCTCGGGTCGAACTGGCGCGCCCGGTGGGTGCCCGCCTCGTAGCCGTGCGCCTCGAGCGCGGCGATCGTCCGCGGGTCGGCGTGCTCGCCCACGTGCCAGTCGCCGGTGGCCGCCGAGGTGACCGAGATCGCCTTGGCGTAGCCCTTCGTCGCGACGATGGTGCGGAAGATGGCCTCCGCCATCGGGGAGCGGCAGATGTTGCCCGTGCAGACGAAGCAGATGCGGAAGACGAACGGCGCGCCCCCCGACCTGTCGAAGCTCATGCGCCCATTGTGTCGCGTCGGCGCGTCCTGCACACCTCGCGACCGGGGGGCGGATCCCCGGTTGACGGTGCCCGGTCGGCGTGTGCCGCGCGATCGACCGAGCATGGGGCATCCCCGACGAGAGGAGCATCGTGCCCGCAGATCCGCTCGAGCTCGACCGGCTGCGCGCCCGGCTCGCCGAGCTCCATCAGCTCTACCGCTCGGCGCAACGACGAGCGGCCGATCCGCCGCTCATCGGCGCCGAGAGCTGGCGCGGACCGGCGTATGCCGCGTACGCGGTGGCCGCCGAGCATCTCGGCACCCGGCTGCACGAGGTGCTCGACGACCTGGCCGGGGCGACCGCGATCGCGCGGGCGGAGCTGCTTCATGCCCTCGCCTGATCCGGCCGCGGGCGGCCTCGTCGTCACCTCGCCCGGCGCGGTACTCGTGGCGAGCGATGCGCTGCTCGCGCACCTGCCCGTCCTGGCGCGGCTCGGCGACGAGGTGGAGGCCGACACCCACCGCCTCGCGCTGCTCGCTCTCGACTCGGCGCCGAGTGCTCTCCGCGCGAGACTCGAACGGTGCGAACAGCTCAGCGGCGAGCTCGCCGAGGAGGTGCGGCGGCTCCGCGAGGGCATCATCGCCGCGGAGTCCGGCTACGCGACCGCGGAGCGTCTCGCGGAGCATGCGCAGGGCGCGGCATCCGATTGGCTCGCCGGGCAGCTGCCGCGCCTGCTGCTGCCGCTGCTGCCGAGCGTCGCCGCCGGGGCATGGCTGGGCTGGACCTTCGCGCCCGGCAGCGACGAGCAGAAGCGGGAGTCGATCCGGATCTGGCTGCTTCAGCACCCGGAGCTCGTCACGAGTCCCGAGTTCGCCGCGCTCGTGCGCAACACGGTGACCGGCGCCGACGACGCGGTGGCGGGGGCGGCCGGGTTACCGCCCGCCGTCACGGTGCTGCTCGGCGACTACGGGCTCGGGATCCTCGGTGCCGACACCTCCGCGGCGGCCCTTGTCGCCGCGGGCACCGCGAGCGGCACGCAGCTGTTCCACGAGACGGCGGTCCGCGTGGAGCGGGTGGGAGTCGAGCGCCGGGTCGCGGCGCCGACGGGTGCGGCCGAACGGCTGGATCGCGTGCCCGAGCAGCAGCAGGTGCGCATCGAGAAGTACAGCGCGCCGGGTGCGGAGGACCGCTTCGTGGTCTACGTCGCACCCACGCGGACCTTCTCGCCGCTCGCCGACGAGGAGCCATGGGACCTCACGAGCAACGTGGCCGGGGTCGCGGGCCTGCCGGCGGGATCGATCCGTGCCACCGAGCTCGCGATGGCCGACGCCGGGATCACCGCCGAGTCGCCGGTCGTGCTGGTCGGCTTCTCGCAGGGCGGGCTCATCGCCGACGCGATCGCGGGGTCGGGGCGGTGGAACACCTACGGCCTCGAGAGCTACGGCGACCCCGGCGGCGGCATCGCGATGCCGGACGGCATCCGCGGCCTCGCGATCCGGCACACCGACGACTTCGTCGTCGCCACGGGCGGGCCCCAGCAGACGGTCGACCGGGTCATCGTCGAACGGCGGGCCTACCCGGAGGGTGTCGAGATCCCGCGCGGCATCCCGGCGCCCGCGCATCAACGCAGCGCCTACGCGCAGACCGCGGAACTGCTGGACGCGGCCCGGTCGCCCGAGGTGCGCGGCGAACTGGACGCACTCGCACGGTTCACCGGCGAGTACGCCGAGCGGGACGGCGCGACCACGACCGCCTACCGCTACCAGGCGGTGCGCCTGCCGGCCGACGCCGGGGTCAGCGACGCTGAGTGAGCGGCCGAAGGATGATGCCGATGAGGAAGCCGAAGATGCCGAGCAGCAGTGCTCCCAGCACGCCCCACCAGAAGGTCGTCACCGACAGGCCGAACCCGATGAGGGTGCTGATCCAGGCCACGAGCAGGAACAGCAGCCCGTTCACGATGAGCGAGATGAGCCCCAGGGTCAGGATGTAGATCGGGAACGCCACGATCTTGATCGCCGTCCCGACGATGCCGTTGACAACGCCGAAGACGAGGGCGAGCAGCAGGTAGGTCCAGAACAGCGGCCACGACCAGTCGTCGGGGTTGCTGTCGTCGGCCCAGGACGTCACCTGCACGTTCGGGTTCAGGATGAGCGCGGTGAGCCACAGGGCGAGCGCGTTGATGAGCAGACGGATCACGAAACGCATGCCGCCATCATCCCAGCGGCCCGCCCGCGTCACCAGGCCCGCTCGGCGCGTCGCCCTAGGCTGGACGCCATGGCTGTCGTCCTCCGCCCCGAGATCGCCTCGCTCACGCCGTACCGGCAGGGTCGCCCCGCGCCGGCCGACGCCTTCAAGCTGTCCTCCAACGAGAACCCCTTCCCGACCCTGCCTGCCGTGCTCGACGCCATCTCCGCCTCGAGCGTGCTGCGCTACCCCGACGGCGCCGCGACGGCGCTGCGGGTTCGGCTCGCCGAGCGGTTCGGCGTGAGCGTCGACGAGGTGCATGTGGGCGCCGGCTCGGTGTCGATCCTGCACCAGCTCATCCAGGCCGCCGCCGGACCGGGCGACGAGGTGCTGTACGCGTGGCGCTCGTTCGAGGCCTACCCCGGCATCGTCACCGTCTCGGGGGCGACGAGCGTCACCGTGCCGAACGCCCCCGACGGCGGGCACGACCTCGAGGCGCTCGCGGCGGCCGTCACCGAGCGCACCCGCGTCATCCTCGTGTGCACCCCCAACAACCCCACGAGCGTCATCGTCACGGCCGAGCGCTTCGAGCGCTTCATGGCCGCCGTCCCCGACACGGTGCTCGTGCTGCTCGACGAGGCGTACCGCGAGTTCGTGACGGACCCGGATGCCGTCGACGGCATCCCGCTGCTCGAGCGCTACCCGAACCTCGTCGTGCTGCGCACCTTCTCGAAGGCCTACGGGCTCGCCGGGTTGCGGGTCGGCTACGCGGTCGGCCCCGCCTACATCCTCGACGCGGCACGTTCCGCGGCGATCGCCCTCTCGGTGACCGAGCCGGCGCAGCGGGCGGCGCTCGCGGCGCTCGATCACGAGGACGAGTACCGCGCCCAGGTGGCCGAGCTCGTGGCCCGCCGCGACCGCATCCGCGACGGTTTGCGCGCCCAGGGGTGGCCGCTTCCGGAGCCGCAGGGCAACTTCGTCTGGCTCGCGACGGGGCAGCAGACCGCCGCCGCCGCCGAGGTGCTCGAGGCGCACGGGATCGTCGCGCGGGTGTTCGCTCCGGAGGGGATCCGGGTGACGGTCGGCGAGGAGGAGTCTGTGGAGAAACTCCTACGAGCCGCCGGTGAGGTTGTGACCACCCTCTGACCGAGGGGGAATACGCCCCGGCTAGGGTAGGGCCTATGTCCTATACCGAGGCGACGGTTCAGCTGCTCTCGCCCCAGGGGTCCCTCCTCGAGAACGACACCACGGCGCCCTACCTGCCGTACCTCGCGGCCCTCGACGAGCAGCGTCTGCGCGACTTCCACCGCCAGATGGTCGTCATCCGGCGCTTCGACATCGAGGCGGGCAACCTGCAGCGTCAGGGTCAGCTCGCCCTGTGGATCCCGAGCCTCGGCCAGGAGGCGGCGCAGGTCGGATCCGGATACGCCGCCCGCCCGCAGGACCACATCTTCCCCGCCTACCGCGAACATGTCGTCGGACGCATCCGCGGGCTCGACCCCATGCGCATCATCGAGATGCTGCGCGGGCTCAGCCACGGCGGTTGGGTGCCGGAGGAGACCGGCAACTTCCACCTCTACACGCTCGTGATCGGCTCCCAGGCGCTGCACGCCACCGGCTACGCCATGGGGATCGGGCTCGACGGCGGAAGCGGAAGCGGCGACCCGGAGAAGGACGCCGCCGTGCTCGTCTACTTCGGCGACGGCGCCACGAGCCAGGGCGACGTCAACGAGGCGTACGTCTTCGCGGCCAGCTACCGCACGCCGCAGGTGTTCTTCCTGCAGAACAACCACTGGGCCATCTCGGTGCCCGTCGAACGGCAGTCGCGCACCCCGCTCTACCTGCGGGCGGCCGGATTCGGCATCCCCTCGGTGCAGATCGACGGCAACGACGTGCTCGCGAGCTATGCGGTCACCCGGGCGGGCCTCGACGCCGCGCGCGCCGGGCAGGGGCCCTGCTTCATCGAGGCGCTCACCTACCGGATGGGCGCGCACACGTCGAGCGACGACCCCACCAAGTACCGCGAGGACGACGACGTGGCGTTCTGGAGCGAGCGCGACCCCATCGCGCGCTTCGAGGCGTACCTGCGTTCGCTCGGGGCCGGCGACGACTTCTTCCAGGAGGTCGCCGCCGAGGCGGAGGATCTCGCCGCCGATGTGCGCACGCGCACCCTCGCGCTCGGCACCCTCCCCGACGACGCGATCTTCCAGCACGTGTACACCGAACCGCATCCGCGCATCGAGGAGCAGGCGGCGTGGCTCGCCGCCTACGAGGCCGGCTTCGAGGGGGGCGAGGCATGACCGAGCGTCAGCTCACGATGGCGAAGGCCATCAACGAGGGTCTGCGTGCCGCGCTCGCCGCCGACGACAGGGTGCTGCTCATGGGTGAGGACATCGGGACCCTGGGCGGGGTCTTCCGGGTCACCGAGGGGCTCCAGGCCGAGTTCGGCGAGAACCGGGTGCTCGACACCCCGCTCGCCGAATCGGGCATCGTCGGCTCCGCGATCGGCCTCGCGATGCGCGGCTTCCGGCCCGTCTGCGAGATCCAGTTCGACGGCTTCATCTTCCCCGGCTTCGATCAGATCACCTCGCAGCTCGCCAAGCAGACGTTCCGCCACCAGGGTTCGCAGGCCTTCCCCGTGGTGATCCGCGTGCCGTACGGCGGTCACATCGGCGCGGTCGAGCACCACCAGGAGAGCCCCGAGGCGTACTTCGCCCACACCGCCGGCCTGCGCGTGGTGAGCCCCGCCACCCCGAACGACGCCTACTGGATGATCCAGCAGGCCATCACGAGCGACGACCCCGTGCTGTTCTTCGAGCCGAAGAGCCGGTACTGGCAGAAGGGCGAGGTGGCCGACGACGGGGTGCCGACCCCGTTGCACCAGAGCCGCGTGGTGCGGACCGGCACCCAGGTGACGGTCGTCGGCCACGGCGCCATGGTCTCGATGCTGCTGCAGGCGGCCGAACTCGCGGCGACGGAGGGGACGAGCCTCGAGGTCATCGACCTGCGCTCGCTCTCGCCCGTCGACTACGGGCCGATCATCGAATCGGTGCAGAAGACCGGACGCCTCGTGGTCGCCCAGGAGGCCCCCGGCAATGTGTCGATCGGCTCCGAGATCGCCGCGACCATCGCGGAGCGCGCCTTCTACTCGCTCGAGGCGCCGGTCCTGCGGGTGAGCGGCTACGACACCCCGTTCCCGCCCGCCAAGCTCGAGGGCGTCTACCTCCCCGACGTCGACCGGATCCTCGAGGCCGTCGACCGCTCGCTCGCCTACTGAACCCACCGTGAGGAGGCCCGCGTGGCCCAAGCAGAGTTCCCGCTGCCGGATGTCGGCGAAGGCCTCACCGAGGCCGAGATCGTCTCGTGGAAGGTGCAGCCCGGCGACCGGGTGAGCGTCAACCAGGTGCTCGTCGAGATCGAGACCGCCAAGTCGCTCGTCGAACTGCCGTCGCCGTTCGCCGGCGTCGTCACCGAGCTGCTCGCCGAGGAGGGCGCCACCGTCGAGGTGGGCGCCCCCATCATCCGCGTCGATTCGGCGGGCGGCACGATCGAGCTGCAGGCGCCCGCGAACGACTCCGAAGGACTCGGCACGGTGTCCGACCCCGCCGCCATGGCGCCCCGCGCGGAGGCCGAGGAGGCGGGATCGGGCGCCGTGCTCGTCGGCTACGGCTCGAAGGGCGGCCACGTCGCCACGCGTCGTCGCCGCGTCGAGGCGCCGGCGGGAACGCCCGCGCCGGCCCGCGTCGCCGCGCCGCGCGCGGCATCCGCCCCCGTCATCGCCAAGCCGCCGATCCGCAAGCTCGCCAAGGATCTCGGCGTCGACCTGCAGCAGGTGACCGCGACCGGCCGCGGCGGCGAGGTGCTGCGCGAGGACGTCATCCGGCAGGCCGAGCAGGCGAGCGTGTTCCGCAACATCGAGACCCCCGCCTGGCCGAGCGAGCGCGAGGAGCGCATCCCGGTGAAGGGTGTGCGCAAGGCGACCGCGCAGGCGATGGTGGCCTCCGCGTTCACCGCTCCGCACGTCTCCGTCTTCACCGACGTCAACGCCACCCGCACCATGGAGTTCGTGAAGCGCCTCAAGGCGTCGCCCGACTTCGCGGGCGTGCGGGTGAGCCCCCTGCTCGTCATGGCGAAGGCGATCATCTGGGCGGTGCGCCGCAACCCCACCGTCAACTCCTCGTGGACCGACAGCGAGATCATCGTGCGGCACTACGTGAACCTTGGCATCGCCGCGGCGACGCCGCGCGGGCTCATCGTGCCCAATGTCAAGGACGCCCAGGATCTGTCGCTGCTCGAGCTCGCGCAGTCACTCGAACAGCTCACCCTCACGGCCCGCGAAGGCAAGACGACGCCCGCCGACATGTCGGGCGGCACCATCACCATCACCAACCTCGGTTCGTTCGGGATGGACACCGGCACGCCGATCCTCAACCCCGGCGAGGTCGCGATCGTCGCCCTCGGCGCGATCAAGCAGAAGCCGTGGGTGGTCGACGGGGAGGTGCGACCCGCCTACGTCACGACGGTCGGCGCGAGCTTCGACCACCGCGTCGTCGACGGCGATGTCGCCTCCCGTTTCACGGCCGACGTCGCCTCCGTCCTCGAGGAACCCGCCCTGCTCCTCGATTGATGCGTTCATGGCGCGGCTGGAGCCGTGACTCGGTGGCGGGGGAAACGCCTCCCGCCGCGAGGTCGTAGCTCCAGCTGCGCCATGAACGGGCAGTGAGAACGGTTCTCAGGTAGGGTTGCGGAGTGACGGATCCGGTGCTCAGCGTGCGCGGCGCGCAGCTGACGCTCGGCGCGCGCACCCTGTGGAGCGGACTCGACCTCGACGTCGCCCCGGGCGAGTTCCTCGCCGTGCTCGGCTCGAACGGCTCCGGCAAGACGAGCCTGCTGCGCACCATCCTCGGCGAGCACGCTCTCGCGGCGGGCGAGATCCGCTTCGACGGGCACCCCGTGCAGCGCGGGAACCGGCGGATCGGCTACGTTCCGCAGCAACGCGGCCAGGACCCCGCCCTGCGCATCCGCGGCCGCGACCTGGTCGCCCTCGGCGTCGACGGGCACCGCTGGGGGCTGCCGCTGCCCACCCGCGCCCGGCGCGAGCGCATCGACGCCCTGCTGGATGCGGTGGGCGCCGCCCACTACGCGCGCGTGCCCGTGGCGCGGCTGTCGGGCGGCGAACAGCAGCGGTTGCGCGTCGGGCAGGCGCTCGCGGGCGACCCGCGCCTGCTGCTGTGCGACGAACCCCTCGGCTCGCTCGACCTGCGGGCGCAGCGCGTGGTGAGCGAACTCATCGACCGGCACCGCCGCGAGCGGGGCTTCGGCGTGCTGTTCGTGACCCACGACGTCAACCCCGTGCTCGGCATGGTCGACCGCGTGCTCTACCTCGCGGGCGGACGCTTCCGGATCGGCACCCCCGACGAGGTGCTCACCTCCGAGGTGCTCACGGAGCTGTACCAGGCGCCCGTCGACGTCATCCGCACCCACGGCCGGGTCGTGATCGTCGGGGCGCCCGACCACGCCCACCACGAGCACGAGCACGGCGCCCGCGCGCACGGGGGAGTCGCATGAGCGACTGGTGGACGGCCCTCTTCGACTTCCGCGACTACGGGCAGCTGCTCGCCCTCCTGCACAACTCGATCCTCGCGGGGGCGGTGCTCGGGATCGCGGGCGGCCTCATCGGCGTGTTCGTGATGACGCGCGACCTCGCCTTCGCGGTGCACGGCATCAGCGAGCTCTCCTTCGCCGGCGCCGCCGCCGGACTGCTGTTCGGGATCGGCGTCGTCGAGGGCTCGATCGTCGGCTCCCTCGTCGCCGCGGTCATCATCGGACTTCTCGGCGCCCGCGCTCGCGAGCGCAATTCGATCACCGCCGTGCTCATGCCGTTCGGCCTCGGCCTCGGCATCCTGTGCCTCGCGCTCTACCCCGGGCGCGCCTCCACCAAGTTCGGCCTGCTCACCGGGCAGATCGTCGCGGTCGACGACCCGCGGCTCACCTCGCTCGCGATCGTGTGCGCGATCGTGGTGGCGGGGCTGCTCGTGATGTGGCGCCCGCTCAGCTTCGCGAGCCTGGATGCCGAGGTCGCCGCCGCGCGCGGGGTTCCGGTGCGTGCGATCTCGGTCGCGTTCATGCTGCTGCTCGGGCTCGCGGTCGCCGCGAGCATCCAGATCGTGGGCGCGCTGCTCGTGCTCTCGATCCTCGTGACCCCGGCCGCGGCGGCGCTGCGCATCTCGAGCTCGCCGCTGTGGGTGCCGATCCTCAGCATGGGATTCGCCCTCACCGCCCTGGTGGGCGGGATCCTGCTCGCCCTCGGCGCGAGCGTGCCGATCAGCCCCTACGTGACCACCATCTCGTTCCTCATCTACCTCGTCTGCGTTCTCGCGGGCCGTCGACGGAGTCGCCGACGTACCCTTGAGGCGAGGGAGGTGGCGGCGGCGTGAAGCGGAACACCTGCGCGCTGGAGCTGGGAGCGAAGGCCATTTCTGGCCTTCGCCGCGACGCCAGCGCCGGCGGCCGTCCCGGCCGGCGGTGCTTCGGCCGAGGACGGGGCGCGGCCTCGTGAAGCGGAACACCTGGCAGCGCGAGGCCGTGCGCGAGGCGCTCGGCAGCACCGAGGGCTTCGTCTCGGCGCAGGCGCTGCACGCCTCGATGCGCGGCACCGGATCCGAGGTGGGGCTCGCGACCGTGTACCGGGCGCTCGCCGACCTCGCCCAGGAGGGCGAGGCGGATTCGCTGCAGCAGGAGGGCGAGAGCCTGTACCGCGCCTGCACGCCGGGCAGCCACCACCATCACCTGATCTGCCGCAACTGCGGGCGCACGGTCGAGATCTCGGCGGATCCCGTGGAGGCGTGGGCGCACCAGGTCGCCGCCGAGCACGGCTTCACCGAGCCGAATCATGTGGTCGATGTGTTCGGGCTCTGCCCGGAGTGCTCCGCGAAGCGCTGAGCTCAACTCGCGAGGCTGGTCCAGCCGAGTCGGCGGGCAGCAGCGCGGTCGAAGGTGACCGTCTCCCGCACCCCAAAGAGCTCACCGCTCGCCGCGATGAGGGCGTCCGCGAAGTCCGCACCCTCCTCGGCCAGGGCGAGGGCGCGCACGACGCTCTCGCCGTCAGAAGGTCGTCGCCAGCTGCGCCTGCGCCTCGTCGTCGCGCACGAGGTGGCGCGTCACGACGTTGGTATCAATCCCGATCACGCGTGAAGCTCTCCATGACGGACTCCGCGGCAGCGGCGGCGATGTCGTCGTTCATCTGCTCGATCGTGCGGTGAGGCATGCCCTCGTCGTGCAGGATGCCGGCGAGATCCATGATGCTTCCCGTGCGATTCGCCCGCGAGTGGCGGATGCGGCATCCGTCCGGTAGCATCGGAGGGTTGCGCAGCAATGCGCTTCTTTGTGCGCCGTCGCGGCTCCCGGACCTCGGTCGGGGGGATCCACGATCTGGCGTGCCGACAAGTGACCTTGGGTGGGGCGTTCGCCCCACGGTAGAGAACAGGAAAGAACCATGGCAGCTGTGTGCCAGGTGACCGGAGCCGTCCCCGGCTTCGGACACAACATCTCGCACTCGCACCGCCGGACGAAGCGCCGCTTCGACCCGAACGTGCAGAAGAAGAAGTACTACGTCCCGTCGCTCAAGCGCACGGTCACCCTCACGCTGTCCGCCAAGGGCATCAAGGTGATCGACGCACGCGGCATCGAGGCGGTCGTCCAGGACCTCCTCGCCCGAGGGGAGAAGATCTGAGATGGCCAAGAAGGCTCAGGACATCCGTCCGATCATCAAGCTCCGCTCCACCGCCGGCACCGGTTACACCTACGTGACCAAGAAGAACCGGCGCAACGACCCCGACCGTCTCGTGCTCAAGAAGTACGACCCCATCGTGCGCAAGCACGTCGAGTTCCGCGAGGAGCGCTAAGCATGGCCAAGAAGAGCAAGATCGCCCGCAACGAGCAGCGCAAGGTGGTCGTCGCGCGCTACGCCGCGAAGCGCCTCGAGCTGAAGAAGGCGCTCATCGACCCGAACTCGACCGACGAGCAGCGTGAGGCGGCCCGCCTGGGCCTGCAGAAGCTGCCGCGCGACGCCTCCCCGATCCGCGTGCGCAGCCGCGACGCGATCGACGGCCGCCCGCGCGGTGTGCTCACCAACTACGGCGTCTCGCGTGTGCGGTTCCGCGACATGGCCCACCGCGGCGAACTGCCCGGTGTGACCAAGTCGAGCTGGTAGCCCGCTCGCCTCACGTCCCGAAGGGGGCGCCGACTCCGGTCGGCGCCCCCTTCGGCGTTCCGAACCCTCGAGTAGAGAATGAGGGATTGCCGGGCGGAAAAGCCCGGAAATGTCGGTGTTTCCTGGTAGTTTCGAGCACGGTTCAGGGGTCGACAAGCCTCAGGGCCGACCCCCGCAGCAGCCTCGTCCGAGGCAGCCCACCCGGGCACCGCTGCACGAATCCCAAGTAACCGTCCGAGGAGGACATCCATGGCTGACACCCTCAACAAGAGCGACCTCGTCGCGGCCATCGCCGCTGAGACCGGCGACAGCCAGGCCGCTGTCGGCAAGGTCGTCGACGCGTTCTTCTCCGTCGTGGCCGACCAGGTCGGCGCCGGCAAGAAGGTCAGCATCCCCGGTTGGCTCTCCTTCGAGAAGACCCACCGTGCCGCTCGCGCCGGCCGCAACCCCGCGACCGGTGAGACCATCCAGATCGCCGCGTCGAACGGCGTGAAGGTCTCGGCCGGCAGCAAGCTCAAGGCCGCCGTCAAGTAGTCTCCCGAACCACCGGGAAGGCGCCGACCGCGAAGGTCGGCGCCTTCCCGCGTTTAAGCTGGACGGGTGCGGCGCCTCGCGTGGGTCACCGGACCCGCCATCCTCCTTCTCGCCGCGCTCGCGGCGCTCGTCGTCGCGCTCGGCGTCGGCGGGGGAGCCGCCCCGCCGCCGTTCGTCGATCCGGGGGCGGTCGTGCGCTTCGGCATCCCGATCGCGACCGTGCTCGTGGATCTCGGAGCCGCCGGCACGATCGGTGCGCTCGCGCTCGCCTGCTTCGCGCTCGTGCCCGGCTCCGCGGCCTTCAACCGGGCGGTCGATCTGGCCGCCGCGGCCGCAGCCGTGTGGACCGTCGCATCGGCGGGCACCGCGTTCCTGTTGTTCCAGAGCCTGCACGTCTCGGCGCCGACGCTCGACGAGGCGTACGGCCAGCAGCTCGGCACCTTCCTGACCGACGTCTCGGTGGGCCGCGCCTGGCTCACGGTGACGCTCGTCGCCGCGGCCGCGACCGCGGTGTGCTTCGCCGTGCGCCACGTGACGGCGCTCGCACTGACCGCCGTGGGCGCCGCGCTCGGACTCGTGCCGATCGCGCAGCAGGGCCATGCCGGCTCCACCGCCGACCACGATCTCGCGATCACGGCGATCTGGCTGCACGTGCTGTTCGTGAGCGTCTGGCTCGGCGGGCTGCTCGCCCTCGTGCTCGTGCGCGCACTGCTCGACGACGAGCGACTGCAGGCGGTTCTGCGCCGCTACTCGAGCATGGCGCTCGTGTGCTTCATCGTGGTGGCCGTCTCCGGCTACGCCTCGGCCGCCATCCGCGTGGGGGAGCTCGCGAACCTCGGCACGCCCTACGGCGTCCTCGTGGTCGGCAAGGTGCTCGCCCTCCTCGCCCTGGGGGCCCTCGGCGCGGTGCAGCGGCGCGCCGTGATCCCGCGGGTGCGGCGCGAGCTGCCGCGCTGGTTCCGGGTGCTCGTGCTCGCCGAGCTCGCGTTCATGGGGATCGCGGCAGGCCTCGCCTCGGGTCTCGCCCGCACGGCGCCTCCCGTCGAGGAGGTGCCGACCACCGAGCTCGCGACGCCGACGCCCGCCGAGTACCTGACCGGTCGTCCGCTGCCCGTCGAACTGACCCCGGGGCGCTTCCTGACCGAGTGGCGCCTGGATCTGCTGTGGGCGCTCGTCGCGGCGTTCGCCGTGTTCTTCTATCTCGCGGGGGTGTGGAGGCTGCGCCGGCGCGGCGACCGATGGCCGTGGTACCGCACCGCGCTCTGGCTGCTCGGGTTCGCGGCGCTCGTCTGGGTGACCAACGGCGCCCCCGCCGTGTACGAGCAGTACCTGTTCTCGGCCCACATGCTCGGGCACATGATCCTCACCATGGCCATCCCGGTGGTGCTCGTGCTCGCGGCGCCGGTGACCCTCGCCGCGCGGGCAATCCGCCGGCGCGACGACGGCAGCCGCGGGGGTCGCGAGTGGATCCTCTGGGCCGTGCAGTCGCCCGTGGCCGGGGTGCTCACCAACCCGCTCGTCGCCGCCGTGCTGTTCGCGGGCTCGCTGTGGTTGTTCTACTACACGGGCATCTTCCGCTGGGCGGTGACCGACCACATCGGACACGTCTGGATGGTGGTGCACTTCCTCATCACGGGGTACCTGTTCTCGCTCGTCCTCGTCGGAGTCGACCCCGTGCGTCGTCGCCCCCCGTACGCGCTGCGGCTCGTGCTGCTGCTCGCGACGATGGCCTTCCATGCCTTCTTCGGCCTCGCGATCATGTCGAATTCGGGGCTCATGCTCGCCGACTGGTTCGGGGCGATGGGGCGCACGTGGGGCAACCCGCCGCTCGTCGACCAGCAGTTCGGCGGCGGGATCGCGTGGAGCGTCGGCGAGATCCCGACCGTGATCCTGGCGATCGTGGTGGCGATCCAGTGGGCGCGCAGCGATGACCGCGAAGCGAAGCGGCGGGACCGCGCGGCCGAGCGCGATGGGGAGGCGGAGCTCGCCGCGTACAACGAGATGCTCGCGCGCCGCTCCCGCGCGAACTGACCGGGTCCCCGCGGGGTCGGCTCAGGGGGTGGGCGTGAGTGCGAGCTCGTCGCCGTCGAAGCCGATCAGGTAGCTCGCCTCGAACGGCACCTCGGCTTCGTGGGTCGAGGTCCGGCCGTCGAAGAGCGACTGGACGTCGACGCTCAACCGTGCGACGCCTGCGACGCGGTCGATCGCCCAGATGCCGAAGCTGTCGGAGGGGACCAGCTGCGCGGTGGGCATCTCGGAGATCGTCCAGTGCGGCGCCGACACGACCCGGTCGGTCGTCGCCTGTCCGAACGGGCAGCCGGTCGGGAACAGCACGGGCTGCTCCGCGCATGCGGTGAGCTCCGCCTCGAGCGCCGCCTGGGCGGCCTCGACGAAGCGCGCGTTGGGGCGCACCTCGAGCTCGATGTTCACGGGGCGGCCGTCGGCGAGGACCGTGATGTCGCGCGAGGAGAGGAATCTCGACTCGTGGTGCACGAGGTAGGTGCCGGGGGTGAGTGCGGCGTAGGCGACCGGACCGCCGCCCGCGACATCCAGCGGCAGCTCGCCCACCTGGAAGCGGGCATCGCCTGTCACGCCGATCGAGACGACCGTGATGGGGCTGACGGCGAAGCCCCAGCGCGGGAACAGGCCGAACCGGGATCCGATCCGCTTCACGTCGAGCGTCGTCTCGCCCGTCGCCTGCCCCGAGCCGAACGCGACGTGCACCTCCTCGACGTCGCCGTGCGCCCGGGAACCGAGCACGGTGGCGTGCATCGGCTCCCGGGCGCGTGCGTCGAGCAGGGCGCGATCGAGGGCGCCCGGGTCGACGCCCGGAAGGTCCAGCACCTCGGTCACGCGCCCGGCGCGCAGCGCATCCAGGTAGTCCTGCACAAAGGCGGAGGCCGAGAACACCGTGGCGTTGAGGATCGCGACACCGCCCACGACGGCCCCGGCGAGCACGACGACGGCCCCCACCCAGGCCAGCACGATCCGCATGCTGCACATTCTGCCGTGCCCGTCCGTCCGCGCCCGTCCGGCTCGGTTAGCCTGCTGGGATGTCGCGCCCCGCTCTGTCTCCCGAACAGGAGGCCGTGTTCGCGGCGATCGAGACCACGCGCGAGCACATCTTCGTCACGGGGCGAGCCGGAACCGGGAAGTCGACGCTGCTCGAGCACCTCGCCGGGAACACCTCGAAGCAGCTCGCGGTGTGCGCGCCCACAGGGGTCGCGGCGCTCAATGTGGGCGGCCAGACCATCCACTCCCTGTTCCGCTTGCCGATCGGGGTGATCGCCGACCACGAGATCGAGCAGTCCGCGGAGCTCAAGAAGCTGCTCAACACGATCGACACGCTCGTGGTCGACGAGGTGTCGATGGTCAACGCCGACCTGCTGGATGCCATGGATCGCAGCCTGCGGCAGGCGCGACAGCGGCCGCACGAGAGCTTCGGCGGGGTGCAGCTCGTGCTCTTCGGCGACCCGTTCCAGTTGGCACCGGTGCCCGGCGACGGGGACGAGCGCGCCTACTTCGCCGACCGCTACCGCTCGATGTGGTTCTTCGACGCGAAGGTGTGGGACGAGGCCGAGCTGGTCATCTACGAGCTCGGCACGATCCATCGCCAGCACGAGCGCGACTTCACCTCGCTGCTCAACGCGGTGCGCTACGGCATGGTGACGGCGGAGATGGCGGGGCGGCTCAACAGCGTGGGTGCGCGTCCGGCCCCGAGTGACGGCGCCATCACGCTCGCCACGACCAACGCGACCGTCAACCGCATCAATGCCGCCGCGCTGGGGCGGCTTCCCGGGCGTGCGTTGACGGCGGTCGCCGACATCGAGGGCGACTTCGGGGGGCGCGCGTTCCCCGCCGACGAGCGGCTCGAGCTCAAGCCCGGCGCCCAGGTGATGTTCCTGCGCAATGATGCCGGCGGTGAGGGGCGGTGGGTGAACGGCACGATCGGCGAGGTGGTGCGCATCGCCGACACGGTCACGGTGGAGGTCGACGGCGAACGCCACGAGGTGCAGCCGGCCACCTGGGAGCGCTACCGCTACAGCTACTCTCCGGTCACCAAGCAGCTCACGAAGGATGTCGTGGCCGAGTTCACGCAGTTCCCGCTGCGACTGGCGTGGGCGGTCACCATCCACAAGTCGCAGGGCAAGAGCTACGACCGCGCGATCGTCGACCTCGGGCAGCGCAGCTTCGCGCCCGGCCAGACCTACGTCGCCCTCAGCCGCCTCACGACGCTCGACGGGCTGTACCTGACGCGGCCGCTGCGACCGTCCGACATCATCGTCGACGAGAACGTGCGCCGCTTCATGTCCGGGGTGAAGCCGATCCCGGGGATCGAGGCGTAGTTCGCGCTACGCGGCGGCCTTCGCGCGGGCGAGGTCGTCGAAGAGCTCCGTGTTGAAGCGGTAGGCGAGCAGCACCTCGTCGATGACGCGCTCGCGCTCGGCCTCATCCCATTCGACGGCGTCGAGCTGCTCGCGGTAGGTCTCCTTGAACTCGGTCGGGTCGGCGATCTCGTCGAAGAGGTAGAACCCGACGCCATTGGTCTCGAAGCCGAAGCGGCGCTGCATGACCTTGCGGATGAACTGGCCGCCCGAGAGGTCGCCGAGGTAGCGCGTGTAGTGGTGGGCGATGAAGCCGCCCGCCCAGCGCTCGGCGGCGACGCGGCGGAGGCGCTCGACGTAGGCGACCGTGGTCGGCAGCGGGGCGATCTGCTCCCGCCAGTCGGCGCCGAGCAGGTACTCGAGGTCGGCCTCGAGGGCGGGGAGCCGGGTGAGGCGCGGCGTGGCGAAGTGCGCGACGACGGGATCCGCGGCGAAGACCTTCTCGGCACCCTCGATCGCCTCGTAGATGAAGTAGTGCTGGGCGACGAGCGCCGTGTAGTCGGCGCGGGTGCCCTCACCCTTCATGAGGTCGGTCATGAAGCCGGCGCCCTCGCTGTCGGAGTGGCCCGACCAGGTGCGCGCGCGGAGAGCCTGGGAGAACGGCAGGACGGACACGAAGGCTCCTCTGGTTAGGGTTGCCTTAGCTTACCGGGGTTTCCGGCTCTCGTGAACTCTCAGGCGTGCGGGCGGGGGGTCACACCCAGCTGGACGCAGGCCGCGTCGTAGAGGGCGACGATCTCGCGGCGCAGCTCCGGGCGTTCGCTCAGCTCGTGCGACCACGGCAGGTGCAGCTCGGACTCCACGCCGTCCACCGTGTAGCGCCAGGTGCCGCCCCGGTGATCGAGTGCGGTCATCGTCGCGCTCTCGGGGGAGCGGCCGGCGAACGCGCGGACGATGAGGACGTTGTCGTCGGTGTGGTCGCCGTTCATGTGCGCGAGCACGGCGTCGACGACCTCGGGGGCGAATACGGTCATCCGTCCACGGTAACCGACGCGGCGGGGCGTGGCGCTCGCCGGCTCCCCAACCGCGGGCGTCAGTCGAAGACGGAGCCGTCCCACTTCAGCCAGCCGTCCTCGTGAACCCCTGCCGGGTCGCGGTGGGTCCAGTGCACGGTGCCGCCCTCCTCGCTCCACTCGTACTCGCCGAAGAACTCGACCGTGTCGCCCACGGCGATCCCGTCGAGTCTCGGCGCGACGTCGATGTTGTGGGCGACCAGCACGGTGAAACCGATCGGCAGTCGGAGGATGAACCGCTGATGCCGGTCGCCCTCGACGTCGTCCGTGAGGACGCGCTCGACGGTCCCGGTCCCATGAACCTGCACGTTGCTCTCCTGGCTGTCGTGGGCGTGTTGAAGGGCGCCGTCGTCATCCGCCGCGGTCGCCGCCGGCGCGCGATCCGGGGCGGGGGCGAGGGCCGGGACGAGCGCGAACGCCCCGACCGCCACGACGATCGCGGCGACGAGGCCGATCAGGATGCGGCGGGGCTTCATGGAGGGGATGACGGGAATCGAACCCGCGCTATCAGCTTGGGAAGCTGAAGTTCTGCCATTGAACTACATCCCCGCAGCCGCGAGCAGCTACCCGTAGAGCCTATACGCTCGTCGCATGCTGCTCAGCGACCGCGATATCGCCGCCGAACTCGACGCCGGACGCATCGGGCTCGACCCGCTCGATCGCTCCATGATCCAGCCGTCGAGCATCGATGTGCGGCTCGACCGCTACTTCCGGCTGTTCGACAACCACAAGTACCCCTTCATCGACCCGGCTGAGGAGCAGCCCGAGCTGACCCGCCTCGTCGAGACGAAGCAGGGCGAGCCGTTCATCCTGCACCCCGGTGAGTTCGTGCTCGGTTCGACCTTCGAGCTCGTGACCCTGCCCGACGACATCGCGGCCCGGCTGGAGGGCAAGAGCTCGCTCGGGCGTCTCGGGCTGCTCACGCACTCGACCGCGGGATTCGTGGATCCGGGCTTCTCGGGGCACGTGACCCTCGAGCTCAGCAACGTGGCGACCCTGCCGATCAAGCTGTGGCCGGGGATGAAGATCGGCCAGCTGTGCTTCATCCGCACGAGCTCCCCCGTCAACAACCCCTATGGCTCGGGCGCCTATGCGAACCGCTACCAGGGGCAGCGCGGGCCGACCGCGTCGCGCTCGTGGCAGGGCTTCCACCGCACGGACGTCACCACGACCGAGGCGGGCGCGCCCGGGGAGTAGCTCGGGCTCAGCGGCCGGCGGGCCAGGCGGCGAGCTGCAGGGCGAACCAGGGGCTGAAGGCGAAGGGCGCCGCGGCGACCGCCATGCGCAGCGACATCGGCTCGGCCCACACCCACTCGGCCACCTCATCCCGCGACGGGGCCGGGTCGCGATCGACGACCGCGCGGAAGACGGGGCAGATCTCGTTCTCCACGATGCCGGCTGCATCGGCCGCCCGGTACCGGAAGTGGGGCAGCACGAGCTCGACGTCGCGCACCGGGATGCCGAGCTCGGCCTCCGCGCGGCGGGCGAGGGCGTCGAGGGCGGTCTCGCCGGGGGCGGGGTGCCCGCAGAAGGCGTTCGTCCACACCCCCGCGAAGGTGTCCTTGGTGAGGGCGCGGCGGGTGACGAGCAGGCGGCCCTGCGGGCTGAAGACGTGGCACGAGAAGGCGAAGTGCAGGGGGGTGTCGGTCGTGTGCACGGTCGCCTTGGGCGCCGTCCCGATCGGCTTTCCCTCGTCGTCGAGGAGGAGGACGAGCTCGGTGGCTTCGGTCGTGTCTGCGGGCGCCATGGCGGTGTCAGCCTAGCTGGCTCAGCCGTTCCACCCGAGGTTGCGCGCCATCCGCTCGAGCGCCGCGATGGTGGTGGCCTCCTCGTCGGCGGAGATGCCGGAGAGCACGGTCGCCCGCAGCGCGGCGACGGCCTTCGAGATGTGGTCGTGGGCGTCTCGGCCGCGCTCGCTCAGCGCGTAGCGTCCCGCGAGATCCTCCACCCATCCGCTCTCGAGCAGTTCGTCGAGCTGCTCGGCCGCCGAGTCGTCGTCGGGGGTCGGCGGCAGCTCGGAGAGCGCATCCGCGAGCGCCTCGTGCGTGGCCGGTTCGGGGTCGAGCACCGTGAGCACCCGCCACTGGATGCGGGTGATGCCGTGCTCTTCGAGTGTTCCGGCGAAGCGCGCCTCGACCAGACGGTCGACGAGCGCGAGCCAGTAGGCCAGGGTCCGCGTCGACATGCCCCCACGCTAGTCCGGCACCCGCTCCTCCGCCTCAGAAATGCAGGAGTTTCTGGGTCGGTCGACCTCCGGCGCCTGCCACCGCGGGGCCCGGCCGCGGAAACTCCTGCATTTCTGAGGCGGGAGTGGCCGGGGGCGGGAGGGGGCGGGAGGAGGCGGGACGAGGCGGGAGGAGGCGGAGGCGGGGTCAGCTGAGGCGGACGTGCTTCGGCAGGCGAACGAACAGCAGCAGCACGAGACCCACGAGCAGCACGAGCGCGATGCCGAGCACGCCGAAGATCGTGGCGCCGAAGATCGCGATGGATGCCGTCCAGAGCGCGGGCGAGATGAAGCTCGCCACCCGCCCGGTGGTGGCGTAGAGGCCGAAGATCTCGCCCTGGCGTCCCTCCGGGGTGACGCGGGCGAGCAGCGAACGGCTGGCGGCCTGGGCGGGGCCGACGAACGCCGAGAGGATGAGGCCGCCCGTCCAGAACACGACCGTGCCGACGTCGTGGAAGGCGAAGACCGCGACGGCCATCACGACGAGGCCGGCGAGCGCGAACACGATCACCGCGCGCGCCCCGAAGCGGTCGTCGAAGCGGCCGGCGATGATCGTGGAGATGCCGGCGACGATGTTGGCGGCGATGCCGAAGATGATGACCTGATCGTCGCTGAAGTGGAAGGCGACGGCGGCGAGCACGCCGCCGAAGGCGAACACCCCCGCGAGGCCGTCGCGGTAGATGGCGCTCGCCAGCAGGAACCAGAACGCGGGTCGCGCCTCGCGGTAGAGGCGCGCGATGTCCTTCACGAGCACCACGTAGCCCCGGAAGAAGCCCACCCGGTGCGAGCCGTCGCCCGTCGGCGGCACCTCGGGCACGTTCCGGAACAGGGGGATCGAGAACACGATCGTCCACACCGCGGCGCCGACCGCGATGAGGCGGTAGGCGAGACCGTTGGAGGTGTCGAGGCCGAACCACGCGACGCTGTTGAGGACGACCACGATCGCGAGGGCGACGATGCCGCCGATGTAGCCGAGTCCCCAGCCGAGCCCGCTCACCTTGCCGATCGTGCGCGGCGTCGAGACCTGCACGAGCATCGCGTTGTAGTTGACGCCCGCGATCTCGGAGATCACCGCGCCGAGGGCGAGCACGATCGCGCCGTACCAGAAGAAGGACGGGTTCGCGAAGGCGAAGAAGAGCGCGAACTGCACGAGCGCGAGCAGCATGGTGAAGACGAACAGCCAGCGCTTCTTGCGACCGGTGGCGTCGGCGCGCTGCCCGAGCACGGGGGCGAGCAGCAGGATGAGGATGCCCGCGAAGGTCGTCGCCAGGCCGTAGCCGCTCGAGAGGTCGGCGAGTGCGCGTTCCTTCACGGGGTCGGTGTCGGGGAGCGCCGCGATGTCGGCCGGCAGGAAGTTGTCGGAGATGAGGTACAGCGAGGCGAAGACGAAGGTGAGGATGACCGAGTTGAACGGCTGGGTGGCCCAGTCCCAGATCGCCCAGGAGATGACCTGCTTGCGCGGCACCGTTCGGTCGTCGCCGAGGTCACGCGCGAAGGAGGCGATCATGCCCGTGTTCGCGGTGGGGGGAGGGGCGGGTACGGGCGAGACGGCCGCGTCGCCGTTCGGGTCGGTCATGGCGCCCACGCTAGCGCCGCCCGGTGAACGGGCGGGGAACGACGCGGCGGGTGATTCGCGTGCCGCCCGATCGGGGTGCGAGACTATCGATTCCTGCCCCAACACACGGAAGGCGGATGGATGAGACGCACCGCTGCAGCGTTGCTCGCTGTCGGATTCGGGCTCGCCGCGGCCATCGGTGTCGCCGGGCCTGCGATGGCCGACAGCGAGCCGATCGCGACGGGCGGCTGGCCGTATCGGGTCGTCGTCTCCCCGGATGGTTCGCGCGTGTACGCCACGGTCGCCCTCGTCGGCGGTGGCGAGGTGGCGGTCATCGACCCCGCGACGTCCACGGTGCTCCAGCACGCGCCGGTCGGCGCCGAGCCGATCGGGCTCACGACCGACTCGACGGGCCGGTGGATCTACGTCGCCAACAGCGGCAGCAACACGATCAGCGTCCTCGACGCCGATGCAGGCTTCGCCGTCGCGGCGACGATCCCCACCGACGCGCAGCCCTACGAGGTGTGGTTGAGCGATGACGCCACGCTATGGGTCGTCAACCGTGCAGGCGCGAGTGTCCAGCGTTTCGACGTGACCGATCCGGGGACGCCCGGCGCGGCGGTCACCATCCCCATGGATCAGCTGCCCACCGGGATCACCGGCAGCCCAGACGGCGCCTACGTCTTCGTCTCGCGCAGCGGCGGGTCCTTGATGAGCCGCATCAGCACGGCGGACAACAGTGTCGTCACCAGCGCCGGAGGCCTCCTGGATCAGGCGTACACCGTGGAGATGTTCGCCGGTCTCGTCTACGCCACCAGCTGGGTGGCTCACGAGATCACCGTCGTCGACCCCGACACCCTCACCCGGGTCGGCGGGTTCGCCTCGGATGTCGTCACCCGCGGGATGGCGATGTCGCCCGACGGCTCCCGCCTCTACGTGGCCCTCGACGGCTCGGCGAGCGTGCGGATCATCGATCCCGCGACGCTCGCGGTCACCCCGGTCCCGGATCCGGCCCCGGTGACGTTCGCCGTGCGGCCGAACCCGGACGGTGTCGCGGTGAACCCGTTCACCGGCGACGTGTTCGTCGGCAACCACCAGGGGGCGTCGGTCTCCCGGGCGGGGACTCCGAGCATCGTGGCGCCGGTGGACGTGACGGTCACGGATGGCGAGACGGCCACCTTCTCGACGCGCTTCCACGCGACGGTCGACTCCTACCGCTGGCAGGTGAGCCGGAACGGCGGGGCCAGCTGGACCGACATCCCGGGCACCGAGGTGCCCGTCTACAACTACGACACCGACCCGAACCCCAGCTATTCGCTGCCGGCGACCCTCGCGGACGACGGGGCGCAGTTCCGGGTCGTGGTGGACGCGGTGCTCTTCGGCGGCGAGGTCGAGTCCGATGCGGCGGTGCTCACCGTGAACGAGGTGCTCGCCCCGACGGGCGCCGACGCGGAGGAGCTGTTCACGTCGCTCGGGGTGGGCGCGGTGCTCATCGCGGCCGGCGTCCTGGTGCGCACCCGCGCCCGCCTGCGCCGTACCTGAGTCGAGGCGACTCACCTTTTCTTGACTTCCCCCGGACGGGGGTGCAAACTTGATACGTCGCGGCTCAAGTCCGCGTACTCGTTTTCAGACGTCAAGGAGCAACAACACATGGCTCGAGCAGTCGGCATCGACCTCGGCACGACCAACTCCGTGGTCGCCGTCCTCGAGGGCGGAGAGCCCACCGTCATCGCCAACGCGGAAGGTTTCCGCACGACCCCCTCGGTCGTGGCCTTCACCAAGGACGGCGAGGTGCTCGTCGGCGAGACCGCGAAGCGCCAGGCCGTCACCAACGTCGACCGCACCATCTCCTCGGTCAAGCGCCACATGGGCACCGACTGGAAGCAGGAGATCGACGGCAAGAAGTACACCCCCCAGGAGCTCTCGGCCCGCATCCTGCAGAAGCTCAAGCGCGACGCCGAGCAGTACCTCGGCGAAGACGTGACCGACGCCGTCATCACGGTGCCCGCGTACTTCAACGACGCCGAGCGCCAGGCCACCAAGG
The DNA here is from genome assembly GCF_008365275.1 of Protaetiibacter larvae. GTDB lineage: Bacteria > Actinomycetota > Actinomycetes > Actinomycetales > Microbacteriaceae > Homoserinibacter > Homoserinibacter larvae. Next base: position 580,793 of record NZ_CP043504.1, on the reverse strand, counting down.
AGGCCGGCGAGATCGCGGGCCTCAACGTGCTGCGCATCATCAACGAGCCCACCGCCGCAGCCCTCGCCTACGGCCTCGACAAGGGCAAGGAGGACGAGCTCATCCTCGTCTTCGACCTCGGTGGCGGCACCTTCGACGTCTCGCTCCTCGAGGTGGGCAAGGACGACGACTTCTCGACCATCCAGGTGCGCGCCACCTCCGGCGACAACCGCCTCGGCGGCGACGACTGGGACCAGCGGGTCGTCGAGCACCTCATCAAGAAGTTCAAGGACACCACGGGCGTCGACGTCTCGAAGGACAAGATCGCGCTGCAGCGCCTCAAGGAGGCCGCCGAGCAGGCCAAGAAGGAGCTCTCCTCCGGCCTGTCCGCGAGCATCCAGCTGCCGTACCTCTCGCTCACCGAATCGGGTCCCGCGAACCTCGACGAGACCATCACCCGCGCCCAGTTCGAGCAGATGACCTCCGACCTGCTCGACCGGACCAAGAAGCCCTTCGAGGACGTCATCAAGGAGGCCGGCATCAAGGTCTCCGACATCGCGCACGTCGTGCTCGTCGGCGGCTCCACCCGCATGCCGGCCGTCACCGAGCTCGTGAAGAAGCTCACCGGCGGCCAGGACCCCAACAAGGGCGTCAACCCGGACGAGGTGGTCGCCGTCGGCGCCGCCCTCCAGGCGGGCGTGCTGAAGGGCGAGCGCAAAGATGTGCTGCTCATCGACGTCACCCCGCTGAGCCTCGGCATCGAGACCAAGGGCGGCATCATGACGAAGCTCATCGAGCGCAACACCGCCATCCCGACGAAGCGCTCCGAGACCTTCACGACGGCCGACGACAACCAGCCGTCGGTCGCCATCCAGGTGTTCCAGGGCGAGCGCGAGTTCACGCGCGACAACAAGCCGCTCGGCACCTTCGAGCTCACCGGCATCGCCCCCGCCCCGCGCGGGGTGCCGCAGGTGGAGGTCACCTTCGACATCGACGCGAACGGAATCGTGCACGTCTCGGCGAAGGACAAGGGCACCGGCAAGGAGCAGTCGATGACGATCACCGGCGGCTCGTCGCTGCCGAAGGACGACATCGAGCGCATGGTGCGCGAGGCCGAGGAGCACGCCGCCGAGGACAAGGCGCGGCGCGAGGCGGCCGAGGTGCGCAACAACGCCGAGCAGCTCGTGTACTCGCTCGAGAAGCTCATCTCCGAGAACGAGGACAAGATCGCCCAGCCCGTGAAGGACGAGGTGCAGGGCGACATCGACGCGCTCAAGACGGCGCTCCAGGGCGAGGACGAGGCGGCCATCAAGACCGCCTTCGACAAGCTCAACGAGAGCCAGACCAAGCTCGGCGAGGCGATCTACCAGTCGAGCCAGGAGGCCGCCGAGGGTCCCAGCCCGACGAGCGGCACGAGCGCGCCCGACGAGGATGTCGTCGACGCCGAGATCGTCGACGACGAGGACGAGAAGAAGTAGCCGATGGCCGACAAGGACCGCGACGACGACGAGCCCAAGGTCCACGACAAGCGCAAGATCGACCCGGAGACGGGCGAGGCGCGTCCGGACCCGGCCGACGTCGCGCCGGACGACGACGGGCTGAGCGAGGACGACCTCACCCTGCTCGCCGACGCCGAGAAGGATCTGGTGGCGGAGTACCGCGACATCGCCGCGCGCGCGCAGGCGGAGCTCAAGAACTTCCGCACGCGCGTCGAGCGCGATCGCGCCGCGAACCGTGAGGCCGTGATCGCCGAGGTGATCCGTTCGCTGCTGCCCGTCATCGACGATCTCGACCGTGCCGACGCGCACGGCGATCTCGTCGAGGGCGCGCCCCTCACGCTCGTCTCGCAGAAGCTGCGTGCCGGGTTCGAGAAGTACGGGCTGCGCTCGGTGGGCGAGGTGGGCGAGGTGTTCGACCCCAACGTGCACCAGGCCGTCGTGCAGGTGCCCGACCCGGCCGCGACCGCCGAGACCGTGAAGGATGTCATCGAGCCGGGCTACGCGCTCGGCGAGCGACTCATCCGCGCCGCCAAGGTCGCGGTCAGCGTGCCTGCGAGCGAGTAGCCCGATGGCCAGCCAGGACTGGTTCGACAAGGACTTCTACGCCGTGCTCGGCGTCGCCAAGGACGTCTCCGAGGCGGAGCTGAAGAAGACCTACCGCAAGCTCGCCCGCCAGTTCCATCCCGACTCCAACCCCGGCGATGCGGCAGCCGAGGCCCGGTTCAAGGAGATCAGCGAGGCGTACGCCGTGCTGTCGGACCCGGCCGAGCGCGCCGAGTACGACCAGCTGCGGGCGATGGGCTCCGGCGCGCGCTTCACCCCCGGGGGGGCGGGCGGCTTCGAGGACGTCTTCGGCGGGATGTTCGGCGGCGGCGCTCGCGGACGCACGAGCTACAGCGCGGGCGGGTTCGAGGACCTGCTGGGCGGCATGTTCGGCTCGGGCGGTTTTGGCAACCCGACGGGCGGCTTCCGCGGCTACGGCGGTCCGACCAAGGGCGCCGACATCACGGCGACCACGACGCTCGACTTCGACACCGCGATCCGCGGCGACACCGTCACCCTGCAGCTGCCCGGCAACGCGAGCACCAAGGTCAAGATCCCGGCGGGGGTGAACGACGGCCAGAAGGTGCGGCTGCGCGGCAAGGGGCAGCCGAGCCCGGACGGCGGCGAGGCGGGCGACCTGGTGCTCACGGTGTCCGTCCGCCCGCACCCGGTGTTCTCCCGGGACGGGTTGAACCTGCGCGTCGACGTGCCGGTCACCTTCGTCGAAGCCGCCCTCGGGGCGACCATCGAGGTGCCGACCCTCGCCGGCGACACCGTGCGGCTGCGGGTCGCCCCCGGCACGCCGAGCGGCCGGGTGCTGCGCGTGAAGGGGCGCGGCGTCGCGACGGCGAAGTCCACGGGTGACCTGCTCGCGACCGTGCAGGTGGCGGTGCCGAGTCATCTCCCGCCGGACGCGAAGGCGAAGCTCGAAGAGTTCGCGGCGGCGCTGCCCGACGAGAACCCGCGGGACGAGCTGCTGCAGAGGGCGCGCGGCTGATGGACGAATCGACCCCCGTCTTCGCGATCGCGATCGCCGCCGAGCTCGCGGGGATGCATCCGCAGACCCTGCGTCAATACGACCGGATGGGGCTCGTGAGCCCGCAGCGCACCGCCGGTCAGTCGCGCCGCTACTCGATGCGCGACATCGTGCAGCTGCGGGAGATCGCGCGGCTCTCCGCCGAGGGCCTCAACCTCGAGGGCATCCGCCGCATCCTGGAGCTCGAGAACCAGGTGCTCGCATTGAGCGAGCGGGTGCGGGAGCTCGAGACGGCGCTCGCCGACGAACTGCTGTCGCGCCCCGGCCGGCGCGTGTTCGCCGCGGGACTCGAGGGCGACGTCGTCTCGCTGCGCGCGGGCACGCGCGCCCGCAAGCAGAACCAGGTCGTGGTGTGGCGCCCGCTGACCTCGGGCGATCGCTAGGCGTCGTGCCCAGGCAGGTTGTTTGGGATGCGGCTGATGGGCGGGTGCGTGACGCTGTAAGCGTGCCGCACGCACTATCGGGTTCGTCCACGACCCGAGCCGGCGCGGCAATCCAAGCGCGTACCCGGTCTCGATGCCGCTCGCTGCCACCGAGCACGTGACGAGACCGGGGGCGGCCATTCCGGGTTCAACGTCAACGACAAGGCCCGACGTCGATGCGACTGACGCCTGACGTGGGCCAGGTCTCGACGTGTCGTGGTTCGGCACTCGATCGCGTGTGTCGCACGGCCCCGACTGGCTTGTCGAAGTTTCACTGGTGGTGCCGCGCACATCTATCGCAGGACACGGTACTGTGACATCGACGAATGTCGCGGTACTATGACATCGTGCAATGGCACGGTTCCATTACACGCTCATGAACCGGAGGCTCGATGAACGCGGCGAACACGCTGACCAACGCGAAAGAGCTCGCAGTGTGGGCGAGGCTCGCGCGCGAAGCCCAGAACAAGACCCAGTCCGAGGTCGCGCTCGCGGCCGGGGTCAGCCGGGCATGGCTCATCAGGTTCGAGGCCGGGGCGGTCCGCGCCGAGCTGTTCCGCGTGTTCGACGTACTGGCCGCTCTCGGCTACGGCCTCACCCCGCAGCCCCTCCGCGAGCCGGTGAACCGATGACCGGTACCGAACTCGTCCTCTACCTCGACGGCGTCCCCGCCGGCACGTTCTGGCAGAACGCCGCCGGCAACATCGGGTTTGTCTACGATGCGAGCTGGCGCGCCAATCCGCGCGCGTACCCGGTGTCGATGTCGATGCCGCTCGCTGCGACCGAGCACAGGGCGAAACCGGCGAAGGCGTTTCTCTGGGGCCTCCTACCAGACAGCTCAGGCGCCCTCGCGCGCATCGCCCGTGAAAACCACGTCTCGGCGACCAACCCGATGGCGCTACTGCGCGCCGTCGGACGAGACGCCGCTGGCGCAGTTCAGCTCCTGCCGCCGGGCGCTACCGCGAGCGATGCAGGGCCGCGAAACGTGAACATTGCCACGCTCACCGGGAGCGAGTTCGAGAAGATGATGATCTCACTCGCGAATCACGACGAGGACTGGGACCCGGGCGCGTACGGCGGCCGGTGGAGTCTGGCCGGCGCCCAAAGCAAGGTCGCGCTCACCAAGACCAGCGATGGGGCTTGGGGAGTGCCTCAGGACTCGACTCCGACGACGCACATCCTGAAGCCGGGCATCCGAGGTTTCTCGAACCACGAAATCAACGAGTACCTCAGTCAGCGCGCCGCGCAAGCGCTCGGCATGTCGGCCGCGCAGACGGAGCTGATCGACGCCGGCGAGGCCGGTGCCGTGCTCGTCAGTACACGATTCGACCGAGCTCTCGAAGGAGAAGTGCTTCATCGACTGCACCAGGAAGACATGTGTCAAGCGCTGTCGGTGTTGCCCGACAAGAAGTACCAGAAGGACGGCGGGCCCGGGCTCGCGCAGATCGCGGACCTGCTCTCGAACACATCGCTGGGGGACCGCGGAAACAGCCGGCGCGCCATGTTCGATGCCGTCGTCTTCAACGTCGCCATCGCCGGGACCGACGCGCACGCGAAGAACTTCGCGCTCATGCTGAACGCCGAAGGGCAGCAACTCGCCCCGCTCTACGACATGGCCTCTGCACTCCCCTATGAGAAGCGACTCACGAAGAGCGGTCCACTGCTCGCACCGATGAGAGTCGACGGAGAGGATCGCTTCACCGCGATCGGCCGAAAGCACCTGATCGCCACCGCCCGTCGGTTCAGCATCCCCGCTGCCGAGGCCGAAGAACGCATCGACCGGATTCTGACCGGCACGGCCGACGCCTACACGGCGGCAGCCGACGAACTCACGGGCGAGGTGCGCACCTCAGCGCACGAAATCGCGCACGCCGTCCGAGACTGGGGTGAGCTGCGAGGCTGGATCGAGAAGCCTCCGACCATCATCACGAGTCCGGCCAAGACTGCGGTACCCAAACAGGGGCGCGTTCCGAAAGGAACACCGGCGGGTGGGCAGTACGACGTCAAGGTCAACGACGAGGCCCCGGACATCGACCTGACCAACGTTTGACGCGGCCCGAGTCCGGCGCACACCCGTCATCGACGGGCATCGAGCTGATCATCGCTCGAAGCCATGGCTCCGCGCATACTCCGCGACCTTCGACACAGCCTCATCCTTCGGCGTGACGCCCGGCAACAGGCCCTGGCTCTTGCCACTCGCGACCGCACCTCACTGGTTGCGGCGCTCGCACACGAGCGCGCCCGGTGTCTCGTGCTCGTCACGCCGAGCCGCCCGGCGATCTGCACCGGGCCGAGGCGCTTCTTGATCCGACGGTGGACGATCCGCTTCACCACCGGCCGCGACGACCAACCCTCCTCGACGACCTTCCGGGCAAGCCGCAGTCGTTGGCGCTACGCCAGGATCTTGGCCTTGAGCGCCTCGAACTCGGCCGCGTTGATCGCACCGGAGTCGAGCAGCGACTTCGCCTTCGCGATCTCGTCGGCGGGGCTGCCGCCGGCGACGCTGCGGATGTAGTCGTCCGCCGCGCGCTGGGAGGCCTGGACGCTCCGGGCGCTGCGCTCCGCCATTCCCCGCCCCCGCGCGATGAGGTACACGAGCGCGGTGAGGAAGGGGAAGAAGATCAGGAAGATGACCCACAGCGCCTTCCACCAGCCGTTGAGCTTGTCGTCGCGGAACAGGTCTCCGATGATCGAGAAGATCGCGAACAGGTAGGCGATGAGGGCGAAACCCCAGAACAGCAGCCAGATCACGTTCCACACGTTGTTCCAGAAGTCCACGGTGTTCCTCTCCAGGGCACGCTCCCGGCGAGCCGCCCCTGCCGTCTTTCTACACCGTCCTCCGAGCCAACGGGAGTGCTGTACCCCGCAATTGTCCCCCGTTAGGGGGTCATCGGGGGGTGAGCGGAACTCGCTAGGGTGAGACCGCACGGGCGTGTGTACCTCCCCACCCCACCCATGTACCCCGATCCGTCCGTGCGCAGCAGATGAGCGTTGATGCCGCGGGTCCGCGCGCGTCCTCCGGGCGCGCGCTGTTCACCCTGCTCGCCGGCCTCGTCTCGCTCATCGTCATCGCCGGCACGCTCTCGGGGGCGCCTGCCCGGGCGGCCACACCGGCGCCGGCGGTTCCCGCGCCGGCCGTGTCGGTCCCCGTCGTGCCGCTCGGTCCGGTCGGGCCCGGGATCGCGCCCGCCCCCGTGCCGCCCGTGCCGGTCCAGCCGGTTCAGCCCGAGACCACCACCGAGACGACCGTCATCCGGCAGGTCGTGATCGTCACCACGCCGGCGCCGTCGCTCAACCCGAACGGCACCTCCCACTGCGTGCTCCAGGTGACGGGCGGCGACGACGCGTCGCCCGGATCCGACTCCTCCTCGTCGAGCTCGAGCTCCACCAGCCGGACCCTGGTCTGCGGACCCGGCACGGTCGGGCCGACCACCGTCGGCTCGACGGACTCCACGGGCGACGACACCGAGGTCCCCGACACCGGCCAGCCCGGCACGGATGAGCCCGGCGCGGATGAGCCCGGGACCGATGAGCCCGGGACCGACGAGCCCGGGACGGATGAGCCGGGCACCGACGAGCCCGGCACCGATGAGCCCGGCACCGACGACGGCGCGACCCCGCCCGACTACTCGCTCTCGATGTTCGGCGGCCTCACCTTCTTCGCCGAGGGCGAGGAGGGCGAGGAGGGCGAGGACGGAGACGAGGGCGAGGAGGGCGAGGAGGAGCCCGAGCCGCCCGCACCGCATCTCGTCGACGTGCAGTCGACCGGCGCGATCGCGGTGAGCATCGACGGCGCCGAACTCGTCGTGACCTTCGCCGACGGCTCCGCCGAGCAGCGCGTGCCGCTCGCCGAGATCTCGGCTCTGCAGCTCGCGGCGCCCGCCATCACGATCGGCGCCGGGGTGCTCACCGCGATCGCCGGACCGGTCACGGTCGACGGCGGCGGGACGGGCGGACTGACCGTCACCGGCGCCGACATCGACTGGACCCACGCCTCCGCCGCGGGTCAGGTGACGGTCGGCGGGACGAGCCTCAGCTACACGGGCGTCACGACGCTGCGCGCCGACGGCGCGGGTGCCACCCTCCGTCGCGCCGACGCCGGCACCACGGCCGAGTGGGCCATCACGGGCCCGGGCGCCGGCACCATCACCGCCGCCGTCCCGATCTCCTTCAGCGGCTTCGCCCACCTCGTCGGGTCCGCCGACGAGGACGACACCTTCCGGGTGGATGCCACGGCCGGCGGCTCGATCGCGAGCGTCGACGGCGGCGCGGGCGGGCACGACACCCTCGCCGTCGACGTGACCGGCGGAAGCGTCGTCTCCACCCCCGCGGGGTCGAGCTCGGGAGAGCTCGCCGTCGGCGGCGCCGCCATCGGCTACAGCGGCCTCGAGCCGCTCGACGTGACGGGCACCCCCGACGAGGTCACCGTCACCTCGACGACCGCCGACGACGAGCTGCACATCTCGCAGGACGCGACCACGCTCGTCATCACCGTGTGGAGCACCCACAACTCGATGGAGACCGTCACGCTCGTGGTGCCGGCCTCGCTCTTCGAGGTGCTCGCGAACGCGAGCGGCGTGACCGTGGTGCTCGTCAGCGACCTCACGCTGGGGGGCGCGACCCTGCGCATCCACGCCGCGAACATCGTGCTCGGCGACTTCACCATCGACACGACCGACACCGCGGGCGACGGCGACATCGAGCTGCTCGGCGGCACCGCGGACGACGCGGAGGCGACCGTCACCCTCACCGACACGGTGCTGCGCGGGGGGAACGTGCGGGTCGCCGCGACAGCGACCCTGGCCCCCGCCGCCGCGGAGACCGTCACCGCCTCCGCCACCGCCACGGTGCTCCTCACCGGGGCGACCGAGATCCACGCCTCCGGCGACGTGACCCTCAGCGCGGCCATCGACGCGGACGTCCGCGCCGAGTCGCTCCCCGGCACGGGCGGCACCCCCGACCACGACGCCGCCCTCGCCTCCGCCACCGTGACGACATCCGCCACGACGACCGTGACCGGTGCCACCGTCATCGACGCGGTCGGCGCGCTGCGTGCCGAGTCCGTCAACGACACCCGGGTGGATGTGGTGGCCGATGCGAGTGCGGCGGACGCGGGGGCCGCCATCGGCACGGCCGACGTGACGGCCGACGCGCTCACGACCATCTCGTCGAGCGCTGCGTTGAGCGGGGCGTCCGCGGCCTTCACCGCCGAGACCGACGCGCGGGTGACGGTCTCGGCCGTCGCGAGCAGCGGCGGAGCAACCGGCAACGACACCACCACCCCCGACGCCGCGACCGACGGCGGCGCCGACACCCCGGCCGGCGGCACCATCACCGTCGCCGGAGCCATCGCGAACCTGCAGCTCGCACAGTCGGCGCGCAGCCTCGTGGCGCCCGCCGGCGAGATCATCGCGCCCGGCGGCGTCGCCGTGAGCGCCACCTCGCGCGGAGGCTCGACGGCCTCCGCCGACGGCTCGACGGTCGCGGCGGGATCCCCCGGCGTCGGCGTCGCGATCGCCGTCAACCGGAGCGACATCACGAGCGAGGCTCGCGTGGACGGCGGCACCTTCCGCACCGGCGCGCTGAGCGTCGAGGCGGTCACTGCGCCGACCGTCGCGGGAGACGCCAACGACTACGGCGCGACCGCCGTCTCGGGCGCCTCCACGGGAAGCGGCACCGCGACGGCGTCGGTCGGTGTCGCGGGCGCGCTCGCCCTGACGATCGCGAGCATCACGACGACGGCCGTCGCAGGAGGCGCCCTCGTGCTGGGCGATTCCGCGGGAACCCCCGACCCGGTCACCGACCTCGCGCTCGCCTCCCGCTCCGCCACGGAGGTCACGGCATCCGCGAACCCGGGCACTCCGGGCGCGACCGAGACCGCGGGGGTGGGTGCGAGCGTCACCTTCGTCTCCGTCGACGACACGACCAGCTCCGAGCTCGCGGCCGGTGCGACCGTCGCGGGCCTGCGTGACCTCGACGTCACCGCCGACTCCGCGTCCGCCGCGCGCAGCGAAGCGCTCGGCGGCGCGACCGGGTCGGGCGTCACGGTGGCGGGGGCTACCGCCATCACGAGCTCGGCCGTGCGCACCCTCAGCCGACTCGCCGCCGGTCCGGCGCTCGCCGCGAGCGGCGACGTCACGATCGAGGCAGCGCAGCGCGCGCCCGTGACCACGACGGCGCGCGGCGCCGCGGCGTCGGGCGACACCGCCGTCGGGCTCGCACTCGCACTCGCCTTCGTCGACCACGCGGTCCACGCCACCACCGAGCGGGACGTCACCGCCGCGGGCGGCATCGTCATCCGCGTCTCGGGCGCCAGCGGCGCCACCACCGTCGCCGCCGCATCGGCCGGCGGTGCCCCGGAGGAGGGGACGCCGGGCCAGCCGAGCGCGAGCGAGAGCATCGAGGACGGCCGCGGGTTCGCCGCCGCGAACGCCCCCGGCACGGCGGTTCCCGCGCCGGGCGAGCTGCCCGCCCCGAGTGCCCCGGCCGGAACCGTCTCGGTGGCCGCGGCCATCGCCCTCACCTTCCTCACCTCGATCGCCGACGCGACCGTCTCGGGCGTGCACCTCACGGCATCCGCGGTGACCCTCGACGCCCACCACCACGACCTCGCCGACTCCACCGCGACGGGTGAGCCCGCCGACCGCGGACCCCCGGCCGCCACCATCGGCGCCGCCATCGCGATCACCGACGCGCACGTCGCGATCACCGCGGAGGCCGGGGCCGGAACGACCATCGACGCCGACGCGCTCTCCCTCGTCGCGGGCGTCGACCCGAGCACCGCCACGGGGGACCCCGCCACCGCCCACCGCTTCGCCGCGACTTCGATCGCCGGCGCGGGATCGGGCGGCACCCTCGGCCTCGCCGGATCGCTCGCGATCACCCTCGTCGAGCTGACGGCCTCCGCCTCCTCGTCGGCCACCGTCACGGGCGCGGCCACGAGCCTCACCGCGTCGTCCTCGGCCGAGTCGCTCTCCGACGCGACCGCCGCACCCGGCACCGGCGCGTCGGATGCGGGCATCGGCGCCGCGGCGGCCGTCACGGTCGTCGAGCACACCGTCGACGCCTCGCTCACGGGTGAGCTCGTGGATCCGGCGAGCATCGCCGTGGGCGCGACCACCACCGATGCGAGCTCGGCGCACGCCGGCGGCGCGGCCGCCGCGGGCGACGTTGCCGTCGCACCGTTCGCCGCGACGACCCTCGCCACCGTCAGCACCACCGCGCGCCTCGCCGGAGCCACGCCCGTGTCGGTCGACGGCGCGGTCTCGATCACCGCCGGGCAGGAGGCGACCGCCACGGCATCCGCGACCGCCGCCGCGACCCCGGCCGCGGTCGCGGCGATCGGTGCGGGACTCGCGCTCGTCATCGCCGACCACCGGGTGCGCGCGGCGCTCGAGCGCGGCGTGGCGGTCGACGGCGACCTCACGCTCACGGCATCCGGCACCTCCACCCAGGAAGCCGAGGCGCAGGCCTCGAGCGCGGGCGCACCCGAGACCGCCGGCACCGCGGGCGGCGGCGGGACGGGCGTCGACGCGGCGCTCGCCCAGCAGCGCGACAACGCGAGCGCGCTCGGGGGCGGCGGATCCGGACCCGCGCTGCCGTCGGCCGCGAGCTCCACGGGCGGCATCGACGTCGCGGCGGCGGTCGCCCTCGTGCTCGGAACCGCGACCGTCGAGGCGACGCTCGATGCCGTCGTCACGGTGGCCGGCGAGGTCGAGCTGACCGCAGAGGGCTCCACGACCGCCACGGCCGATGCCGACGGCGCCGCGGCAGCCGGCGGGTCCGGCACGATCGGTGCCGCCGTCGCGCTCGCCGATGTCACCGCGACCACGCGCGCCGCGCTCGCGGCGTCCGCGGTGCTCACGGCGCAGGCGCTCACCCTCTCATCGACCGGCACCGCCGTGCTCGCCGCGGGCTCGCTCTCCGGCGCGAGCGGCGGCAAGATCTCGGTCGCCGGCTCCGTCGCGCTGCTGTTCGCCGAGCTCGAGACGATCGCCGAGCTGGCCGGGGACGTCACGCTCCTCGGCGGCAGCGGCGACGTCGCCGTGACCGCCACCGGCGACACCACGGCGTCGGCATCCGCCACCTCCGCCGACGGCGCCTCCGGCACGAGCGTCGGCGTCGGTGCGGCCGCCGCGATCGCCCTCGTCGACGACGCGGTCACGGCCGTCGTCGCCGACGACGCGACGCTGGGCGACGCCCACGATCTCACCCTCACCGCCGACGGCACGACCCGGGTGGACGTCACCGCGCGGATGGGGGCGGCGGGCGGCGGCGTCGCGCTCACCCCGGCGGTCGCCACGGCGCGCGTCGAGGCGACCACCTCCACGCGGCTCGGGAGCGGCACGACGCTCGGCCTCACCGGGGCGCTCGCGCTCACGGCGACCCAGGACGCGACCGTCGCGAGCACGGCGGGGGCCACCGCCGCGGCTGCCACGGCGGGCGTCGGTCTCGCCCTCGGACTGAGCCTCGTCGAGCTCTCCGTCACCACGGCGCTCGCCCGCGACGTCGCCGCGGCGAGCGCGGTCACCCTCTCGGCGACCGGCCTCAGCACGCTCGACGCCACGGCATCCGCCTCGAGCAGCGGCGCACCCGGTGCCGCCACCGGCGGCGGCGCGGGCGACGGGGTCGACACTGCGATCGCCCACGAGCGCGGCTACGCCGACGGTCTCGGCGGCGGGGCGTCGTCCACCGCGACCCCCGCGGCCTCCACCTCCCAGGGCGGCGTGAGTGCGGCGGCCGCCGTCTCCGTGGTGATCGCCGGCGTGCACACCGAGTCGATCGTCGAACCGGGCGTCTCCGCGATCGGCGGCGCCGCCATCCGCATCGCCGCGGCCCAGCAGGCCGACAGCACCTCGACCGCCGACGGGGCGGCCACCGCGCCCGCCGCCCTCGGCATCGGCGCGGCTGTCGCCCTCAGCGCGATCGACCTCGTCAACCGTGCGGTGCTGCCCGACGGGGTCACCGCCACGGGAGCATCGCTCGAGCTCGCGGCCACGGTCGCCGCGGGCGGCGACGACCGTTCGGTGATCACCGCCTCGGCATCGGCCGGCGCCGGTCAGGGCAACGTCTCGGTCGCCGGTTCGGTCGCGATCGCCCTCATCGATGCCGTCACGGAGGCTCGCCTCGACGGCTCCGCCGTGCTGAGCGGCGCACTGCTCATCGACGCGGCGGCCGCACGGGACGTCACGGTCACCGCCCTCCCGGCCGCCGACGGCGTGACGGGCGCGAGTGTCGGCATCGGCGCCTCCGTCGCCATCGGGATCGTCGACGAGCTCGTGACCGCGGCCGTCGCGAACGGCGCCGCGGCCCAGGCCGGAGCGGTCACGGTGCGGGCCGGCTCCCACTCCACCGCGCGCGCCGAGGCACGCATCGGCGCCGCGAGCGACTCGGTCGCGATCTCGCCCGCGGTCGCCACGACCCTGCACACCGTCACCACGACCGCGCGCATCGGCACGGGGGGCACGATCACCGCCGCCTCGGTCGCGATCGAGGCCACCCAGACCGCCGAGACCACGGCCGCGGCGACCGCCGGAGCGGACGCGGCGACCGCGGCCGTCGGCATCGCCCTCGGACTGGCCATCGGCACCCACACCGTCACGGCATCCGTCGCCCGCTCGCTCACCGCGACCACGGGCGGCATCGCGATCACCGCGGCGGGCGTCTCGCGCACCACCGGCACCGCCACCGCGTCGGCCTCCGGCGCCTCGAGCGGCGGGCCGAGCGTCGACCAGCAGGTCGAGGGCGAGCGTGCGCACGCCGCAGGGCTCAGCCCCTCCGGCTCGACCGCCCCCGAGGCACCCAGCGCCTCCACATCGTCCGAGGAGAACGGGGGCGTCGTCGGTGCCGCAGCCGCGGTCGGCGTCGCGCTCTCCACCGCGACCGTCACGGCGGTCGTGCTCCCCGGGGTCACCCTCACCGCGACCGCGGGAACCGTGCGCATCGCCGCAGCCGGCGAGGCGGACGCCACGAGCGCCGGAACGGGTTCCGCCTTCGGGGGCGCGTCCGTCGCCATCGGCGCCGGGGTCGCGCTGACCCTCGCCGAGACGACCACGCTCGCGCGGCTCGAGGCGGGCGCGACCGTCGCCGCGCAGGCGCTCGAACTCGCGGCCACCGCGCCCGCGGGCTCCGAGCTCGGCGCCTCCGCCACGGCGGGTGCCGGCGGCGAGGTGTCGGTGGCGGGATCCGTCGCCATCGCGATCGTCGACCGCACGATCCTCGCCCAGCTGGCCGGCACGGCGACCCTCACCGGATCGCTCGGCATCACCGCCGGCTCCGAGCTGGACGCCGCCGTCCGCGCGATCCCCGCGGAGAGCGGCGCGAGCGCCACCGGCGCCGTCGGCGTCGGCGCGGCCTTCGCCCTGCTGATCCTCGACGAGTCGGTGCTCGCCGAACTCGCCGACTCGGCGACGGTCACCGGCGCCACCGACATCGCACTCGACGCGCAGGCGACCACCGCGGCGGCGACCACCGCCACCATGGGCGCCGGCGGCGGCACGCTCGGGCTCGCCCCCTCGGTGGCCGTGACCCTCTCGACCGTCAGCGCGCTCGCCCGCATCGGCGCGGGCAGTGCGCTCGCGCTCACGGGGACCCTCTCGGCCACGGCCACCGCGGATGCCACCGCCACCGCGACCGCCGACGCTGCGGCCACCGGCGGCACGGCCGCCATCGGCATCGGGCTCGGTCTCGCGATCGCCGACCACAGCGCGCGCACCGTGCTCGCCCGCGTGATCGCGGCCTCCGGCGCCGTCGCCTTCGCCGCCACGACGATCTCGACGGTGTCGGCGAGCGGCACCGCCTCCGCCTCGGGGGCGAGCGACACGGGCTCCGATGTCGACGCGCAGGTGAAGGCGCAGCGCGATCACGCCGACGCGGTCGCCGTCGAGGAGGGCGCCGCCGCCTCGAACGCCGCATCCGAGACGCCGAGCGCCACCACCTCCGATGGCCCCGTCTCGGTCGCGGCCGCCGTGGGCGTCGCGATCTCGCGCGTCACCGCCGAGACCGTCGTCGACGCCGGCGTCGCCTCGCTCACCTCGAGCGGCACGGTCTCGCTCACGACCGCGGTCGACGCGGATGCGGCGAGCATCGCGAACGGGTCGGCGGTCGGCGGCAGTGTCGGCATCGGTGCGGGTGTCGCCCTCACCCTCGCCGAGGTGCGCAACATCGCGCGCATCCCCGCGACCGTCGTGATCCACGCGAACGGCCTCGTGCTGCGCGCGACCACCGCGACCGCCCCGGCGGACGGCACCTCGACGGCAACCGCGGATGCCGTCGCGGGCGCCGGCGGCAATGTCGCCTTCGCCGGCTCGGTCGCCATCGCGATCGTCGACCACCAGACCACGGCCGAGCTGCTCGGCGGGGTGACGCTCGGCGGCGGCGCGCTCGTGATCGACGCGACCGCGCGGCTGGCGATCGCCATCTCGGCCAACCCCGCGATCGACGGCGCGACCGGCGGCGCCGTCGGAATCGGGGTCGCGGTCGCCCTCGTCGTGCAGGATGTCGCGACCCTCGCCCGCATCGGCTCGGGGGTTGCGGTGACCGGAGCCGGCGACATCACGCTCGGCGCGACGACCACGAGCGCCGCGACCGCGACCGCGACGATCGGCGCGGCCGGCGGAATCGCCGTGTCGCCCGCGGTCGCGATCGTGCTGTCGAACACCGCCACGGACGCCGTGATCGGAACCGGCTCGCTCGAGCTCGCGGGCGACCTCGCCCTCAGCGCCACCCAGGATGCGGCCGCGACGACGAGCGCGGGCGCCACCGCGGTGTCGTCCGGGTCGGCGGCCGTCGGTCTGGCCCTCGGTCTCACGATCGCCAACCACCGCGCAACCGCCACCCTTCTGCGCGACGTCGACGCGGATGGGGCGGTGTCGCTCTCGGCCACGAGCGTCTCGAACGCCTCCGCCACCGGCACCGCCTCCGCGGGCGGGGCCCCCGACGACAGCGAGCCGGAGACGCCGGGCGGCCCGAACGGCGTCGACAAGAAGGTCGCCGAGCAGCGCGGCTTCGCCGACGGCGTCGCGGGCGACCGGGGACTCGGCACCTCGGGCGGCGCGGTGGCGCCCGAGGCGAAGACCTCCGACACGAGCGGCGGCGGCAGCGGCACGGTCGCCGTCGCGGCGGCGGTCGGCGTCGTGCTCTCGACCGTCACGGCCGAGACCGTCATCGGGCCGCTCGTCGCCCTGATCCGTGCCGGCGGCGTCGTGCGCCTCACGACGAGCGCCGCCGCGGATGCCGCCAGCACGGCCGACGGCTCGGCGAGCAACGGCGGGCCGCTCGCGGTCGGCGCCGGCGTCGCGCTCACCCTCTCGACACTGCGCAACATCGCGACCGTCCCCGGCACCGTCACGATCCGTTCGACGGGCCTCGAGGTGTCGGCCACGGTCGCCCCCGACGGCGGCGACGACGCATCCACGGTGTCCGCCACCTCGTCCTCCGGGTCCGCCGGGAAGGTGTCGGTGGCGGGTTCGCTCGCCCTCGCGATCATCGACCACGAGACCCGCGCCGACGTCGTGGGCACCCCGGAGCTCGGCGGCGGCGACCTCACCATCACCGCCGGCTCGGCGCTCGTCGCCGCGATCTCCGCGCTCCCGGTCGGCGCGGGCTCGACCTCCACCGGCAGTCTCGGGGTGGGGGTCTCCTTCGCCCTCGCGATCGTGGAAGACCGCACGGTCGCCGAACTCGCCGACGGCGTCATCGTGTCGAACACGCGCGATGTGACGGTGGAGGCCACGGCGGCGGCGGCGACCGAGGTCGTCGCCACGATGGGCGCCTCCGGCGGCGGCGTCACCGTCACCCCGTCGATCGCGATCGTGCTCTCCAACGCGTCGGCCGCCGCGCGCGTCGGCACCGGCGTGCTCGACATCACCGGTTCGCTGCGGATCGCGGCGGAGCTCGACGCGTCGGCCGCAGCGGAGGCGGGCGCCGAGGCCACGGACGCCAGCACGGCCGCGGTCGGCATCGCGCTCGGCCTCACCCTCGCCACCCACGACGCCATCGCGACCCTCGCCCGCAACGTCACCGCCCTCGGCGGGGTCGAGCTCGCTGCGACCGCGATCTCCGCGGCATCCGCGAGCGGCACCGCATCGGCGGCCGGCTCGCCGGCGGAGGAGGCGGGCGACTCGACGGACGGCGACGGCGACGGCGCGACGGGCGTCGACGAGCAGGTCGGCGCCCAGCGCGAGCACGCCGACGGTGTCGCCGCGGATCGGGGTCTCGCCGGATCGGGCAACCAGACGGCCCCCCAGTCGGAGACTTCCTCGGGATCGATCGCCGTCGCGGCCGCCGTCGGGGTCGTCATCTCCACCGTCGCCGCGGCCACCCGGATCACCCCGGCCGTGACCACGATCGTCGCCGGCACCGAGGTGCGCCTCGCGACCGCCGCCAACGCCGACGCCGCCTCGAAGGCCGACGGCTCCGCGACCGACGGCGGCACGGCTGCGATCGGCGCGGGCGTCGCCGTCACGGCCTCGCGCGTCACCAACGAGGCGATCGTGCCCGCGGACCTCCTCATCGTCGCCCACGACCTCACCGTCTCGGCCACTGTCGCCGCGAAGGGCACCGACACCGCGGCGACCGTCTCGGCGGATGCCGCGTCCGGCGCCGCCGGCGGCGTCTCCTTCGGGGGCTCGGTCGCCATCGTGCTGCTCGACCAGGACACCACGGCCGCGATCCGCGGCACCGTCGTGCTGAGCGGCGGCGACGCCACCCTGACCGCGGCATCCTCCGTCGATGCGACGGCGAACGCCCTGCCGGTGGGCGCGGGCGCCTCCGGCGGAAGCGTCGGCATCGGCGTCTCGTTCGCGCTCATCCTGCTCGACGACCAGGTCACGGCCCTCGTCGGCGACGAGGTCTCGATCACCGGCGCCCGCGACCTCGTGCTCGACGCCTCCGCGCGCACCACCGCGGCAACCGTCGCGAAGATGGGCGCCGAGGCGAGCGGATCCTCGGGCAGCGGTTCCTCCGGCGGCGTCGCGGTCGTGCCGGCCGTCGCCGTGACGCTCTCCAACCAGGTGACGACCGCCCGCGTCGGCCTCGCCGCGGCCGGCGTGCTGCACGTCACGCGCGACCTCGTGCTCCGCGCCGCCCAGCACGCCACCGCGAGCTCGCTCGGCGGGGCCGTCGCGACCGGCGGCCAGGCGGCGGTGGGCATCGCCCTCGGCCTCACGATCGCCCCGCACGGCGCCACCGCGACCCTCGCCCGCAACGCCGACGCCGACGGCGATGTGCGGCTCGCGGCAACCTCGATCTCGTCCGCGTCGGCGTCCGGCGCGGCATCGGCATCCGGCGCGCGCGATCCCGGCGACACCACCGAGGACGGCGACCACAACACGGGCCTCGACAAGTCGATCGCCGCCGAGCGCGGCCACGCCGACAGCACCGCGCAGAGCAACGGCGTCAAGAAGTCCGGCACCACGGCCGCGCCGAAGGCGGAGACCTCGGGCGGATCGATCGCCGTCGCGGCCGCCGTCGGCGTCGTCATCTCGACCGTCACCGTCGAGGCGGGGGTGACGACGGATGTCACCGAGCTGCATGCGGGGCACACCGTCGAGCTGGCCTCCGCCGCCAACGCCGACGCCCACTCGGCCGCCGACGGCTCCGCTACCGAGGGCGGCAGCGCCGCGGTCGGCGCGGGCGTCGCGCTCACCCTCTCGACCGTCACCAACCGCGCCGTGATCCCCGCCTGGCTCACCGTCGACGCCGAGAACCTGACCCTCGCCGCGACGGTCGCCGTCGACGGCACCGACCACACCGCCAGCCTCGGCGCCGCCGCGACCGCAGGCGCGGGCGGCGGGGTGGGCGTCGCCGGCTCGGTCGCGATCGTCATCCTCGACCAGGACACCCGCGCGGTCGTCGAGGGCACCGTGCGACTGACGGGCGGCGACCTCACGGCGACCGCCGCATCCGACCTCGCCGTCACCGTCACGGCGCTGCCCGCCGAGGGCGGCGTCGCCGGGGAGAGCGTCGGCGTCGGCGTCGCATTCGGGCTCGCCCTCGTCACCGACGACGTGCTCGCCCTCATCGCCGACGGCGTCTCGGTGACGGGTGCGCGCGACATCACCCTCGACGCAGCCGCCCACACGGTCGCCTCGGTCGAGGCGCGGATGGGTGCGAAGGCCAGCACGGGAGTCGCCGTCACCCCGGCGATCGCCATCATCCTCTCCAACATCACCACCGAGGCCCGCATCGGCACCGCCGTGGTCGGCGCCGGCGGCATCCTGCTGCCGCTCGAGGCGAGCGGCTCCGTCACCGTGCGCGCCGCGCAGGACGCCTCCGCCACGAGCACCGGCGCCGCCAAGGCCACCGCGGGCGGCAGCGCCGCGGTCGGCGTCGGGCTCGGCCTCACGATCGTCAACCACGGTGCGCTCGCCGAGCTCAAGCGCGAGCTGGACGTCGACGGCGATGTCACGCTCGGCGCCGCGAGCCGCTCGGTGGCCGAGGCGAACGGCGGAGCATCCGCGGGCGGCGCCCCCGAGGAGACCACCGCCGACACGACCCCCGACACCGTCGGCAACTCGGGCGTCGACAAGCAGGTCGCCGACCAGCGCGGCTACGCCGACACCGTGTCGACCCGCAACGGCGGAACCGGATCCGGCACCGGTAAGTCGCCGAGCGCCGCCACCTCCGACGGCACCGTCTCGGTGGCCGCCGCCGTCGGCGTCGTCATCTCGACCGTCATCGCCGAGGCGCGCATCACGACGGCTGTCACGCGCATCACCGCGGGCGGCACCGTGACCCTCGCCGCGAGCACCAACACGGACGCCGCGAGCACCGCGGACGCGACCGCCACCCAGGGCACCACGGCCGCCATCGGCGCGGCGGTGGCGCTCACCATCTCCAACGTCACCAACCGCGCCCTCGTGCCGGTCTGGCTCACCATCACCGCGCACGCGCTCGTCGTCTCGGCGACGGTGACCGTCGTCGGCACCGACGACACCTCGACGGTCTCGGCGAGCTCCGCCTCGGGCGCCGCCGGCAAGGTCGCGATCGCCGGCTCGGTCGCGATCGCGATCGTCAACCAGGAGAGCTACGCCGGGCTCGAGGGCACCGTCGAACTCGACGGCGGCGACGCCACGATCACCGCCGCATCCGCACTCCGCTCGACCGTCAAGGCCTTCCCGGTCGGCTTCGGCGCGGTCTCCGCAGGCGGATCGGTCGGCGTGGGCGTCTCCTTCGCCCTCAACCTCGTGCTCGACGAGACGACCGCCGCGATCGAACCGGATGCGCTGCTCACCGGCGCGGGCGACCTCACGATGCGCGCGACCGCCCGGGTCGACGCGAGCACCGAGGCCAAGATGGGCGCCTCCGTCACGAGCGGCACGGCGGCCGTCGCCCCCGCGATCTCCGTCACGAGCTCCGACGTCAAGACGACGGTGCGGATCGGGTCGCTCGCCGACGAGAACCTCATCGAGATCGCCGGCGACCTCTCCGCTGTCGCGAGCCAGCGGGCTTCGACCATCACGAAGGCGACCGCGGCGGCCACGGGCGGCTCGACGGCCTCCGTCGGCGTCTCGCTCGCGCTCACCCTCGCCGACCACGCGGTGCTCGCCCGCACCGACCGCAACATCACGGCGGGCGGCGGCATCGAGTTCGGGGCGCTCGGCTCCTCCCACAGCGAGGCCGCGGCCGAGGCGTCGGCGAGCGGCGCCAAGTCGCAGACCGCCAACGACGCCGAGACCGGGAGCGACACGCGCTCCAGCCAGGGCACCGTCGACGACAAACTGCAGAACCAGCGCACCTTCGCCGGGAACACGAGCACCGCCAATGGCGGCAAGGGCGTGCGCAATTCGAGCGCCAACGCGAGCCCGCAGAGCTCCGACGGCAAGGTCACCGTCGCGGCGGCGATCGCGCTCATCGTGGCCGACGTGTCGGCCATCGCCGAACTGCCCGACGAGCTCAGCCTCACGGCGGGCGGCGCCGTCGTGCTGCGCGCGAGCCAGAACGCCGACGCGATCTCGAGCGCCGACGGCACCGCCGTGCACGCCTCGAGCGCGGGCATCGGCGCGGGCGTCGCGCTCAGCCTGCTCAACCTCGTCAACCGTGCCGGGCTCGGGGCGAACACGACCATCGACGCGAACGGCTTCACGGCATCCGCCACCATGACCGACGTCGACGGCGACCGCGTGCACACCGTGAGCTCCACGGCAGAGGCCGGTGCGGGGTCCGCCGACATCAGCATCGCGGGCGCCTTCGCCCTCAACATCGTCACCACCCAGACGCAGGCGCTCATCCCCGCGAGCGCCGTCGTCGCGGCCGGCACGGGCGACGTCGTGCTGCGTGCCGAGAACCTGCGCGCCGACACGGCGAGCGCCACCGCCGACGCGGCCCTCGCCAAGGGCGGCACGGTCGGCGTCGGCGCCGCGATCGCCATCAACCCGGTGCTCGACAATGTCACCCGCGCCGAGATCGAGGACGGCACCGTCATCAGCGGCGGCCACGACCTCACGGTCGAGGCGATCTCCGCCGACACGGTCGTCACCCGGGTGAAGGCCGGATCCGCCGGATCGCGCGCCGCCGTCAGCCCCGCCGTCGCGATCGCCATCGTGCAGCACACCACGATCGCCCGGGTCGGCACCTCGCCCGACGCCTGGAACCTCACGGGCGCGATCCTCATCCGTGCCGCGCACGACGGCTCCAACACCGTCACGGGGGATGCCCGGGCGGCGGGCTCCGGGGTCGCCGTCGGCGCCGTCATCGCCATCAACGTCGTCGACATCGAGACCACCGCGCAGACGCTGCGCTCGCTCGGGGCGGGCGGATCCGTCACCCTCGCGGCGCACACCGTCACCTCCGCGTTCGCCGAGGCCGAGGCGAGCGCCGAAGGCAAGTCGATGCCGGGCACGGGCGACGACGACAACGCCGACAAGCAGGCGCAGAGCCAGGTCGACAACACCCCCGCCACGCAGGGCAAGGGCATCACGCTGCCGAGTTCGAGCACCCAGGTGAACAACGGCAACAGCCAGGCGTCCGCGCAGGGCGGCCAGGGCGGCAACGGCGTCGGCGTGGGTGCCTCCGTCACCGTCAACTGGGTGACCATCGACACCGGCGCGGAGATCCCCGCCGACCTCGTCATCACAGCCGGCGGCGGCGTCGGGGTGCTCGCCGAGAACGGCGTCGACGCGACCGCCAAGGCCATCGGCACCTCCCTCAAGCCGTCGAGCACCAACATCGGCGTCGGCATCGCCCTCAACTACGTCGATGTGCTCGACCGCGGCACGATCGGCGACCGCGTCGTCATCCACGCGGGCGGCGATGTGACGGTCACCGCGATCACCCCGGCGGGAGCGCGCAACGAGTTCACCGCCTGGGGCATCTCGGCGGCCGGCGGCACGAGCCAGCCCTCGGTCGCCGGATCGGTCGCCGTGCAGGTGCTGCTGCTCGACAACGAGGCCACCATCGGCGCGGGCGTCGCGATCGACACCACCGGGGGCGTGCTGCTGTCGGCGAGCAACCCGATGGGGCTGCAGTCGATCGCCGCCGCGGGCGGGCTCAGCCTGGGCGGCGCCGCTGTCGGCGCGGCGATCGTCGTCAACGTGCTCGAGCTCTCGACCATCGCGCGCATCGGTTCCACCTTCGCCGCCCCCGTCGTGATCGACGCGGGCGGCGCGATCGCGCTCACCGCGACCTCCGGCATCGTCGCGCTCGCGGTCGACCTGCCGGATGCGCCGATCGCGATCCCGGATGTCACCGCCGTCGCCATCGCGGGGGCCGCCGGCACCGGCTCCGCCTCGGTGGGCGGTTCGATCATCGTCGACGTCGTCGACATCACCACGCGCGCGGAGCTGGGCGACGCCGCCTCGATCAACCAGACCCTCGGCGCCCAGACCGGCCAGTCGCTCTCGCTCACGGCGCACGACGAGACCGAGTTCTTCGAGCTGGCCGGTGCGCTGTCGCTCACGACGGGCTCCGCGGGCATCGGCTTCGCGATCGTCGTCAACGTCTTCGACAAGGATGTGCGGGCGACGATCGGCGACGGCGTGCATGCCGCGGTCGGCGGCTCGGTGCTCGTCTCGGCGATCGCCCGCGAGTCGTTCACGGCGCTCACCGCGGGTGCGGCGGCGACCCCCGGCTCGGCGGGCATCGCCGGCTCCTTCGTGATCCTGGTCATCAACCAGGGCGCCGACTCCGGCACCCGGGCGCTCATCGGCGGGGGAGCTGCGGCCCCCACGACCGTCGAGGCCGACGGCGACTTCACCATCCGCGCCCAGGACGACGTGGTCGACTCGCTGCTGTTCGCGGGAGGCGTCGCCGCGGGCGGTACCGCGGGGGTCGGCGTCGCCTCGATCGTGCTCGTGCGCACCGGCAAGGTCGACGCGGGCATCGCCGAGTACGACCGGGTCGTGGCGAAGGGCTCCTCGGGCCTGTCGATCACGGCCACCCAGTCGGAGGACTTCGAGTCCACCGCGGTCGCGGGCGCCGCGGGCGGCACCGCCGGCGTCGCGGGCTCCGCCTCGGTCGCGGTGCACACCAACACGACCCACGCCTACATCGCGGGCCACGTCACCGTGAACGGCGACAATGTGGGCGCGGCAGCCACCCAGGGTGTGCTGATCGCGGCATCCGACCGCACCTCGAGCATCGGCCGCGCGGGTCAGCTCGCGCTCGGCGGCACGGCGGGCGTCGGCGTCGGCGCCGACGTCCAGGTCATCGCCAAGGACACCCGAGCCTGGATCGCGCCGCTCACCGAGGTGGCTGCCAACGGCGACGTGACCGTCGACGCCGCCTCGCGCGAGGAGGTCACCTCGATCTCCGCGGGCGGCGCGGTCGGCGGCACCGTCGGCGTCGCCGTCAACGCGGCCGTCTCCGTCATCGACATCGCCACGAGCGCGAGCATCGGCGAGAGCTGCACCGCAGCGATCGCGACGCATGCCGCGTGCGGGAGCTCCCGCTCGACCGTGTACGCAGGCGGCAGCGTGCGGGTGTCCGCCGACGACGCCCTCGAGATCGACATCATCGCGGGTGCCCTCGGCGGGGGAGGCACGGTCGGCGTCGGAGCGGCGGCCGCGGTCCCCGTGCTCAGCAAGCGCGTCACCGCCGCCATCGGCGACGACTCGATCGTGCGGGCCCTCGGCGGTCTCGGCACCGGCATCCGGGTGTCGACCGGCGGATTCCACGTCGAGACGGTCGACACGCGCTTCGACCCGGTGACGCACGTCGCGGGCGACACGATCGACCTCGGCTACGTGCACGGCCTCCGCGAGGGTCAGACGGTGCTCTACGACGCGGGCGGCGGAGGTGCCATCGGCGGTCTCACCGACGGCACGAGCTACCTCGTGCACCTCGTCGCCGGCCAGCCGACCCGGGTGCGCCTGTCGACGCTCGCCGCACCGACCACGATCCTGAGCTTCACCCTCGCGGGCACCACGGGGCAGTCGCACCGCCTCGTCGACGGGCAGTCGGCGGCGCTCCCGCAGAGCGAGGCGCCCTACTTCGACCCCGCGAGCTCGGTCACCGGCAACACCATCGCGCTGCCCTACACGCCCGACTTCGTGAACGGCGACAAGGTCATCTACAGCTCGGGCGGGGGATCGGCGATCGGCGGCCTCGTCGACGGCGGCAGCTACACGGCATCCCTCGCGGGCGGCGTGCTCACGCTGCTCGACGCGAACGGCACCACGATCGTGCTCGACAAGACGAAGGCGACCGGACGCGGCCACAGCCTCGTGCTGCAGAAGGCCCAGCCCTCCGCCGACCCGTCCACCTTCTCGGGGGTGCGCGACACCGAGGCCGAGCACCAGGACGGCTTCGTCGGCGTCGCCGTCACCGCCACCTCGAGCGATGACATCGCCGGGGTGGGGGCGAGTGCCGCGATCGGCGGCGTCGCCGGTGTCGGCGTCGGCGGCAGCGTCAACGTCGTGACGAACGTCACCTCCGCATCCATCGGGCGCATCGCCGAGGTCACCGCCGGCTCGGCGGGGCACGCGGGCTCGGTGCTCGTCGCCGCCGGCCACGAGTTCAGCCTGCTCATGATCTCGGCCGTGATCGCCGGCGGCACCGTGGGCGTCGGGGCGAGCGTCGCGGTCGGCGTCGTCGACCTCGACACGGATGCCGTGATCGGCACGGGAGCTGTCGTCACCGCGACCGGCGACGTCGTGATCGCCGCGGCGGGCGGCGAGAGCATCGTCGCCGTCGCGGCCACCGCCTCCGGCGGGCTCGTGGGCGTCGCCGGTGCGGCCTCGGTCATCGCCCTCGACGTGCACACCCACGCGACCCTCGGGCGCGCGGTCCTCGACGCGGGGGGCAGCGTCGTGCTCGACGCCGCCGACGACACCTCGATCGTCATCGTCGCGGGCGGCGCGGCCGGCGGCTTCGTCGGGGTCGGCATCGGTGTGGCCGTCACCTCGGTCACCAAGAGCACCCAGGCCACCGTCACGGGCGGCAGCACGGTCGACGCGGACGGCGCGGCGACACCGGTGGGCGGGGTGCTGACGGGTGCCTTCTCGAACGCCGCGGGCTCCGCCCCCGGACGCTTCGGGGTGTCCGCCGGGTTCTCGGGGGTCGCCGTGCAGGCGCGCTCCACCCAGAAGGTCTTCGGCCTCGCGGTCGCCATCGGCGGCGGATTCGTCGGGGTCGCGGGCGGCGTCACCACGACCATCCTCACCGTGCAGACGCGTGCCACGATCGCGAGCAGCCACGCAGACCCGACCCGCATCAACGTCACCTCGACCCCCGCAGCCGGGCAGTCGATCAGCGTCGTCGCCGCGAACTCGAGCAAGACGCTCACGGTCGCGGGCGGTATCGCGGGCGGCGCGGTGGGTGTCTCGGGCGGCGTCGACGTCGGCATCCTGTCCGCCACCACGCAGGCCTACGTCGGCGCGTACGCGCAACTGCGGGCCGCAAAGGATGTGACGCTCTCGGCGCTCTCCTCCGCCGACATCACCACCTTCGGCCTGAGCGTCGCGGGCGGGGCGGTCGCCGCGGCCGGTGCGGTCTCGGTGTGGACCTCGGGCACCGAGGTCGAGGACGGCTACGACAACGGCGAAGACGACCGCAACGCCCTCTCGCCGAGCGACTCGGACGACCCCGACGACTCCGAGTCGGTGCTCACCCAGTCGTCCGCGAGCGCGGCGGGCGACGGCGACGAGGGCTACGGCGCCATCCTCGACGAGGCGCAGGTCAACACCGACTCGGCGGCCGACGACCGCATCAACGGCACCCTCGGCTCGGCCGGCGCCGGGGTCAAGGCCGCGCAGCTCGACCCCAGCCGCATCACCGACCCGTTCGCGAACGACGAGCCGCTGCGCGGCACCGCGGCGGTGCTCGCCGAGGGCGTCACGATCGTCGCCGGGGGGAATGTCGCGGTGCTCGCCGAGGAGCGCAACGCCTACCTCGGAGTCGCCGGAGTGGGAGCGGTGGGCGCGGGCGCGCTCGGCGGCGCGGTCGTGATCGCCAATCTGCGCAGCGAGGTCGAGGCGGGCGTGCGCACGGGCGTCTCGATCACCGCCGGCGGCGGCGTGCGGGTGTCGGCGACCCAGTCCGAAGACGACCTCGGCATCGCGATCGCGGGTGCCGCGGGCGGACTCACGCTGAGCGGCCAGATCGTGCTCATCGACTCCAACGCCACCCAGAACGCGCACATCGACTCGGGCGCCGTCATCCCGCGCGCCGGAGGCGTGGTCGACGTGGCGGCGACCGCGAACCGCGAGGTCGAGATCCTCGCGGTCGGCATCGCGCTCGGCGCCGTCGCGGTCGGCGTGGCCATCGGCATCGCGGAGGTGTACGGCGACACGACGGCGAGCATCGGCACCGTCCGGATCGGCGACGCGGGGGCGAGCGGCGGGGTGCGGGTCGCGGCGTCGTCGACGATCTCGGCGCCCATCCTGGTGATCTCGGTCAACGGCGGGCTGCTCGGCGGCGCGACCGGGGCGGGCGCCGAGGCGACCGTCAGCGGTGTCACCTCGGCCACCTTCTCGGGCTGGGCGAGCCTCTCGGGCGGCGCCGAGATCAGCGCCACCGGCCGGCACCGCGCCGACACCACGACCGTCGCGGCGACGTCCGGCGCGCTCGCGATCGGCGTGAACTACGCGAACTCCGCCGTGTCGCGACGCACCACCGCGCTCGCCGACGCCGGATCCACGATCACGGCGGGAGGTGCCGTCCGGGTCGAGGCGAACACCCGCAATGCGGCCGAGGCGACGTCCGGCGTGGGAACCCTCGGCGGCTACGGGTTCACCGAGATGAACACCACCGCGACGGTCACCGGCGGCACCCGCGCCGAAGCGGCGGGGCGGATCCTGGGCTCGGGATCGGTTGCCGTCACCGCGGTCGGCCAGAACCGCGCCCTCGCGGACGCGACCCTCATCGGCATCACCGTGATCGGCGGCATCTCCGGCGTCCAGGTGACCGCAACGGTCTCGGATGCCGCGGCGATCGTCGCGCGCCTGGGCTCGCCCGCGACGGTCACGAGCACCGGCTTCGTGTTGGTGACCGCGCAGGAGGCCACGGACGGCGCCGGGCAATCGCTCGCGTCGGCATCCGCGGCAGCAGGCAAGGGGGGCGCGATCACCGGCGGCGCCTTCCTCGCGGAGGCCGTGCTCGCGGCACCCGTGACCGCCGAGCTCCAGGGCTCGGTCGTGGCCGGCGGCGAGGCCGGCGCCCAGGCCTCCTCGCATCGCAGCGCCGCGTCCGTCCTCACCAAGGTCGACGTGGGCGCGATCAGCATCAGCGTCACGCGGGCGACGGCGTACATCCTCGCATCGGCGAAGACCACGGCGCGGGTCTGGGGCGGCACGGTCCTCGCGGGCGGAGCCGTGGTGGCCGTGGCGGCCTCGGTGCAGACCGCCGACGTCGACACCAACACCCTCTCGGTCGCCCTCGGCCTCGGAGAGATCACCCTCCCCACGGCCCGGATCTCGGCGGGCACCACGGCGACCCTCGAGAACCCGACCCGCAGCGTGGGGGCGCGTCTCGGCGCCACCTCGGTCAACCACGCGAGCGTCGACGCCGACGTCCGGAACGTCAGCGCCATCGGCGTTCACGGGCTCGGCGCCGTCGCCGAGATCGTGAGCAGCGCCGCCACCGAGGCGCTCGTGACCCTCTCGGGCGCCGAGTTCGACGCCGGCAACGGCTTCGTGCAGATGATCGTCGGCGCGGACAACCTCGCTCACGCGAAGGTGGACCAGCTCGGCGTCGGCCTCGGCGACGTCGGTGCTCTCGTGGTCACGGCGACGGTGGATGCCGTCAGCCGCGGCTCCATCGCCGCGGGCACCGCCGTGAGCGGCGCCTTCTCGCTCACCAACACCAGCCGCAACGTCCTCGAGGCGAGCATCAAGCTGACCTCCATCAGCATCGTCGGCGGCACGCATCTGCTCGCCACCGCCACTCTCACGGACCGCAGCGACACGATCGCCGAGGTGGTCGTGGGCACCGGCGGCCTCACCGCGAGCGGCGCCGTGACGGTCTCCGCGGATGCCGACAACTCGGTGACCTCCGACCTCACGACCCAGGGCGGTGCCGTCCTCCGTGGCGAGTCGACGGAGGTCACCTCCCGGACGCGATCGCTCACGAGCGCGAGCTTCGACGGCGACGTGCATGATTCGGCGGGCGTCACGGTCGCCGCCGACGCCGACAACACGGTGAGCGCGGTCCTGTCGAAGAAGGGCGGCAGCCTCGCCGAGGTCGCCGTCGTGCAGGCGGGCGCGCAGATCTACGAGGAGGCCGCCACCCGGGCCCGGTTCGGCACGGGCGAGCTCGTGCAGCGCGCGGGATCCACCGTCAGCATCGCGGCCGCCGCGCGCAACACGAGCTTCGTGAACACCGACACGGTGGTCGCGGGCCTCGTCGGGGTCGGCGCCGGCCAGCCGACCTCCCAGATCGACAGCCCCACGAGCGCCGAGCTCGCCGGGCATGTCCGCGGCGGCGACGTCGTGCGGGTGACGGCAGACGCCAGCAACACGGCCACCATCACCGGCGGTGCGCTCGCCGCGGGCCTCGTCGGGGTCTCGACGCTGCAGCCGCTCGCCAAGGTCTCGACCCTCGCCGACGTCACCGCGACGGTCGCCAAGGGCGCGCAGATCTCCTCGCCCGCCGCCGCGGTCGGCGTGCGAGCGGTCTCCAAGAACCGCGTGACCGCGGGCGGCGGCTCCACCGCCGGCGGACTCGTCGCGGTGAGCGAGGCCAAGCCCTACGCCGTCATCGAGAACAGCACCGAGGCCATCCTCGCCGGCGACGTGCACGGCGACGCCGACGCCGCATCCGGCGCGCAGAGCATCGAGGTGTACGCCTTCGCCGACGACTACGCGGTCGCGAACCTCGCCTCGACCGGCGGCGGAGTCGTCAACGTGGGCAGCGGGACGGCGACCGCCATCGTCACGAGCAGCGTGGTCGCCCGTCTCGGACGCGCCGCCGGCGGCGGCTACGACGCCGGAGTCATCGTCGCGGGCGGCACCATCTCGGTGCGCTCCGACCACGCCCCCGGCGCCGTCTCCGCACTCGACACCTCGGGTGGTGGTGTCGTCAACGTCGAGACCAACAACGCCACCGCGATCATGACCCCGCATCTCACCCTCGAGATCCCGGCCGGCACCATCGTGACCGCCGGCGGCGCCATCACCCTGCGCGCCGGCTACAACGTGGACGTGCCGCCGGTTCCCGACCCGAGCCGCACCTTCGCGAGCGTGAGCGACGCCGACAACACGATCACCTTCACCGCCGTGCACGGCTTCACGACCGGCATGCGCGTCACCTACACCGCGAACGGCGGATCGACCAGCGGTCTCACCGACGGCGCGAGCTACGACGTGATCGCCGTGAACGACACCACCATCCTCCTCGGCAGCGAGTTCGCCGGCGCCTTCGTCGACGCGGCCCACAACATCATCCGCTTCGGGAACACCTACACCTACCTCGACGCGAGCGAGGTGGCGCACACCGAGTTCACGGCCACCGCCCACCACTTCGTCGACGGCCAGCGCGTCGTCTTCGACGCCAACGGCGCGAACGTGCCCGGCCTCGTGGATGGCAAGGCCTACATCGTGCGGGTCGTCGACGAGACCGGCATCCAGCTCATCGACCCCGATGCTCCCTCGGTGCCTGTGGTGCTGCAGGCGAGCGCGATCGACGACAGCGACGACCCGGACGACGAGAGCGACCCCATCGCCGACACCGTGGTCGCCCCGAACGTCTTCACCGAGAACCAGATCGTCATCTACACGGCACCCGCCGCCGCGGGCACCTTCACGGGCGCCGCGGTCGATATCTCGATCGACGGCGACGGCAACCCCGTCCTCGACGCCCAGTACCAGCCCGTCACGGCCGACAACAACCGCATCTACCTCAAGTCGCACGGCTTCACGACCGGGCAGGCGCTCTGGTACCGCTCCGGCTCGAGCACGCCGATCGGAGGACTCGTCGACGGCGGCGTCTACTACGCGATCGTCGACACCGCCCACCAGCTGCGGCTCGCGGCGAGCTACTGCAAGGCCGTGGGACCCGCCGCCGCCCACCCCGACTGCATCATCGGCTACCACGACTGGGACGAGATCGTGGGCTACGACGAGGACGACGAGCCGATCATCGTCCACCACCACGACCCCATCTACCAGCCGCAGGAGGCGCTTGCGCTCTCGGTCGACCTCTCGGTCGACGGGGCCGCATCCGGTGAGCACAAGCTCTACCTCGCCTCCTCCCGGCCGATCGACGGCCTCGTCGACGGCGGCCAGTACTACGTGCGCAACCGCACCGCCGACGGCTTCCAGCTCTCGACCGTCCGCAACGGTGCCGCCATCGACATCTCGGTGGTCGGAAGCGACGGCTCGGCGGCCATCGGCTCCTTCACCGCGGGCCCCGTCGACCTGCTCGGCGCCGGCTCCGGCACCGCGCGCCTCGTCATCGAGCTCAGCGGTC
Source organism: Protaetiibacter larvae (assembly GCF_008365275.1). Lineage (GTDB taxonomy): Bacteria > Actinomycetota > Actinomycetes > Actinomycetales > Microbacteriaceae > Homoserinibacter > Homoserinibacter larvae. The sequence continues at coordinate 550,470 of NZ_CP043504.1, read as the reverse complement.
ACGGAGCCTCGGCGGAGAAGATGACGCCGGTCGGCCTGTTCGACAGCGTGCCGGCGGGCGCCCACCCGACCTCCGCCACCGTGCGCACCTCGGGAGGCGGCCTCGTGCACGTGGGGTCCGCCCGCACGCACGTGACCGTCACCGTCGACATCGACGTGCTCATCGGCGCCGGAGCCCACGTCACAAGCGGTGCCAACGACGCGGTCACCACCGACGGCAGCTTCACCCTCACGGTCGACACCAACGCCCAAGGCTATGCGGTCGCCACCAACGACGGGGGCGGCGCGGTCGCCATCGGCAACTCCCGTTCCGACACCGACGTCACCGTCCACACGCTCGTGCAGCTGGGCGCCGGCGCCGTCGTCACCTCGGGGTGGGATCTGCTGATCCGACCCTTCACGAGCGGCTGGGCCGGAGCCGACGCCGCCTCGAGCGGAAAGGGCCTCGGATCCGGGGTCAGCGCCCAGTCGCGGGTCGACCTCATCCTCGAGACCAAGATCGACATCGACGGCTCGATCATCGTCGAGCACATCGCCACCATCGCCGGGTACACCCGGCCCGGCGGGCAGATGCAGGCCTGGGCGAACGGTGCCGGCCTCGGCGTCGACGCGAGCGCGAACGAGGACTGCGACTGCGGCTTCGGGGTCTCCGCGACCACCGACATCGACATCGCCGGAGCGACCACCCATCTCCAGGCCGACGAGCTGTACATCACCGCGAGCATGGGCACCGACCCGGCGGGCAACGGCGGCTGGCTGCACACCTACGCCGAGGCGTGGGCGAAGGCGCTCGGCGCGGACTCGGACGCCTACGCGTACCTGTCCATCGGCGGGGGCGCCAACATCACGGTGCACACCGGGGTCACCCTCACGGCCTACGAGTGGATGACGCTGGCGGCCGAGCACACGAACCTCGGCATGTGGGTGCACTCCAACGCGGGCTGCGACTGCGGCGGCGGCGACACCGACTCGATCACGAACGTCTACACCGCGGTCACGACCACGGTCACCGCCGAGGAGCACGTGCTCGTGCAGATCCACCGCCTCGACGTGCTCACCACCTACCAGGAGGGCAACCGCGGCGACATCGGCGCCTGGCAGAGCGAGGCGTTCCTCGACGACGGCGACCGGACGACGAGCACCCCGACCACGAGCATCCGGCCCATCTGGTGGGAGGCCGACGTCATCCTGCACGCCGCGGACCCGCAGCTCTACGTCGACGCGAGCGGCCGGATCATCAAGATGTACAACGTCACGGCGCGCAACGCCGACGGCGTCGCCTACCATGTCGGCGACGTCGTGCACGACGGCGACGTCGTGCACGACGGCACGATCTTCGTCGACCAGATCGACAACATCGGCGGTGCGGTCGTCAACTTCATCATCAACGCGCACCCGGCGGGCGGCAACCGCAACCTCAGCGGTACGCGCGGCACCTTCCAGCTGCAGCCGACCTTCGACTTCGTGCGGATCTACAACTGGTCGAAGCACAGCCTCGAGCTGTCGGGCGTCAACGTCGTCCAGCTCGTCGATCAGAACGCGACCGTCTCCGAGTACGCCTACAACGAGGTCAACGACTTCCGGTACACGATCCGCCCGCCGCAATTCACCGTCACCCACGTGTCGGTCGTCAACTTCCTGTTCGCCGGCGCCGAGAACGATCTCACGCTCACCGGCACGATCTACAACCCGATCGGCGACGTGCTCGTCGACAACGCCAACGGCGACGTGCTCTCCGCGCCCGGCGTGCTCGCGATCGACGCGAACGCGGTGACCTTGTCGGCACGGAACGGCTCGATCGGCGAGCTCGACACGCCCGTGCGCACCCCCGTCTCGGTGCGGCTCGTCGAGAGCAGCTACGCATCCGGCACGGGCATCCTCACCCGCCCCATCGCTCTCGTCGTCGACGCCTTCGACGATCTCGTCATCGACCTCACGGCGTACCGCCGCAGCGCCGCCACCGGCCCCCTCGAGTGGAGCATCGGCCGCATCGTCGCGGGCGGCGTCATCGACATCGTCGTGGGCGACAGCGCGACCGACGCGACGCCCGCGCCGTTCCTGGGTCACTCGATCCGCGACGACGTGTACGACGCGCCTGGAGGCGGCTACGGGGGGCGGGTGTCGCCGAGCGGCGACTACTCGATCTACTTCTACGGAGGCAGCCCGGGCGCCCCGATCGACCGGCACCCCGATGCCCCCGGCGTCGGCTTCAGCTACACCGACCCGGTGCTCATCGCCTTCCACCTGCCGGGCACCGCCGCGGATGCGAGCTGGACCTTCACCGACATCGCGGCGGGCGAGGTGATCGGCATCCGCCACACCTCGACGGTCACCGTGGTCGACTTCGCGGTCACGAGCGACATCGACGCCGACATCACGAGTCCGCACGACCCGGCCGTGCAGTACGCCGTGAGCGACGGCGTCGGCCGCATAGACCTGTTCACCAACGGTTCGATCGTGGACGACGAGACCCACTCCGCGCTGCTCGTCGGCACCATCGAGTCCACCGGCGACGATGTGACCCTCACGACCCTCGACGCCGACTCCTCGATCCTCGACGCGACGGACGACGCCGACGCCGACGTGATCGGCACCCGCGTCACCCTCACCGCGACCGACACGATCGGCGCCCTCGCCCCGACCGTGAACCACCTCGAGATCCGTTCCTCGAACGCCGCCCGCGGCTGGCTGCTCGCGACCGCGCCGAACGGCATCTACCTGGACCAGACCACGGGCGACCTCGTGCTGAACGCCGTGACGGCGTCGAGCGGGGATGTCTCGCTCGGGGCGCTCGACGGCTCGATCGTCAACGACGTGAACGACGGCAGCACCCGGGTGCGCGGTGCATCGATCGACCTGTTCGCCACCGGCGGGTACCTCGGATCGGCCGACGGATCCGCCGACATCGTGCTCGACACGGCGACCACCGGCCGCCTGCTCGCCGAGGGCGAGGACGGCGTGTTCGTCACCGAGGCGTCCGGGCCGCTCACCCTGCTGCTCGCGGCCTCCGCCGCCGGGCGCGTCCGCGTGACCGTGCCCTACGTGGCCGGGCGCACCGACGCCGACCTCACCCTGCTGCCGAGCGGCGACACCGTCGACGGCACCCGCAGCATCATCACGGGCGGCGCAGACGCCCACCAGACCACCGAACTGCGCGTCGGCAACGACGTGCTCGCGCCGCTCGGAACCCTGATCCGTGGCGCACAGGCCGTGGTGCGGACCGCGTACGGGCAGAACCCGACCGCACCGGTCGGCACCACGGCCTCCTTCGGGGGCGAGCTCGTCGCCACCGACGCCGACCCCGTCATCGAGGTCTTCGGCGGCAACGGACGCGACGAGGTCACCTTCTTCGAGGCGGTCATCGACGGCCACACCACCATCCACGGCGGCGCCGCCGCGACGACGTCGGGCGACGACGGCGACGACCTCGTCACGCTCACCCGCATCACGATCGTCCCCGGCACCCACCTCGGCACCGCGGGCGACGCCTACGACGGTGCGGCGCTGCCGAACTCGCTGCGCGTCGACGGGCAGAACGGCTCCAACCACGTCGAGGTCACCCTGTGGGGCGCGGAGGACGCCGCCCACCACGACACCCGCATCGAGGTCGTGGGCACCGGGACCGACCCGCTGGCCATCAACACCCTCACGATCACCGCGTCCGACGGCGACGACGTCGCGGTGTTCCGTGCCGTCGATGTGATCCCCGGTCTTCCCGCCCGCCGCCCGGCCATCGTGGCCGTCGCGAGCGGTGAGACCACCGTCGAGCGGGTCAGCTACGACCGCAGCGTCAACGGCAAGCTCACCGTCAACGGCCTCGGCGGCGACGACACCTTCGTCTTCGACGACACGAGCTCGCCCGCGACCGTCAACGGCGGCGACGGCGACGACACCTTCCTCGTCGGCCAGTTCTCCGCCACCCCGCGCGACACGGCGGCGCTGCCGGCGGCGGACGTCTTCGACACCCTGCCGACCGACTCGGGCTACCTGAGCAACGGCATCAGCCGTCCCGCGGTCATGTACGGTCAGGCGGGCGACGACCGCTTCGTCGTGGCATCCAACCTCGCCGAGCTGCGCCTCGAGGCCGGGACGGGCGACGACGAGTTCGTGTTCCTCACGAGCACCCGCACCGACACGAGCGGTCCCGTCCCGGTGACCGTGCCGGTCGGTCAGGGCTTCGTCTCGATCGACGGCGGCACGGGCGCCAGCCGGGTGGTCGTGCAGGCGGCGGATGCGGCGGCCGTGCAGATCGCGCCGGTGCTGCAGGACGTGCTGTGGTGGACGGTCAGCGGCCTCGGCCTCGCCCTCGACCTGTACGGATTCACCCAGCTGCCGGTCGTGGTCGCGCCGCTCCCCGTCGCGGACCCCGTCACGCTGCCGGGCGACGTCGGCTTCATCTCGCTGTTCCGGATGATGGCCGTCGACATCACCCCGCCGTACGTCTTCCTCGGCCGAGGCGGCGACGGGCTCGTGATCATCACCGAGACGGGCGGCTGGACGAACGTCTCGCCGGATGGTCCGTTTACCGACTCCTACACCGTGCGGCTCGCGCGCGCGGCGACGGCGCCCGTCTACATCACCTTCACGACGGCGTACGGTGCCGGCACCCCGTTCGCCGAGTTCTCGATCGACGGCGGACTCACCTGGCTCGCCCGCGCGGTGCTCGCGATCGCCGCGGGTGATGTGTCCGAGCACACCGTCCTCGTGCGTTGGGCGAGCGCGGCCACGACGCTCGCCGCCCTGCCGAGCGGCTCCTCCGTCGTCACGATCAGCCACACGGTCGCGAGCGCCGACGCCGACTTCGACGCCACGGATGTGCGCAACGTGTACGTGAACCTGTTCAAGGACGCCTTCCTCGAGGTCGCGGGCGACGAGCCGGGGCTCGCGCACAGCGGCGCCGAGCCGCTGCCGGCCGCCCTGCTCGCGCTCCTCGCCCTGCTCCTCGGGGCCGTTCTCCTGCTGCTCGCCCGTCGTTCCGGTTTCCGTCGTGCAATCCGCCGGGAGTCGCTCTAGACTTGAGTCACCGACACTCAACTCTCTGACGGAGCACCATGGCGAACATGCAGGGCGCACCCTCCAGCCAGGAGGAGCCGAAGAGCGCCCTCGAGCAATACGGCATCAACCTCACCGAGATCGCCAAGAGCGGCAAGCTCGACCCGGTCATCGGGCGCGACTCCGAGATCCGGCGCATCAGCCAGGTGCTGACCCGCCGCACCAAGAACAACCCCGTGCTCATCGGCGAGCCCGGCGTCGGCAAGACCGCCGTCGTCGAAGGCCTCGCCCAGCGCATCGTCGCGGGCGACGTCGCCGACTCCCTCAAAGGCAAGCAGCTCGTCTCGCTCGACCTCGCCGCCCTCGTCGCCGGCGCCAAGTACCGCGGCGAGTTCGAAGAACGCCTGAAGGCCGTGCTCAAGGAGATCAACGACTCCGACGGGCAGGTCATCACCTTCATCGACGAACTGCACACCCTCATGGGTGCGGGCGGCGGCGAAGGCTCCGTCGCGGCCGCCAACATGCTCAAGCCCATGCTCGCGCGCGGCGAGCTGCGCCTCATCGGCGCCACCACCCTCAACGAGTACCGCGAGTACATCGAGAAAGACGCCGCGCTCGAGCGCCGCTTCCAGCAGGTGTACGTGGGCGAGCCGAGCGTCGAAGACACCGTCGCCATCCTCCGCGGCCTCAAGGAGCGCTACGAGGCGCACCACAAGGTCGCCATCGCCGACTCGGCGCTCGTGGCCGCCGCCTCCCTCTCCAACCGCTACATCACCGCCCGCCAGCTGCCCGACAAGGCCATCGACCTCATCGACGAGGCGGCATCCCGGCTCAAGATGGAGATCGACTCCTCGCCCGTCGAGATCGACGAGCTCAAGCGCGCCGTCGACCGCCTCAAGATCGAAGAGCTCGCGCTCAAGAAGGAGAAGGACGCCGCCTCCAAGGAGCGCCTCGAGAAGCTGCGCGCCGACATGTCGGTCAGGGAGAAGCAGCTCGACGCCCTGCAGACCCGGTGGCAGGCCGAGAAGAGCTCGCTGCACTCCGTCGGCGACCTCAAATCCCGGCTCAACGACGCCCGCATCGAACTCGACCGGGCCATGCGCGAACAGCGCTACCAGGACGCCTCCAAGCTCAACTACGAGACCATCCCCGCCATCGAGACCCAGCTGCTGCAGGCCGAAGCCATCGAACAGCAGGGCCCCCGCATGGTCAACGACCAGGTCACCGACGAAGACATCGCGGCCGTCGTCGCCGCCTGGACCGGCATCCCCGTCGACAAGCTGCGGCAGGGCGAGACCGAGAAGCTGCTCGGCCTCGAGAACGAGCTCGCGAAGCGCCTCATCGGCCAGCGGGACGCCGTGCGCGCCGTCTCCGAAGCGGTGCGACGCACGCGGGCCGGCATCTCCGACCCCGACCGGCCCACCGGATCCTTCCTCTTCCTCGGGCCGACCGGCGTCGGCAAGACCGAGCTCGCGAAGGCGCTCGCCGCCTACCTCTTCGACGACGAGAAGGCGCTCGTGCGCATCGACATGTCGGAGTACGGCGAGAAGTTCTCGGTGTCGCGTCTCGTCGGAGCCCCTCCCGGCTACATCGGCTACGAGCAGGGCGGGCAGCTGACGGAGGCCGTGCGGCGGCGCCCCTACTCGGTGATCCTGCTCGACGAGGTCGAGAAGGCGCACCCCGAGGTGTTCGACGTGCTGCTGCAGGTGCTCGACGACGGCCGGCTCACCGACGGCCAGGGCCGCACGGTCGACTTCCGCAACACCATCCTGATCCTCACCTCCAACCTCGGCAGCCAGGTGCTGGTCGACCGTGAGCTCTCGTGGGAGAAGAAGCAGGATGCCGTGCACGAGCTGGTGCGGCAGGCCTTCAAGCCCGAGTTCGTGAACCGCCTCGACGACATCGTCGTGTTCGCGCCGCTCTCGGAGGCCGACCTCGGCCAGATCGTGTCGCTCTACGTGGACCGCCTCGAGCGCCGGCTGTCGGAGCGCCGCCTCCAGCTCGCGGTCACCCCGGATGCGCGGGCCTGGCTCGCCGAACGCGGCTACGACCCCATCTACGGCGCGCGCCCTCTGCGGAGGCTCATGCAGCACGAGATCGACGACACCCTCGCGAAGGCGCTGCTCGCGGGCGACATCCGCGACGGCGACACCGTGCGTGTCGACCTCGACCGCACCGGCGACGGGCTCGCGGTCTCCCGCTTCGAGGCCGCGTCCGTCTAGTCCGGCCGCTCCGCGGAGCACGGCGTTGGTCTCGGTATCACCGGGTCGGTCAGCGGCCCCGCACGAGCTCCACGAGCAGGGCCGGCCCGTCGGGGTTCTGCAGGCTCGTGGTGTCGCCGAGCGGACGCCCGTCGACGATGTCGCGCAGCAGGCGGCGCATGATCTTGCCGGAGCGGGTCTTCGGCAGCTCCGGCACGAGGTGGATCTCGCGCGGCCGCGCGATCGGCCCGATCGCGGTGGCGACGTGCGCGCGCAGCTCGGCCACGGCGTCCGGGCCCACCTCGCGCGAGGGGATCACGAACGCGACGATCGCCTCGCCCGTGACCGCGTCGTCCGCCCCCGTCACGCCCGCCTCGCCGACGAGCGGATGCGCGACGAGCGCCGACTCGATCTCGATCGTCGACAGCCGGTGGCCCGACACGTTGATGACGTCGTCCACGCGCCCCAGCAGCCAGACGTCGCCGTCGGTATCCACCTTGGCGCCGTCGCCCGAGAAGAAGTAGCCGCGGTCGGCGAAGCGGCGCCAATAGGCGTCGAGGTAGCGCTGCGGGTCGCCCCACACGGTGCGCGCGAGCGACGGCCAGACCTCGGGGATCACGAGGTACCCGCCCGCGCCCGGCGGCACCTCCTCGCCCGCGTCGTCGACGACGAGCGTGCGCAGCCCCGGCAGGGCGCGCGTGGCGGAGCCCGGCTTGAGGGTCGTGAGCCCCGGGATGGGCGCCATCACGGCCGCGCCCGTCTCGGACTGCCACCAGGTGTCCACGATCGGCGCGGTGCCCGCCCCGATGTTGTCGCGGAACCAGATCCACGCCTCCGGGTTGATCGCCTCGCCGACCGAGCCGAGCAGCCGGATGCTCGACAGATCGAATGCGGCGGGGACGCCATCCGGGAACCAGGTCATGAGGGTGCGCACGAGCGTGGGCGCCGTGTAGTACACGGTCACGCCGTGCTTCTCGATGATCTCGAAATGCCGCGTGCGGGTGGGGGTGTCGGGGGTGCCCTCGTAGATCACCTGCGTGGTGGCATTGCTGAGCGGGCCGTAGAGCTCGTAGCTGTGCGCCGTGACCCAGGCGAGGTCGGCGGTGCACCAGTGGACGTCGTCGGGCTTCGCGTCGAAGGCGGCCCAGTGCGTCCAGGACGCCTGGGTGAGGTAGCCGCCGCTCGTGTGCACGAGGCCCTTCGGCTTTCCGGTGGTGCCGGAGGTGTAGATGATGAACAGCGGCGTCTCGGCGGGGAACGCCTCGGCATCGTGGCTGTCGCGCTGGCGGTCGACGAGCTCATGCCACCAGACGTCGCGGCCCTCGGTCCACGCGATCTCGTCGCCCGTGCGACGCACGACGAGCACGTGCTCGACGTGGTCGAGGCCGGCGACCGCGGCGTCCGCGTTGTCCTTCACCGGCACCGCCTTGCCACGGCGGAACTGGCCGTCGCTCGTCACGAGCAGCTTCGCGCCGGTGTCGGCCACCCGGAAGCGCAGCGCCTCGGCCGAGAAGCCGCCGAAGACGAGCGAGTGGATGGCGCCGAGCCGGGCCACCGCGAGCGTCACGATGACGGTCTCGAGCAGCACCGGAAGGTAGACGACCACGCGGTCGCCCGTGCGGATGCCGAGCTCGGTGAGCGCGTTCGCCGCTTTCGCGACCTCCCGCTGCAGCTCGGCGAAGGTGAGGGTGCGGGCGTCGCCCGGCTCACCCTCCCAGTGGTAGGCGACCTTGTCGCCGAGGCCGGCATCCACGTGCCGGTCGACGCAGTTGACGGCCACGTTGAGCCTGCCGTCGGCGAACCACGAGGCTGACGGGGGCTGCAGGGTGCCGTCGCCCGCGAGCGCCGGGGTCCAGTCGAGGGCGCGGGTGAACGGCGTCTCCCACTGCAGCCGGCGGGCGGCATCCGCCCAGAACGCGACGGGGTCGGCGGCGGCCCGCTCACACGCATCCGGCGTCACGTTCGAGCTCGCCGCGAGCTCCGCCGGCGGCGCGAACCGCCGCGTCTCGACCAGCAGCTCATGGATGGGGGCGTCGCGCGTCACCCCCCGACGCTACGTGTCCTCACGCCGCACCCCCGAATCCACCCGCAACCCCGCGTCACACGGAACATGGCGCGGCTGGAGCTACGACCTCGCGGCGGGAGGCGTTTCCCCCGCCGCCGGGTCACGGCTCCAGCTGCGCCATGAACAATCGAGGCTAGAGGAGAGCGGGGATGACCTCGCGCTCAAAGAGGTCGATTCCCGAGCGGTCGTAGGCGGCCTCGGGGAAGTAGTGGATCGCATAGCCAAGGCCCGCGTCGCGGCGAGCCTGCAGGCGCTCGATCACCTGCTCGGGGGTGCCGACGCAGGCGGCCGAGCCGTCACGGTACTCGCGCACGAAAGCGGCGGCCCCCTGCTCCCCGAGGTACGGCTCGACCCGCGACTCGATCGTGTCGATGCGGCTGCGCACCTCGGCCTCGGTCGGCGCCACCACCGTGTTAAAGTTGCCCGACCGGGTGATCGCCGAGAAGTCGGTTCCCAGCTCGGCGCAGTGCTCCCGCAGCAGCGCGCTCTTGTGCACGAACTCGTCGAGGTCGTTGGCCGAGAAGTTCGTGTACCGCGCGTACTGCGCCGCGATCTTGAGCGTCACCTTCTCGCCGCCGCCCGCGATCCACAGCGGGATGCCGCCCTCCTGCAGCGGCAGCGGCCGCACCCGCGCCCCCGAGACCTGGTAGTGCTCGCCGTCGAGGGTGGCTTCGCCGGTCGTCCACGCCTGGTGCATGATCTCGACGCCCTCCCGCAGCATCCCGAGTCGCACGCCCGCGCGCGGGAAGCCGTAGCCGTAGGCGCGCCACTCGTGCTCGTACCAGCCGGCCCCGATGCCCATCTCCACCCGGCCGCCCGAGATGAGATCGACGGTGGCCGCGACCTTCGCGAGGTAGGCCGGATTCCGGTAGCTCATGCACGTGCACATCTGGCCGAGGCGGATGCGCGAGGTGGTCGCCGCGAACGCCGACATGAGCGTCCATGCCTCGTGAGTGGCCTCGTCGCTCGGCACCGGCACCGTGTGGAAGTGGTCGTAGACCCACAGCGACTCCCACGGTCCGGCATCCGCGGCCTGCGCGAGCGCGCTCATCGTCGCCCATTGCGCGGCCGGGTCGATGCCCACCAGGTCGTGCCGCCAGCCCTGCGGCACAAACATCCCGAACCTCATGCGCCTCCTCCTTCTCCGCGAAAGTACGTACTTCTGCGCCCGAAACGCCCCATTTCCCCCCAGAAGTACGTACTTTCGGGGAGAGGAGGGCGCATCAGGCGCCCGCCTTCTCGAGTTCGATGAGCTGGTCGCGCACCTTGCGCCGCAGCACCTTGCCGATCATCGACTTCGGCAGCTCCTCGACGAGGTGGATGCGGCGCGGCACCTTGTAGGCGGCCAGCTGCTGCTTCGCCCAGGCGCGCAGGGCGGCGGTGTCGATGGTCGCGCCCGGCTCGGGCACGACCGCGGCCACCACGTGCTCGCCGTCCCGTGCATCCGGGATGCCGACGATCGCGATGTCGGCGATGCCGTCGTAGGCCCGCAGCAGGTCCTCCACCTCCGAGGGCGACACGTTGAACCCGCCCGTGATGACGAGCTCCTTGATGCGGTCGGTGATCGCCACGAAGCCGTCGTCGTCGACCCGCACGATGTCGCCGGTGCGGAACCAGCCGTCGGTGAACACCTCGGCGGTCGCCTCCGGCTTGTTCCAGTAGCCCGAGAACACCTGCGGCCCCTTCACGACGAGCTCGCCGGGCTCACCCGGCTCGACATCCTGCGTCGGCTCATCGGGATCCACGACGCGCAGCTCGGTGCCCGGCAGCGGAAGCCCCACCGTGCCGGCGCGACGGTTCGGCGCCACCGGGTTCGCCATGAGCACGGGGGAGCACTCCGACAGCCCGTAGCCCTCCACGAGGTAGCCGCCGGTGAGCGCCTCCCACGGCTCCACGACCGCCTTCGACAGCGGCATCGCGCCCGAGATGGCGATCTCGATGCCCTTGAGCGAGACGCCCTTCTCCTCGGCGGCCTTCCGCAGCCGGTCGTAGAGCGGGGGCACCGCGGGCAGGAAGGTCGGCGGACGCTTCTTGAACACGGGCAGCACGAGCTCGGGATCGGGCTTCGGGAAGAGCACGAGCCGCGCCCCCATGCTCATCGCGAAGGTGAGGCACAGGGTCAGCCCGTAGGCGTGGAAGAGCGGGAGCACGGCGTGCACGGATGCCGCGCCGCGGGGGATCGCGGGCACCCAGGCGCGCGCCTGGGCGGCGTTCGCCACAAGGTTGCGGTGGCTGAGCGTCGCGCCTTTCGGGTTGCCGGTGGTGCCGCTCGTGTACTGGATGAGGGCGACGTCCTCGGCGGCGGGGCCGGGCACGGATGCCGGGATCGCCGGGCCTTCGAGCAGCTTCTCCCACGGGGTGGTGCCCGTCACGGCGAGGGTGAGCTCGGCCTTGCTCTCGCGCGCCTTCTCGATCGGCAGGGTGAGCAGGGCGCGCATCCGCCAGGGGAACGCGCGGGTCATGTCGACGGAGACGATGGCGTCGAGCGCGAGGTCGCTCGGGAAGTCCTGCAGGGTCGGCACCGTCTTGTCCCAGGCGATGGCGACGCGTGCGCGGTGGTCCTCGAACTGGTGGCGCAGCTCGCGCGGGGTGTAGAGCGGGTTGTGCTCGACGACGATGCCGCCGACCCGCAGCACCGCGTAGAACGCGACCACATGCTGCGGGCAGTTCGGCAGCACGAGCGCGACCCGGTCGCCGGGCTTCACGCCGAGCCGGCGCAGCCCTTCGGCGGCGTGCTCGATCTGCGATCCGAGGGCCGCGTAGCTCGTCTCGCGCCCGAAGAACTCGAGCGCCACATGCTCGGGGTAGGTGGCGACCGACTCCACGATCAGGTCGGAGAGCGACCCGGGCGGAACGTCGAGTTCGCGGGGCACGCCGTCGGCGTAGGAGTCGAGCCAGGGCTTGTCAGCGGGCGACCTCGTCACGGGGGAAGCCTACGCCGCGAGCTAGCGATTGAGCTCCTCGCGGATCGCCGCCACGAAGGCGTCGACGTCGGCCTCCGTCGTGTCGAACGCCGTCATCCAGCGCACCTGCCCGGCCGCGCGATCCCAGTCGTAGAAGCGCACCCGCTCACGGATGCGGTCGGCGGCGTCGTTCGGCAGGACGGCGAACACCGCGTTCGCCTGGGTGGCCTGGCTGAAGGCGAGCGTCGGGAGGGAGCCGTCGGCGATCCCCGCCTCGAGCGCCGTGCGCAGTCGGGCGGCCATCGCGTTGGCGTGCGCCGCGGCGCGCAGCCCGACGCCGCTCTCGAACAGGGCCAGCAGTTGGGCGCTCACGAAGCGCAGCTTGCTGGCGAGCTGCATCGAGGTCTTCCGCAGCCGCACGATGTCGGAGACCCGCGCCGGGTTCAGCACCACGATCGCCTCCGCGCCGAGCGCGCCGATCTTGGTGCCGCCGAAGCTCAGGATGTCGACCCCGGCATCCGTCGTGAACGCGCGGAACGGCACACCGAGCGCGGCGGCCGCGTTCCAGATCCGGGCGCCGTCCATGTGCACCGTGAGCCCGGCGGCGTGGGCGGCCTCGGCGAGGGCGCGCACCTCGTCGGGCGTGTAGAGGGTGCCGAGCTCGGTGGTCTGCGTGATCGAGACCGCGGCCGGCGCTGCGCGGTGCTCGTCGTCCATGCCCCACGCCTCGGTGGCGAGCAGTTCGGGCGTGAGCTTGCCGTCGGGGGTCGGCACGACGAAGAGCTTGAGGCCCGCGACCTTCTCGGGGGCGCCGCCCTCATCGGTGTGGATGTGCGCGGTCGTGGTGGCGATCACCGCGCCCCAGCGCGGCAGCAGCGCGGTGAGCGAGACCACGTTGGCCCCCGTGCCGTTGAACACCGGGAACGCCTCGGCCTGCTCGCCGAACTCCGCGCGGACCACCTCGCCGAGGCGTGCCGTGTAGGGGTCTTCGCCGTAGGCGATCGTGTGCCCGCCGTTCGCGGCGGCGATCGCATCCAGCACCTCCGGATGGATGCCGGCGTAGTTGTCGCTCGCGAAGCCGCGGAAGGAGGTGTCGTGCAGGGTCACCCCTCCATTGTGGTGCGGTTTCGGCCGGATGGGCGCCGCGCGGCGGTGCCATCCGGCCGAAACCGCACCACTCACCCGCGGAGGGCCTCCGCGAGCTTCACGCGGGTGCCGAGCCGCAGCAGCGAGTTCTCGTAGATGCGGGCGCCGAGCGCGATGATCGCGACCGCGGTCGCCACGAGGATCGCGAGCGACACGAGCGGCTCCCACCACGCCGCCGTGCCGAGGAACAGCCGCAGCGGCATCCCCACCGGGGCCGAGAACGGCACGTACGACATGATCGTCACCACGAGGTCGTTGTCGTTGAAGAACACCACCACGAAGTAGGGGATCATCACGAGCAGCGTGACCGGCGTGGTCGTCGAGCCGATGTCCTCCTGGCGCGAGACCATCGCGCCGGTCGCCGCGAAGAGCGCCGCGAGCACGATGAAGCCGAGCACGAAGAACAGCGCGAACCAGACGAACGGCAGCCCGAGTCCGAGCAGCAGCTCGCTCTGCCCGGTCACGGTGAGGGCGATCACGGATGCCGCGAGCAGCAGGGCGATCTGCCCGAGCGCCAGGATCGTGGTGCCGAGGATCTTGCCGGCCAGCAGCGCCCGGGTCGGGATGGTGGCGAGCAGGATCTCGATCACTCGCGTCTGCTTCTCCTCGACGACCGACTGGGCGATCGTCTGCCCGAAGGTCATCGCCGAGATGAAGAAGACGAGCCCGAAGCCGATCGCCACGAGGTAGCCGACGAAGCCGCCCGTGGGACTCGTGTTGAGCAGCTCGACGGGCGGGGCCACGCTGAGCGCCTGGATGACGCCGAGCGGCGGGGTGTCGTCGGCGAGCACGCTCAGGCCGAGCGGGCCGTCGTCGGGGAGCACGGCGGCATCGACGGTGCCGTCCGTGACGAGCGCCTCGGCCTCGGCGCGGGTGTCGACATCGGTCACCGTCAGCTCGGCTCCCGCCGGGAGCTCGACCCCCGCGACCACCGCGACCTTGGGCGGCTCCGCGTTGATCGCGGTCAGCGCCCCCACCACGACGGAGCCGAGCAGCAGGAGCAGCAGGATGCCCGTCGACACCAGGAAGGCGACGCTGCGCAGCCGCACCATGATCTCGCGGGTGGCGACGAGCCAGATGGTGCGCGGGGTGGAGTAGGCGCGCGGCTCCACGCCGGCACGTGCGGTGCTCATCGGATGACCTCCTTGAAGATCTGGGAGAGGGAGGGATGCTGCCGGGCGAAGTCGGTGACCTCGCCGCGCGCGAGGGCCCCGCGCAGCACGCGACTCGCGGCATCCGGGTCGTCGGCGTCGAAGACGGCGAACCCGCCGTCGGCCTCGATGACCGTGATGCCGGCCTCGTCGCGCAGCCAGCCGGCGTCGGCGGAGCTCTGCAGCTGGTAGCGGAGCGTGGCATGCTCCTCGCGGAGGCGGTCGCGGGGTCCAGCGGCCCGGATGCGGCCGTCGGCGATGATGACGAGGTCGTCGCAGAGCCGCTCGACGATATCGAGCTGGTGGCTCGAGAACAGCACGGGCACGCCCCCGCGGGCGCGGTCGGCGAGCACCTCGGAGACGGTCTCGACGGCCATCGGGTCGAGGCCCGAGAACGGCTCGTCGAGGATGAGCACCTCGGGATCGTGCACGAGGGCGGCGGCGATCTGGGCGCGCTGCTGGTTGCCGAGGGAGAGCTTCTCGACGGGGTCGCCGGCCCGCTCGGCGAGGCCGAGGCGGGTGAGGAGGGCGTCGGTGTTGGCGGCGGCGTCGGCGGGTGTGAGCCCGTGCAGCCGGGCGAGGTAGACGAGCTGTTCGGCGAGCTTCATCTTCGGGTAGAGGCCGCGCTCCTCGGGCATGTAGCCGAAGCGGCGGCGGCCGGTGGGCCCGAGCGGCTCCCCGTCGAGGGTCACGCTGCCGCCGTCGGCGTCGAGCACCCCCAGGATGATGCGCATCGTGGTGGTCTTGCCGGCGCCGTTGCCGCCGACGAAGCCGGTCATCCGTCCGGGGACCACGTCGAAGCTCACGTCGTCGAGCACGCGTCGCGTGCCGTAGGTCTTCCTCACGTCTCGGATCTCGAGCACGGGGCCTCCTTCGTTCCGCTCTCACGCTAGGCACCGCCCGCGGCATCCGCCTCCCCCCTGCGACGGACGCCGGGCGGCGGATCCGACTACGGGTGCACGAAGCCGGAACGGTAGGCGTGCACCACGGCCTGCACGCGGTCGCGCACGCCGAGTTTCAGCAGGATGTTGGAGACGTGGGTCTTCACGGTCGCCTCGCCCACGTAGAGGGCGGAGGCGATCTCGGCGTTCGAGAGGCCGTCGGCGAGCAGGGCGAACACCTCCGATTCGCGCTCGGTGAGCTCGGGCAGCGCGCCCTCGGATGGCGACTCGGGCGGGGCGGCGGCACCGAACCGCGCGATGACCCGCCGGGTGACGGCGGGGGAGAGCAGCGCGTCGCCGGAGGCGAGCACCCGCACGGCCTCGACGAGCTGTTCGGGGCTCGCCGATTTCAGCAGGAACCCGGATGCGCCCGCCTCGAGCGCGCGGAACAGGTAGTCGTCGCGGTCGAAGGTGGTCAGCACGAGCACGGCGGGGGCCCCGGGCGCTGCCGTGAGGCGGCGGGTCGCCTCGAGGCCGTCGAGACCGGGCATCTGCACGTCCATGCACACCACGTCGGGAGCGTGTGCGGCGGCCGCCGCGATCGCCTCGAGCCCGTCGCCCGCCTCGCCCACCACATCGAGGTCGGGCTGGGCGTCCAGGATCACCCGGAAGCCGGTGCGCACGAGGGCCTGGTCGTCGACCAGCAGCACGCGCGTCACGCCGCGGGCTCCGGCAGCGGGATGCGCGCCCGCACGAGGTAGCCGCCCCGGCTGCGCGGCCCGAGTTCGAGCGTTCCGCCCGAGGCGGCGACGCGTTCGCGCATCCCCAGCTGGCCGAGACCCCCGGGGAGCCGCCGCGCGGACACGCCGCCCGAGTTCGCCACCTCGAGCTCGACGTGCCCGGTGCCGTACCGCACGCGCACGTCGACGGTCGCGTCGGGGCCGGCGTGCTTGCGCACGTTGGTGAGGGCCTCCTGTGCGATGCGGTACAGGTTGACGCTCGCGATCGCGGGCACCGCCACCGGCTCCCCGATCACCTGGAAGCTCGCCGGCACGCCCGCCTCCGCGGATGCCGTCACGAGCTCGTCGAGCCGGTCGATCCCGCGCGCCGACTCGAGCTCCTCGGGGTCGCGCAGCGTCGTGAGCATCTCGTGCAGTTCGCGGATCGTCTCGCGCGTGGTGGTCTCGATCGTCTGCAGGGCCGCGGATGCCGCATCCGGGTCGCTGCGCAGCACGGTGCGCGCGGCGCCCGCCTGGATGCCGATGACGCTCACGTGGTGGGCGACCGCGTCGTGCAGTTCACGGGCGATGCGCACCCGGTCGAGGGCGACGGCCTGCTCGGCGGTGCGTCCGCGTTCGGCCTCGAGCTCGGCGGTGCGGCTCTCGAGCTCGGCGCGCTGGCGCGCCCCGGCGAAGGCGCGGTCGCCGAACCACCAGGCCGCCGCGAAGTAGAGCAGGTTGATGAGCACCTGGATGAGCAGGTAGGCGACGAGCGGCGAGAAGGCGCCGACACGCGACAGGCCCGAGAGCGCGTCGGGATCGGTCGCGGACTGGAACAGCGCGAGCAGCAGCGTGACGCCCATCCCGATGACGACGACGGTGCGCACGCCGCCGGCGAGCCCGCGGCGCGACACCCAGGCGCCCACCGAGTACAGCGCCACGAACAGCGCGATGTTGTTGATGAGGAGCTCGGGCACCTGCAGGAAGCCGCCCGCGGTGAACGCCGCGGCCACCACGAACACGGTCGGGATCGGATGGCTCCGGCGCAGCGCGAGCGGCAGGGTCATCACGGCGAGCAGCGCGATCGTGAGGAGGCCGTCGGCGGGCTTCTCGTAGACGCCGGCGATGCGGTACAGCTGCTGGCTGAGGATGGCCGCGACGAAGAGTCCCGCGGCCGTCGCGAGGTCGATGAGCCGTTCGCGCCGGGTCGGCGCGGGCCGTGTCCAGGTGCTCGCGGCGGGGTCGCCGGATGGCTCGTGGGGGCTGCTCACGCGGCGAGCCTAGGCCGCGCCGGCCTCGCTCGCCTCCCTCTCGCGGGGGAGCGGCGCGACGCCGTCGGTGAGGAGCTTCGCGCGCATCCGCTGCGACGCCTGCTGGATGATGTGCTTCTCCTCGTCGCTCAGCACGTCGAAGAACCATTCGCGGATGGCGGTGGTGTGGTCGCGGGTGGCGCGCAGCAGGGTGCGGCGGCCTTCGGCGGTGAGGCCCACCCAGACGCCGCGCGCGTCGGTGGCGCATTCGCGCCGGTCGAGCAGGCCGCGGGCGACCATCCGCGTGACCTGGTGCGAGACGCGGCTCTTCTCCCAGGCGAGGTCGTCGGCGAGTTCGCCGGTGCGCAGGTGGTGCTCGGGCGCCTGCCACAGCGTCAGCATCACGAGGTACTCGGGATGCGAGATGCCGGCGTCGTCGAGGAGCCGTTTGTCGAAGGCGCGCGTGAGCTCGCGGCCCGCCCGGTAGTAGTCACTCCAGACGGCCCAATCCTCGGGACTCACCTCGGAGACGGTCGACATGCGACGAGAATACCGTGCGCCTCGGGAATAGGTTGATCTGTCAACTAGTTGGGCTACGATGACACGTCAACTACTCCCAGGAGGAACCCCCGTCATGAGCAGCCCGCTCCGCATCGGCATCATCATCGGCAGCACCCGTCCCGGTCGCGTCGGCGACCAGGTCGCGAACTGGGTGCAGACCCACGCCTCGCGCCTCAGCGACGCCCAGTACGAGATCGTCGACCTGGCCGAGGTGAACCTGCCGTTCCTCGACGAGGGCATCCCGGCATCCGCCGGCCGCTACGCGAACGCGCACACCGTGGCGTGGGCCGAGAAGATCGACTCCTTCGACGGCTTCATCTTCGTGACCCCCGAGTACAACCACGCCCCCGCGGCGACACTCCTCAACGCGATCTCCTTCATCTACCGCGAGTGGAACGACAAGGCGGCGGCTCTCGTGAGCTACGGCGCCACCGCCAACGGCGGCCGCGCGGCCGACATGCTGCGCCCGATCCTCGGCGAGATCCAGATCGCCGACGTGCGTCAGCAGCTCGCCTTCTCGCTCATCCACGACTTCGAGGGCTTCCGCACCTTCACCCCGGGCGAGCAGCACCTCTCGAGCCTGCAGAACCTCGTCGAGCAGCTCGAGAGCTGGGCCGGCGCGCTGCGCGAGGTGCGTGCACGCAAGCTCGAGGCTGCCGCCGCCGCAGCCTGAGTGTCGCGGTTTCGGCCGGATGGCGCGGTTTCGCGGGTGCCATCCGGCCGAAACTGCACCAACCACGCACGAGACGAGCGCCCCGCGGCGGAAACGACCGCGGGGCGCTTGTCTATTCTCGGAACATGGCGGTGCCCCCCGATCTGCCGAGCCCCGACGAGGTGAACGCGCTCGTGCGGCGTTGGCTCGCCGCGGCCGAGGACGTGAAACCGGATGCGGGCGCCGCACGGCTCGCCGCGCTCCTCAAAGACCCGCACGGCCTCGACTTCGCCCTCGGTTTCGTGGACCGCGTCGTGCGACCCGACGACCTGCACGTGGCCGCGCGCGGCTTCGAGCGACTCTCGCGCCGCGTGCCCCGCTTCCTCCCGTGGTACCTGCGGATGCTCGTCGCCCTGGGCGGCGGCATCGGGGTGCTGCTGCCCTGGATCGTCATCCCGATCGCCCGCCGGGTGCTGCGCCGGATGGTGGCCCACCTCGTGATCGACGCGACGCCGAAACGGCTGACCGCGGCGCTCGCGCATGCGCGCGCCGGCGGGGCGCGCCTCAACGTGAACCTGCTCGGCGAGGCGGTGCTCGGCGAGAAGGAGGCCCGGCGCCGGCTCGCCGGCACCCAGGAGCTGCTCGCCCGCGACGACGTCGACTACGTCTCGATCAAGGTCTCGTCGGTCGCGAGCCAGCTGTCGCTGTGGGGATTCGACGAGACGGTCGACCGCGTCATCGAGCGTCTCGCCCCGCTCTACGCGCAGGCGGCATCCGCCCGCACGCCCGCATTCATCAACCTCGACATGGAGGAGTACCGCGACCTCGACCTGACGCTCGCGGTGTTCACGCGACTGCTCGAGCGTCCCGAGCTCGCGCGCCTCGAGGCGGGTGTCGTGCTGCAGGCCTACCTGCCGGACGCCGTGGCCGCCCTCGCGCGCCTCACCGAGTGGGCGCGTGCGCGCGTGGCGTCCGGGGGCGCGGGCATCAAGGTGCGCATCGTCAAGGGCGCGAACCTCGCGATGGAGCGGGTCGACGCGACGATGCACGGCTGGCCGCTCGCCACCTGGCCGAGCAAGCGATCCACCGACACCAACTACAAGCGGATGCTCGTGGCCGCACTCACCCCGGAGGCGACGGATGCCGTGCGCATCGGGGTGGCCGGGCACAACCTCTTCGACCTCGCCTTCGCCTGGCTGCTCGCGACCCGGCGCGGGGTGGAGCACCGCGTCGACGTCGAGATGCTGCTCGGGATGGCATCCGCGCACGCGCAGGCCGTGCGCGCGGATGTGCGGCGCCTGCTGCTCTACACGCCCGTCGTGCACCCCGCCGAGTTCGACGCCGCCATCAGCTACCTCGTGCGCCGCCTGGAGGAGAACGCGAGCGAGGAGAACTTCATGTCGGCGGTGTTCGAGCTGGGCGGCTCGGAGGAGGCGTTCGCGCGCGAGGCGGAGCGCTTCGCGGCCTCGCTCGCGGGCGTCGACGACGAGGTGCCGCCGCCGAACCGCACCCAGAACCGGCTGAGCCCGCCCCTGCCGCGCGCACCGCAGGCCTTCCGCAACGAACCCGACACCGATCCCTCGCTCGTGGCGAATCGGGTGTGGGCGCGCGGCATCCTCGAACGGTCGGCCACCAGCACACTCGGATCCGCGACGATCGCCGCGGCGCGCATCGACGACGCGGCGCGCCTCGACGCGCTCGTCCGCGCCGCCGCCGAGGCGGGCGCGCACTGGGCGCGCGTGCCCGCACACGCCCGCGCGGAGCTGCTCGACCGCTGCGCGGAGGTGCTCGCCGTGTCGCGCGGACGACTCGTCGAGGTGATGGCCTCCGAGACGGGCAAGACGCTCGCCGAGGCGGATGCGGAGGTGAGCGAGGCGGTCGACTTCGCGCTCTACTGCGCGGAGCGGGCTCGCGAGCTGGGCAGCATCCGGGACGCCTCCTTCGTGCCGGCGGGCCTCACCCTCGTCGTGCCGCCGTGGAACTTCCCGGTGTCGATCCCGGCGGGCGGAGTGCTCGCGGCGCTCGCGGCGGGGTCCGCGGTGATCCTGAAGCCCGCCCCGCAGGCGCGGCGGGCGGGCGCGGTGCTCGCCGAGGCCCTGTGGGAGGCCGGGGTGCCGCGCGAGCTGCTCGTGCTCGTCGATGTCGACGAGGGCGAGCTCGGGCGGCGGCTCGTGACGGCTCCCGAGCTGGGACGGGTCGTGCTGACCGGCGCGTACGAGACCGCCGCGCTGTTCCGCTCCTGGCGGCCGGAGCTGCCGCTGCTCGCCGAGACGAGCGGCAAGAACGCGATCGTCGTGACGCCGAGCGCCGACCTCGACCTCGCGGTGAAGGACCTCGTGGCGAGCGCGTTCGGCAACGCGGGACAGAAGTGCTCGGCGGCGTCCCTCGCCATCCTCGTGGGCTCGGTCGGCGACTCGAAGCGATTCCGGCGGCAACTCGCGGATGCCGTGACGAGCCTCGCGGTCGGCTATCCGCAGGATCCCGCGAGCGTCGTGGGGCCGATCATCGAGCCGCTGCGCGGCAAGCTCGCGCGCGGCCTCACCCAGCTGGACGAAGGCGAGTCGTGGCTCGTGAAGCCGCGCCAGCTCGACGCGAGCGACCGGCTCTGGTCGCCGGGCGTGCGCGACGGTGTGGTGGCCGGCTCCGACTTCCACCGCACCGAGTACTTCGGCCCCGTGCTGGGCCTCATGCGCGCCGCCGACCTGGATGAGGCGCTCGCCCTCCAGAACGCCGTCGCCTACGGGCTGACCGCCGGCATCCACTCGCTCGACGCCGACGAGGTGGCGCACTGGGTGGATGCGGTGCAGGCGGGCAACCTCTACGTGAACCGGCCCATCACGGGCGCGATCGTACGGCGGCAGCCGTTCGGCGGCTGGAAGCGCTCGAGCGTCGGGCCGGGCGCGAAGGCGGGCGGGCCGAACACCCTGCTCGTGCTGGGCAGCTGGCACCCGGTGCCCGCAGCGCCCGACGGCGAGCTGCGCCTCGACGGCCTCGAGCGTCGGGTGCGCGAGCTCGTGGAGGCGTTCCAGCCGGCCCTCGACTACGGCGGTTTCGACGCCGTGCGCCGCGGCGCGTACTCGGACGCGGATGCCTGGGCCGACGAGTTCGGCGAACCTCGGGATGCGTCGCAGCTGGGGGTCGAACGCAACGTCTTCCGCTATCGGCCGGCCGAGGTGACGGTGCGGTTGGCCGAGGGCGGTTCGCTTCCGGAGCTCGTGCGGGTGCTCGCGGCGGCGGCGCTCGCACGGGCGCGGGTCGCGATCAGCTCGGCCGTGCCGCTGCGGATCGCGACGCTCGCGGAGGAGTGGCGCTGGTCGATCCTCGTCGAGGACGACGCGGCGTTCGCGGCGCGTGCCGCGCGCGAGCTGCCCGCGCGTCTCCGGCTCGTCGGCGGCGACCCCGGGGCGCTCGCGGCCGAGATCGGCGGCTCCCCGGATGTGGCGATCTACGGCGGTCCGGTCACGGCGGCGGGCCGCATCGAGCTGCTGCCGTTCCTGCGCGAGCAGTCCGTGTCGATCACCGCCCACCGCTTCGGCACCCCCGACCGCGCCCTGCTGGGGCTGCCGCTTCGCTGATCGAGTGCCGCAGGAGGCGGCTTATCGAGATCGCCTACCGTTGAGTCATGACCATCCCCGCGATCCCGCTCAACACCGGTGCCGCCATCCCGCAGCTCGGCCTCGGCACCTGGCCGCTCGACGACGCCCAGGTGGCGGATGCCGTGGAGGCCGCCGCCGCACTCGGCTACCGCCACATCGACACCGCCACCCGCTACGGCAACGAGGCGGGCGTCGCCGAGGGCATCCGGCGCAGCGGCATCGCGCGCTCGGAGTTCTTCGTGACCACGAAGCTCGACGGCGAGTTCCAGGGCGACGACAGGGCGATCGGCGGACTCGAGGCGGCGCTCGAGCGGATGCGCTTCGACTACGTCGACCTGCTGCTCATGCACTGGCCGCTGCCCGCGCGGGGGCAGTTCGTCTCCACCTGGAAGACCTTCGAGAGGCTGCACGCCGACGGCCGCGCGCGGGCGATCGGGGTCTCCAACTTCCGCACCGAGCACCTCGACACCCTGCTCGCCGAGGCGAGCGTCGTGCCGGCGGTCAACCAGATCCAGCTCAATCCGCACGTGACGCGCGAGGCGCAGCGCGCGTACGGGGCGGCTCACGGCATCGTCACCGAGTCGTGGAGCCCGCTCGGCGGGAACGGGGCCGGGGTGCTCGGCGAGCCGGTCGTGCGATCGCTCGCGGAGCGCCTCGGCCGCACCCCGGCGCAGGTGGTGCTGCGCTGGCACGTGCAGCAGGGGCTCGTGGTGATCCCCAAGTCGGCCTCGCCTGCGCGAATGCGCGACAACCTCGCGATCTTCGACTTCGCGCTCACGGATGCCGAGCTCGCCGAGCTCGCGACACTCTCCCGCGGTCCGGATGCGGGTGTCGACAGCAACGTCGAGGGTCACTGACCACCCGCAGATCCCATCTCACGGAGTCGGGGATCCCATCTCAAGGAGTCGGGCAACCCATCTCAAGGAGTCGGTGTGACGGGAGTCGCCTGTTGTTGCTGCGGATGCGGATGTGGATGCCATCTCCTTGAGATGGGATGCCCGACTCCTTGAGATGGGCGGGGGCAGCGTGTGCGGCAGCGGCAGCGGGCCGGGGGCTCAGGCGCCGAAGGCGGCGTCGAGGAGGGCGCGCACCCGCTCGGCGGCCACCCCGTGCTCGCGGGCGAGCACCACGAGCTGCTGGGCGGCCTGCTCCACGCGGGCCTCACCGGCATCCGCCGACCACGACACGAAGCTGCCGTTGCGGCCGCGGGTCTCGATGACGCCGGCCTGCTCCAGCTCGCGATAGCAGCGGGCGACCGTGTTGGGTGCGAGACCCAGGTCGTCGGCGAGTCGACGCACCGTCGGCAGGCGGGAGCCGTGGGCGAGCTCGCCCGAGGTGATCTGTGTCACCAACTGCTGGCGCAGCTGCTCGAACGGGGGGATCGCGGATGCCGGGTCGACGGTGAGCAGGGTCATCGGGCGCTCCCGGCGAGGGCTGCCGCGGCCGCGACCTCGGGCCAGAGCCGCTTCAGGTAGTAGCGGCCGGGCTGGCGCAGGAGGGCGATCACGACCACCGCGATGATGACGGCGACGCCGAGGTAGGCGCCGACGTTGATCGCGACGAAGATCCATGGCTCCGGGAGCACCTCGAGCAGTGGGGTGGTGAGCACCGGGGTGCCGAAGATGGTCGCGTAGAGCCCCAGCAGCAGCGGCGCGGTGAAGAGGGTGCGCAGATCGGCCGAGCGGAGCGCGTCGTCCCACGCGAGTGCGACGGGGCTGTCGGCCGTGCGCGGCCGGGCGAGCACGATGCGTCGTCCGCCGATCTCCGCGAGGGCGAGTGCCGCGAGCGCCCCCGCCGCGCTGAGGGCGACGACGAAGCGGAACGGTTCGAGGGTGGCGAACGGCGCGGGCCAGGCGAGGGCGACGACGGCCGCGATGGTGCCGAGCGCCGCGAGGACGCGCGCACCGTTCACCTCGAGCGGGTCGATGTAGTCCCGCAGCCGGACGGCGCGCGTGTGGGCGACGCGCGGGGTGGTCGGGTCGGCGGTGGTCCGATCGCTCACGACGGCGAGAAGCGCCGCCAGGCTGCCGCCGATCAGGATTCCCGCGAAACCGATCCACGGCAGCAGGGTGGCGGGGTCGGGGGTCAGGCCGGTGAGGGCCGCGAGGAGTGCGCCGCCGACGGTCGCGACGAGGCCGAGGGCGCCTCCCGTGCTCTGCCAGCGGATGAGGCGGCGTCCGCGGCGATCCACGACCCCGAGCAACGGCTGCTCGGGGGGCATCAGCCCCACGGTGCGGGACAGTCTCGCGGCGGGGCTCCGGCGCGTGGTGACGAGCGGGGCGACCGCGGCCACGACGGCGAGCACGCCCATCGCGGCGGCCCAGCCGAGGGTGGTGGTCGAGATCATGACGCTCCTTTGTGCGAGGTTTGTATCAACGTAGCAATACAAAACCTCGCGGGCAAGCGTCAGTCGTAGTTGCGGTGGATAAGCCGACTCAACACGATCGCGCTGCGGGTGTGGTCGACGCTCGGCGCGATCCGCACGCGCTCGAGGGCGTCCTCGAGCGAGGGGATGTCGCGCGAGCGGATGTGCACCACGGCATCCGCGGATCCGGTCACCGTGGAGGCCTCCACGACCTCCGGCACCTGGGAGAGGATGCGCTTGAGCTCGTCGGGGGCCACCGTGCCCCGGCAGAACAGCTCCACGTAGGCCTCGGTGCCGCGGCCGTCGACCGCCGGGTCCACCTGGATGGTGAAGGCGCGGATCACGCCATCCGCCACGAGTCGATCGACGCGTCGCTTCACCGCGGAGGCCGAGAGCCCCACCTTGTCGCCGATGTCGCCGTAGCCCGTGCGGGCGTTCTGGCGCAGCAGATCGAGGATGCCGTAGTCGATGTTGTCCACCCCGCGAGGCTACGCCGATTCATTGCGCCTTGCAGGATGATCGCGCAGAAATGCTGCAGGTGCCGCCCGGAACCTCCGGATGCGTGCGTGCGACA
Source organism: Protaetiibacter larvae (assembly GCF_008365275.1). Classification (GTDB taxonomy): domain Bacteria; phylum Actinomycetota; class Actinomycetes; order Actinomycetales; family Microbacteriaceae; genus Homoserinibacter; species Homoserinibacter larvae. Next base: position 525,415 of record NZ_CP043504.1, on the reverse strand, counting down.
CTGAAGCCATGACCCTGATCGAGCCCGCCCCGACCACGGCCGAACGCCGCGCCACGCACCGCACCGTGCTCATGTGCCGCCCCGAGTTCTTCACCGTCAGCTACCGCATCAATCCCTGGATGCACCCCGAGCAGCCCACCGACACCGGCATGGCGCTCGAGCAGTGGCAGACGCTCTACGAGCTCTACCTCTCGCTCGGCTTCGAGGTGCAGCTCATCGACCCGATCCCGGGGCTGCCCGACATGGTCTACGCCGCCAACGGCGGCTTCGTGCTCGACGGCATCGCCTACGGCGCCCGCTTCCAGTACCCGGAGCGCGGCCCCGAAGGCCCCGCCTACCTGGACTGGTTCGCCGCCGCCGGCTTCCAGGTGCGTGAACCGGTCTCGACCAACGAGGGCGAGGGCGACTTCCTGCTCGTCGGCGACACGATCCTCGCGGGCACCGGCTTCCGCTCGGACGCCGCGAGCCACGACGAACTGCGCAGGATCTACGGGCGCGAGGTCGTCACCCTGCGGCTCGTCGATCCCGCGTTCTACCACCTCGACACCGCCCTCGCGGTGCTCGACTCCGCCGGCGGTCCGGCATCCGTCGCCTACCTGCCGAAGGCCTTCGACGAGGCGAGCCGCGCCATCCTGGAGCAGCGCTTCCCCGATGCCATCCACGTGACCGACGCGGACGCCGCCGTCCTCGGACTCAACAGCTTCAGCGACGGCCGCAACGTCGTGATCGCCTCCCGTGCCGAGGACTTCGCGCGCCAGCTGCGCGAGCGCGGCTACATCCCGCACGGTGTCGACCTCTCCGAGCTGCTGCTCGGCGGCGGCGGGGTGAAGTGCTGCACCCTGGAGCTGCGGCGATGAACGACCCGCTGCTGGTCCCGACGACGGCGCGCTACCTCGCGCAGGCGGAGGAGTTCGGCGCGCACAACTACCACCCCCTCCCGGTCGTGGTGGCCGAGGCGTTCGGCGCCTGGGTGACGGATGTCGACGGCAGGCGCTACCTGGACTGCCTGGCCGCGTACTCGGCGCTCAACTTCGGGCACGGCCATCCGGTGCTCGTGGATGCCGCGAAGGCGCAGCTCGACCGGGTGACCCTCACGAGTCGCGCCTTCCACAACGACCGGCTCGGGCCGTTCCTCGAGGGACTCGCGAAGCTCGCCGGCAAGCAGCTGGTGCTGCCGATGAACACGGGCGCGGAGGCCGTCGAGTCGGCGATCAAGGTGGCGCGCGCCTGGGGCTACCGGGTGAAGGGCGTCGAGCACGACCGGGCGAAGATCATCGTGGCCGACGGCAACTTCCACGGCCGCACCACCACGATCATCTCCTTCTCGAACGACCCGGAGGCGCGCGCCGACTTCGGCCCGTACACGCCGGGCTTCGTCTCGGTGCCGTACGGGGATGCCGCGGCGCTCGCGGCCGCGCTCGACGACGACGTCGTCGCCGTGCTCCTCGAACCCATCCAGGGGGAGGCGGGCATCATCATCCCCCCGGATGACTACCTTCCGGCGGTGCGCCGCCTCACCCGGGATGCCGGCGTGCTGTTCATCGCTGACGAGATCCAGTCGGGGCTGGGGCGCACGGGCGCGACCTTCCAGTGCGACAACGCGGGCGTGATCCCGGACCTCTACCTGCTGGGCAAGGCGCTCGGCGGGGGCATCGTGCCGGTCAGCGCCGTCGTGGGGGATGCCGAGGTGCTCGGGGTGCTGCGACCCGGCGAGCACGGTTCGACGTTCGGCGGCAACCCGCTCGCGGCCGCCGTCGGTCTCGCGGTCGTGGGGCTGCTCGAGTCGGGCGAGTACCAGAGGCGGGCCGCGCGACTGGGGGTGCAGCTGCGCGAGCGGCTGGATGCGCTGCTCGGGCGCGGCGTCGTCGCGGTGCGTTCCGCGGGGCTGTGGGCGGGCATCGACATCGATCCCGCGCTCGCGACCGGCCGCCGGGTGGCCGAGCTGCTCGCCGAACGCGGGGTGCTCGCGAAGGACACCCACGGCTCCACGATCCGCCTCGCGCCGCCCCTCGTCATCGAGCCGTCCGAGCTCGACTGGGCGGTCGACCAGCTCGAGGCGGTCCTGCTCGAGCTCGCCCCCTGACCCCTCGCCGATCTCCCCGAAAGTACGTACTTCTGTGCCTTCTGAGCCCGAAACGACCCCAGAAGCACGTACTCTCGCGGAGGGGTGGCGGTAGCGTGCGGGGATGAGCTTCGCGCACTTTCCCGAGCCCAGCCACGTGCCGCTGCGAGGCGGGCCCGTGCTGCGGTGGGGCGTGCTCGCGCCCGGCGCGATCGCGCACGACTGGGTGACCACGCTCCACGCGAACACCGACCAGCGGGTGGTGGCGGTCGCGTCGCGCACCGCCGAGCGCGCGGAGGCCTTCGCGGCCCGGCACGGCATCCCCCGTTCGTACGGCGCCTACGCGGCGCTCGTGGCCGACCCCGAGGTGGATGTCGTCTACATCGCCGCCCCGCACTCCGAGCACCGCGCCCTCGCCCTGCTCGCGATCGACGCCGGCAATCATGTGCTCATCGAGAAGCCGATCGCTGTCTCGGCCGCGCAGGCCGCCGAGATCGCGCTCGCCGCCCGCACCGCGGGTGTGTTCGCGATGGAGGCCATGTGGTCGCGCTTCCTGCCGCAGACCACGATCATCCGGCGCCTCCTGGATGACGGCGCGCTCGGCGAGCCGTTCGGCGCCGCAGCCACCTTCGCCGGGCGCTTCGACGACGACCCGCACAGCCGCGCCTTCGACCCCGCCCTCGGCGGCGGGGGGCTGCTCGACCTCGGCGTGTACACCGTGTGGTGGCTGCACTTCACCCTCGGCGGCAGCCCCAGCTCGATCTCGGCGAGCGGCGAGCTCGCGCCCACCGGGGTGGATGCCGACGCGCGCGTCGTGCTCGGCTGGGGGGCGGACGTCTCCGGCAGTTCGTTCACGAGCATGACGACCGACCTGCCGATCGTCGGCAGCGTCACCGGCCGCGACGGACTGTCGATCGTCGCGGAGCCGTTCGTGGCGCCCGGCCGGTTCCGCATCGAGCGCGCCGGCGGCGGGGCCGCCCACTGGGAGGACGAGACCGAGCTGCGCTGGCGGGACGGGCTCGCCTACCAGGCCGCCGCGGTGGCCTCCCACATCGCCGAGGGCCGCACCGAGGCCCCTGAGCATCCGCTTCAGACGAGCATCGAGGTGCTGGGAGTCATCGACGAGGCCCGCCGCCAGCTCGGCGCCGCCTGAATCCGCGAAAGTACGCACTTCAACGCACTTCCGGGCCTTTCGGGGCACAGAAGTGCGTACTTTCGGGGAGCCGCGCGTAGCGTGGTGAGGTGTCCGTGCTGACCCCCGAGCTCCTCGACCGCATCCGCTCCCGCGCCGCCGGGTACGACCGCGACAACGCCTTCTTCGACGAGGATCTCGCCGAACTGCGTGAGGTCGGCTATCTGCGCCCGCGCAGCCTGCTCGAGTGCGTGCGCGACCAGCGGCTGCTCGCCGCCCACGCCCCCGCGACCGCCCTCGCGGTCAACATGCACCTCGTCGTGGTGGGCATCGCCCGAACCCTCGCCGACCGCGGCGACGACTCGCTCGCCTGGGTGCTCGCGGATGCCGAGGCCGGCGAGCTGTTCGCCTTCGGCAACTCGGAGCCCGGCAACGACCTCGTCATGTGGGACTCGCTCACCACCGCCGAGCGTGTCGAGGATCCGGTGCCGGGCTTCGCCTTCACGGGTACCAAGATCTTCACCTCGCTCGCGCCCGCCTGGACCCGCCTCATCGTGTTCGGCAAGCAGGCCGACGGCGAGGGCGCCCCGCGGCTCGTGCACGGCATCGTCACACGCGACGACGCCGGCGTGACCACGCTCGACGACTGGGACACCCTCGGCATGCGCGCCACGCAGAGCCGCACGACGAAGCTCGACCACGTGGTGATCCCGGATGCGCGGATCGTGCGCTTCCTGCCGCTCGGGCCCAACGCGGATCCGTTCATCTTCGGCCTGTTCGCCAACTTCCTGCTGCTCATCGGGGCCGTCTACGCCGGGATCGCGGATCGCGCGCTCGAGCTCGCCGTCGAGGCGGCCCAGAAGCGCACCAGCCTCAAGAACGGCGGGGCGCCGTACGCGGCCGACCCCGACATCCGCTGGCGGGTGGCGGATGCCGCGCTCGCGCTCGATGCGCTCGCCCCGCAGCTCGAGACCCTCGCGGCGGACGTCGACGGCCTCGCCGATCGCGGCGCGCGCTGGTTCCGGGAGCTGACCGGCGCCAAGCATCGCGCCACCGAGACCGCGCGCCACGTCGTCGACCAGGCGATGCGGGTGGCGGGCGGGGGCGGCTACCGCTCCTCGAGCGAGCTCGCCCGGCTGCAGCGCGACGTGCTGGCCGGCATCTACCACCCCTCCGACACCGAGTCGGTGCATGCGACGGTGGCCGCGAACCTGCTCGGGCCCTAGCCTGGCGGCATGACCGGCCCCGTGCTCTTCATCGGCGACTCCATCACCGACGCGGGCCGCCGCGACGACCCGCAGGGTCTCGGCACCGGTTTCGTGCGCCGCGTGGCCGAGCAGTCCGCCATCCGCGGCTTCCATCGCACGATCCTCAACCGGGGCATCAGCGGCGACCGGATCGGTGACCTCCGCGAGCGATGGGGGAGGGATGTCATCGCCCACGCCCCGAGCATCCTCACCGTCTACGTGGGGGTGAACGACACGTGGCGCCGCTTCGACCGTGGTCAGCCGACGAGCGCCGAGCACTTCGAGTCCGTCTATCGCGGGCTGCTGGACGAGGCGCGCGCCGCCTCGAGCCCGCGACTCATCCTCGTGGAGCCGTTCCTCACCCCGGTGCGGGACGAACAGCACGAGTGGCTCGACGATCTCGCCGGCAAGCGGGCCGCGGTCGCCTCGCTCGCGACCGAGTTCGGCGCCGCATTCGTGCCGCTGCACCGCATCCTCACGGTGGCGGCCGCGCATCACGGGGCCGCCGCGATCGCTGCCGACGGCGTGCACCCCACGGAGCTCGGCACGGAGCTCATCGTGGAGGCGTGGGAGGCCGCCGAGGGTGCCGCCGCGGCGTGACAGCATGAGTGCATGCTGCGCGATCTCGCCCCCGTCACCATCGGCACCTCCGGTCTCGGCAAGCGCCCCGGCGCGGATGCGTCCCTCGCGGCCGCACTGCTGAGCTCGCCGCTGCGCCAGCTCGACACCTCCAACAACTACGCGGACGGCGCGAGCGAGCGCCTGATCGGCGACGCGATCCGTGCGCTCGGCGGCCTGCCGGAGGATCGCAGGGTGTTCTCGAAGGGCGACCAGGACCCGGTCACCGGGGTGTTCGACGGCGAGCGGATGCGCCGCTCCTTCGAGGAGTCGACCGAACGGCTGGGGCTGGAGACGCTGCCGCTCTACCAGTTGCACGACCCGTACACGATCAGCGTCGCGGAGGGGATGGCGCCGGGCGGTCCCGTGGAGGCGCTCATCCGGCTGCGCGAGGAGGGGCGGATCGGGGCGATCGGCATCGCTGCCGGCACGATCGGGCTCGTCGAGGACTACATCCGCACCGACGTGTTCGACGCGGTGCTCACCCACAACCGCTTCACGGTGGTGAACCGCGCGGCGGAGGGCATCCTGCGGCTCGCCACGGAGCGGGGGATGACGGTGTTCAACGCGGCGCCGTTCGGGGCGGGCATTCTCGCGGGCGACAACTTCCGCGGCGCCACCTACGGCTACGCCGAGCCGTCGCCCGCGTTCCTGGACCATGTGGCGGCGTTCCGTCGCCTGTGCGCGGAGTGGGGGGTGGAGCCCGCGACGGCGGCACTGCACTTCTCGCTGCGCGAGCCGCGCATCCACACCACGGTCGTCGGGGTGAACTCGACCACGCGCCTCGCCGAGCTGCAGGACCACCTGACGGCGGTCATCGACGTCGAGTTCTGGGATGCGCTCGATGCCCTGGGCGAGCCGCCGGCCCCGCCGACCGACTGAGGCTGCCGAGCCGCCGAGCCGCCGAGCCTCAGAGCCGCCGAGCCGCCGAGCTTCAGGGCTTCAGGTAGATGGCGCGCGCGAGCGCGTCGAGCACCCGCGCCGAACGCGGGCCGAAGCTCAGGATCTCGCCGTCGGCCATGTCGACGAAGCGGCGGTGCTGCCCGGCGGCGGTGAGTGCGACGGCGGGCTTCGCGGCGAGCAGGCCGTCGATGCCGCCCGCGGAGGCGATCCCGTCGGTCATCACCAGGATGAGATCCGGGTCGGCCTCGATGAGCGCCTCGTCGGTCATCGGCCGGGAGCCCTGCCAACCGAGCTCCCCGGCGACGTCGCGTGCGCCGAGGCCGGTGATGAGCACGTCCGCCCCCGACTCGGAGCCGAAGAGGTAGTAGATGCCCGAGCCGCCGCGCAGGTAGAGGAACACCACGCGCAGCTTCCGGTCGGGGGAGGCGGGGGCGATCTCGTCGATCTGCGCGCGCACCGCCGCGATGTCGGCGGCGATCCGGTCGGCGAGCAGTTCGCCGACCTCCGGGACGCCCATGACGGCCCCCACGGTGCGCGCGAGCTCGACCGCGCCCTCGAAGCTCGCGCCGTTCTCGACGAAGACGACCGCGACCCCGGATTCGCGGAGCTGCTCGAGCACATCCCGCGGGCCGATGCTGCCGTCGGTGATGACGAGGGTGGGTCGCAGCTCGAGCACGCTCTCGGCGTTGACGGCGTGGGCGCCCGAGGTGACCACCGGCAGCTCTTCGGTGCCCGGGAAGGTGGTCGACATGTCGCGCCCGACGAGCGTGTCGCCGAGGCCGAGACCCCACACGGTGGCGGCGAGCGAACCGGAGAGGTCGATGGCGAGCACGCGCGAGGTGTCGTCGACCGTCACCTGGCGATCGCCGTCGGGGTCGTGGGAGACGACGGTGGCGGGGAGCGTCTGGTCCGGGTGGTCGGCGACGGGGGTGATGGCGTCGTCGGAGATGACGGCCGTGCGCGGACCTTCGACGGTCCGCGGGTCGTCGTAGCGGGGCAGCTCGGTGAGCGGTCGCGTGTCGCCCGTGGGGGTCGGGGTCTGGGGCGCTCCGCCCGCGCCGGGAGCTGCGCATCCGGCGAGCAGGACCACGACCGCGATCGTCGCGAGGGCGCTGCGGATGGCTCGGGTCACCCCCCCACTGTACGCGAGAAATGAGGATAGCCTTACCTGAGTTCGGGCGCTCAGCATCTCTCAGCCCGCATGGGGCGATTGCCCAGACTCCCTGCATACCATGAGTGCATTCCCGCGGAGGCGCTGTGGTGGTCGCCTCCGTGGGAGATCCCCCGGAGCACCCCCTGCTCCGCGAGACGGCCCGTCCGATCCCCCTCGGCGGGCCGTTTCCCTTTAAGCCGCGGCGCGCGAAACAACGGCGCAACATCCCGGGAATAGGCTCCCGCCATGGGCGACCTGTTCGAGGGCTACGGCGCCGTCGCGACGCGGCGAAAAGGCTCTCCGCCGTGGGATGAGATGTTCGCCTCGGCGGATGCCGCGCGCGATCCGTATCGCGAGATCCACGCGGCCCTCGCCCGCATGACGCAGGACGAGCTGCGCGGTCGCACCGAGGCGCTCGCCAACTCCTACCTCGCCCAGGGCGTCACCTTCGACTTCGCCGGCGAGGAGCGTCCGTTCCCGTTGGATGCCGTGCCGCGCGTCATCGAGCAGGCCGAATGGGCGGGCGTCGAGGCGGGGGTGAAGCAGCGGGTGAAGGCGCTCGAGGCCTTCCTCTCGGACGTCTACGGCACCCAGCGGGCCGTGCTCGACGGGGTGATCCCGGCGGGACTCATCAGCTCGTCCAGCCACTTCCACCGGGAGGCCGCGGGGATCGAACCGGCGAACGGCGTGCGCATCCAGGTGTCGGGCATCGACCTCATCCGCGACGAGGCGGGCACCTGGCGGGTGCTCGAGGACAACGTGCGGGTGCCGAGCGGCGTCTCGTATGTGATCTCGAACCGTCGCGTCATGGCGCAGACGCTGCCCGAGCTGTTCGTCTCGATGCGCGTGCGTCCGGTCGGCGACTACCCGCAGCGGCTGCTGGGGGCGCTGCGGGCTTCGGCGCCGGAGGGGGTCGAGGACCCGACCGTCGTCGTGCTCACCCCCGGCGTCTACAACTCGGCGTACTTCGAGCACACCCTGCTCGCGCGGCTCATGGGGGTCGAGCTCGTGGAGGGGCGCGACCTGTTCTGCTCCGGCGGCAGGGTGTACATGCGCACCACCGCCGGACCCACCCGCGTGGATGTCATCTACCGCCGCGTCGACGACGAGTTCCTCGACCCGCTGCAGTTCCGTGCCGACTCGATGCTGGGCTCGCCGGGCCTCATGCTCGCCGCGCGTCTCGGCAACGTGACGATCGCGAACGCGATCGGCAACGGTGTGGCCGACGACAAGCTCGTCTACACCTACCTGCCCGACCTCATCCGCTACTACCTCTCCGAGGAGCCGCTGCTGCCCAACGTGCAGACCTGGCGGCTCGAGGAGGCCGGGGCGCTCGAGGAGGTGCTCGACCGGCTCGACGAACTCGTCGTGAAGCCCGTCGACGGATCGGGCGGCAAGGGGCTCGTGGTGGGCCCGGACGCCTCGCGCGAGGAGCTCGACCAGCTGCGCACCCGCCTGCAGCGCGATCCCCGCGGCTGGATCGCGCAGCCCGTCGTGCAGCTGTCGACCATCCCCACCCTCGTCGACGACGGACTGCGCCCCCGGCATGCCGACCTGCGACCCTTCGCGGTCAACGACGGATCGGACATCTGGGTGCTGCCGGGCGGGCTCACCCGGGTGGCGCTGCCCGAAGGCCAGCTGGTGGTGAACAGCTCGCAGGGCGGCGGGTCGAAGGACACCTGGATCGTCGGCAGCGATCCGCTGTTCTCGCACGACCACAACATCCAGGGCCTCGTGGCGGAGCAGGCGGCGGTCACCTCGAGCATCCCGGTGCTCGGCGAGCGCCACATCCAGGACCACAACCCGCAGGACGCCCCGCGGCACGACCAGCAGCAACAGCAGCAACAACTCGCCGTTCATGGCGCGGCTGGAGCCGCGACCACGGGGCGGGGGAAACGCCTCCCGCCGCCGGGTCGTAGCTCCAGCCGCGCCATGACTCCCGGAGGGGAGGCATGATGCTCAGCCGCATCGCCGAGAGCCTGTTCTGGATCGGGCGGTACATCGAGCGCAGTGACGGCACCGCGCGCATCCTCGACGTGCATCTGCAGCTGCTGCTCGAGGACCCGTGGATCGAGGAGAACCTCGCCTGCCGCTCGCTGCTGAGCGTGATGGGCGCGGAGGCGCCCCCGGATGTCGAGATCGCCCGGGCGGACGTGCTCGCGAGTCTCGCGGTCGACCGCAACCAGCCGGCCTCGATCGCGTACTCGCTCGCCGCCGCGCGCGAGAACGCCCGCCGCGCCCGCGAGGTGGTCTCGACCGAGCTGTGGGAGGTGCTCAACACCACCCGCGCCCGGATGCCGCGCAAGGTCGCGAGCGACAAGGTGCACGAGTTCTTCGGCTGGGTGCGCGAACGCGCGGCGCTCGCGGTGGGCATCATCGAGTCGGCGACGAGCCGCGACGAGGCGTACAGCTTCTTCACCCTCGGCCGCTCCATCGAGCGCGCCGACATGACGGCGCGCCTGCTCGCCACCCGCTCGCTCACCGAGGCGTCCGGTCCCAGCTGGACCACCATCCTGCGCTCGGTGGGCGCCTACGAGGCCTACCTGCGCACCTACCGCGGCGTGCCGAGCGCGCGCAACGCGGCCGAGTTCCTGCTGCTGGACCGCCTCTTCCCGCGCAGCATCCTGTTCTCGGTCACCCGCGCCGAGCAGTGCCTGCGTGAGATCGAACCGCGGTCGGATCGCGTGGGCGTCTCCGACCACGCCCAGCGCCTGCTCGGCCAGATCCGCTCCGAGCTCGAGTACCGCCCGATCGCCGACATCATCGACGACCTGCCCCGCCACATGGACAACGTGCAGCTCGCCACGAGCGCCGCATCCGAGGCGATCCGGCAGCGGTACTTCCCGACCAACGCCGCCCCGAGCTGGGCGGGGGAGAGCACATGAACCGCCTGCGCATCCGTCACGTGACCGGCTTCCATTACGAGGGCGAGGCGACCGCCTCGTACAACGAGGCCCGGATGCTGCCGGTCACGGGCGACGGGCAGCTCGTGCTCTACTCCAACCTCGACATCTCCCCTATGTCGAGCACCCACAGCTACGTCGACTACTGGGGCACGCGCGTCTCGAGCTTCGAGATCCTGAACCCGCACCACGAGCTCTCGCTCACCGCCACGAGCCTCATCGAGGTGCGGCCCCGCGACCATGTCGAGCGCGGGCTCAGCAAGGCGGAGCTCGCCGCGGAGACGGCGCGCGCCACCGAGTACGTCGAGCAGCTCGTGCAGACCCCGCGCACCCGGCCGCCGCAGGAGGTGGTCGAGCTCGCGCAGGCGATCGCGGCCGAGCACGACGACCCGTGCACGGCGGCTCGTGCGATCTGCACCGCGATCGGCGAGCGCATCGAGTACATGCCGGGCATCACGGGGGTGCACACGACCGCCGCCGAGGCGTGGGATCACCGCAAGGGCGTCTGCCAGGACATCACCCACCTCGCTCTCGGCGCGCTGCGCTCGGTGGGGATCGCGGCCCGCTACGTCTCCGGGTACCTGCATCCGCGTCCGGATGCCGACATCGGGGTCACGGTGGCGGGGGAGTCGCACGCCTGGGTGGAGTGGTACTGCGGGCAGTGGCACGGCTTCGACCCGACCAACCAGATCGACATCGGCGACCGGCACGTGATCGTCGGCCGCGGCCGCGACTACAACGACGTCGCCCCCTTGCGGGGCGTCTACGCGGGCCCGTCGAGCTCGAAGCTGTTCGTCGCGGTGGAGATCACCCGGGAGGCGTGACGGCGGCGACGATCGCTTCGCCGTCGCGCGGGTCGGCGCCTTCGAGCAGGGTGTCGAGCGCGCGGTCAAACTCTCCTCGGTCGCTGCGCTCGCCCGGGAGCAGGCCCGCCGTGCGGCAGGCCGCCCACGCGGCGACGACCGCGGTCGAGCCCGCGGCGTCGCGTCCGGCTGCGCGCTCGGCGCGGATCACGGGCAGCACCCGCAGGCTCAGCTTGGTGACCGTGTCGACGGCGATCTGTGCGAGCGGATGCTCGATCCGCCGGTTCGCGAACCGCTCCTCGAGCGCGGCGCGGTAGGCGTCCGTGTCGGGGCTGCCGACGGTGCGGGCGGCTTCGTCCCAGAAGCGCTCGAGCGCCCGGCGGCAGTCACGGTCGGCGATCGCGTCGGCCACGGTCGCGAGCCCGCGCCGCAAGCCCTCGAAGGCGAGCACGAGGTGCCCGCCGTTGAGCACGAGCAGTTTGCGCTGGGTGTGGGCGCGGATGTCGCCGACGAAGCGCGCCCCTGCCGCATCCCAGGCGGGGTGCCCGGAGGGGAACTCGCCCGAGAGGGTCCAGTCGGCGAACGGCTCGGTGACCGCGGGGGCCTCGTCGCGCCATCCGGTGGCCTCGGCGATCGCCTCGAGGTCGGCCTCGGTGGTGCGCGGGGTGATGCGGTCGACGCTCGTGTTGACGAAGGACGCGGCCTGCAGCGCGCCCGTGCGCCCCGTCTCGGAGGCGAGCACGGCGAGGGCGGCCGCGAGCCGGGCGCCGTTGTCGGGCAGGTTGTCGCACGACACGATCGCGATCGGCTCCACGCCGTCCGTCCGTCGGTCGGCGAGGCCGAGCAGCAGGCGCGCGAGCGGTGTCAGGAGCGCGTCGAAGCGGCCGCCGCGCAGCGCCTCCACGTCGTGGGCGATCTCGACGTCGGCGAGGTCGAGCACACCGTCGGGCCGCAGGTGGTAGCCGGCCTCGGTGATGGTGAGGGTCGCGACCGCGGTGGACGGGGCGGCCACGAGCTCGCGCAGTCGATCGGTGCGGGTGGCCGGGTGCACCTCGACGATGCTCCCGATGTGCTCGAAGCGGTCGGCCTCGGGTCCGCGCTCGACGAGCGTGTACACGCCGTCCTGGGGGGCCAGCCGCCGGGCGACGGCGTCGGTGCGTGCCGTGAAGGCGGCGATGCCCCAGTCGGCGGCGTCGGGGGCGCGGCTCGTGTACCAGGCCTGGTGGGCGCGGTGGAACGCGCCGACGCCGAGGTGCACGATTCGGGCGGGTGCGGCCTCGAGCGGCTCGCCCGCGCGGGCGAGGGCGGCCCGGGTGAGCCGCGGGACCGGTTCGCTCATGCGCCCGCTCCGGATCCCGTCACGCCGAACCGGGCGCCGAGCCATGCGGCCTGGCGGGTCCAGTGCAGCCCTTCGCCGCCTTCGTGGCCGTTCCACGGGTAGTCGATCAGCTCGTGCTCTCCCGCCCAGTGGTTGTGGGCGGCGTACACGCCGGAGGGCGGCGCGATGGTGTCGAAGTGCCCGCAGCCGAACAGCGCGGGTGCGGTGGCGCGTTTCGCGAGGTTCACGCCGTCGATGTACGACAGCGTCCGGAACACCTGCTCGGTCGCCTCGCGCTGCACCGAGAGATAGCGGGCGATCTCGGCGTGCGGATCCTCGCCGGTGAGCCCGATCACCCGTTGCACGTCGCACAGCACGGGGGCGGTGGGCAGTGCCGCGGCGACGAACTCGGACAGTCCGGCGGCGGCGATCGCGATGAGCCCGCCCTGACTGTTGCCCGTGACGGCGATGCGCGCGGCGTCGACCTCCGGGATGGCGCGGATCGCGTCGACGGCGCGCACGGCATCCACGAAGACCCGCCGGTAGTAGTACGCGGCCGGGTCCTCGATGCCGCGCGTGAGGTAGCCGGGGGTCGCGGGGCCGGCGCCGTGCGGGTCCGGGGTCGCGCCGCCGGTGCCCCACTGGCCGCCCTGCCCGCGGGTGTCGACGATGAGCTGCGCGTATCCCGCCGTCGGCCAGTGCAGACGCTCGTGGGGAAGCCCGCGTCCACGCCCGTAGCCCACGAACTCGACGACCGCCGGCAGCGGGCGCGGGATGCCGCGGGGCAGCACGAGCCAGGCGCGCACGGGGTCGCCGGCGAAGCCCGGGAAGGTCACGTCGAACACCTCGGCGGTCAGAAGCGGGCCTGGCGACGGGGTGCGGATGACGTCGCCGCCGGCCGCGCGCGCGGCGTCGATGCCCGCGCGCCAGAACGCGTCGAAGTCGTCGGGTTCGGCGACGTCGGGCGTGTAGGCGCGGAGCTGTTCCGCAGGGAGATCGAAGCGGGGCACGCGCGGTCTGGTTCCTCTCCTGGCGCGCTCACAACGATGGGGGCGCGGGTCGACAGTGATCAAGACGATACAATGAAAACGTTGACATTCCCAGATTCGGGAATTACGGTCAACATGTATCGCCCGAAGTCGCGAAAGTTTCGGGGTTTCGGACGGCCCGCTGAGGGGCAGACGCAAGGGAGCGCATGTCGGTCAACAACGTGATCGCCGAGGTGGATGAGGCCCGCCCGGACGACGACGTGACGCCGCCCCGTCGGCGCGCCGTGCGCGCCACCCCGAGCTGGCGCAAGGTGCTCAAGAACGACTGGCGGCTCTACTCGCTGCTCGTGCTGCCGATCGTGTTCCTGCTGGTCTTCCGCTACCTGCCGATGGCGGGGAACATCATCGCCTTCCGCCGCTACCGCGCGGGCGGCAGCCTGTTCGGCGACGAATGGGTCGGCTTCCACTACATCCAGATGTTCATCAGCGACCCGACGTTCTGGAAGGTGTTCTTCAACACCCTCATCCTGGGCGGGCTCACCCTCATCGTCGTCTTCCCGCTGCCGATCATCCTCGCGCTCATGTTCAACGAACTGCGCTCGCGGGCCTTCAAGCGCATCGCGCAGTCGATCTCGTACCTGCCGCACTTCATGTCGGTCGTCATCGTCGCGGGCGTCGTGCTGCAGGTCACCGCCTCCCGCGGCACCATCAACCAGATCATCGAAGGCTTCGGCGGCGACGCGGTGCCCTTCATGCAGCTGCCTGAGTGGTTCCGCACCATCTACGTGGGCTCCGAGATCTGGCAGACCGTCGGATGGGGCACCATCCTCTACCTCGCGGCGCTCACCACGATCGACCCGCAGCTCTACGAGGCGGCCCGCATCGACGGCGCCAACCGCTGGCAGCAGGTGTGGCACGTCACCCTCCCGGGCCTCGCCCCCACGATCGTCGTCCTGCTCATCCTCAACATCGGCACCTTCATGGCGGTCGGTTTCGAAAAGGTGCTGCTCCTGTACAACCCCCTGCTGTATCCCACCGCCGACGTCATCTCCACCTACCTGTACCGCGTCGGCCTCGGCACGGGGCAGTTCTCCTACGCGACCGCGATCGGGCTGTTCGAGGCGATCATCGGCCTCGTGCTGATCCTGTCGGCCAACGCGATCTCGCGCCGAGTGGTGGGGACGAGCCTGTGGTGATCGGCATCGGCACCACCGAGACGGAGCGACCGGGCGCGCAGCCGCTCGTCACGACGAGCATCCGCACCCACAGCGACCGGGCCCTCGACCGCCTGTTCCGCCCGCGGCGCGTCGGCGGCATCGCGGACTCCCGCAGCTACACCGTGTTCCGCGTGATCAACGCGGTCGCGATCATCGTGATCTGCTTCGTGACGCTGTACCCCTTCATCAACATGATCGCGATCGCGTTCAGCTCGGAGGGCTACATCACCGCCGGGCAGGTGAACCTCATCCCGCTCGGCTTCAACGTCACGACCTTCAAGCTCGTGCTCGCGGACGGCATGTTCTGGCGCAATTACGCCAACACCGTCGTCTACACCGTCGTCGCGACCGCCATCGCGATGGTGATGACGACGAGCTTCGCCTACGCGCTCTCCAAGAAGCGGCTCAAGGCGCGCCCCTTCTTCGTGGGGATCGCGGTCTTCACGATGTTCTTCAGCGGCGGCATCATCCCGCACTACGTGCTCATCAGCTCGCTCGGCTGGCGCAACACGATCTGGGCGATCGTCATCCCGAACGCGATCAGCATCTTCAACCTGCTCGTCATGAAGTCCTTCTTCGAGAACTTCCCCGAAGACCTCGAGGAGGCCGCCTCCATCGACGGGCTCACGACCTACGGCACCCTCCTGCGGATCGTGCTGCCGCTCAGCAAGGCCGTGCTCGCCACGATGATCCTCTTCTACGCGGTGTCGTTCTGGAACTCGTGGTTCTCCGCCTACCTGTACATGAGCAAACCGGAGCTCAACCCGGTGACCGTGTATCTGCGCAACCTGCTCGCCTCCGCCACCACGCCCGACGGCGCGGCAGGCAGCGACGAGGGTCTCCAGATCGCCGCAAGCGCCAAGGCGGTGACGATGCTGCTCACCGTGCTGCCCATCGTGACCCTCTACCCCTTCGTCCAGCGCTACTTCGTGTCGGGCGTGATGCTCGGCTCGATCAAGGCCTGAACGCTCCACCCATCCACCCGCCCATCAGAGAGAAAAGGAACCACTCCATGGCACAGCACCCCGACGCGACGATGCGTCCGCGGCTCCGGAAGCGACGCTCAGCCGTCGCGATCGCCGCCGGCGTCGTCACCTTCGGTCTCGTCCTGACCGGATGCACCGACGCATCCGACCCGGACGGCGAGGGCTCGTTCGACTTCAGCGGCAAGGAGGTGGGTGCCATGAGCGACTTCACGGTCGGCACCACCTTCAAGGCCACCGAGCCGGTCGAGTTCTCGATGCTCTACCGCGACCACGAGGCCTACCCGCTCAAGGAGGACTGGCCGATCCTGACCGCCCTCGACGCGAACCAGAACGTCTCGTTCGATTTCGAGGTCAAGCCGCGCTCCGACTGGGCGCAGGCGCGCTCGACCGTGATCGCCGCAGGCGAGTCGCCCGAGATCGTGACCGTCAGCTACCCGGGCGAGGAGACGCAGTTCGTCGCCGGCGGGGCGCTGCTGCCCGTGAGCGACTTCGTGCAGTACATGCCCAACTACCAGGACAAGGTCGAGAAGTGGGGCCTCCAGGGCGACCTCGACAACCTGCGCCAGGCCGACGGCAAGTACTACATCCTGCCGAGCTTCGCCGAGATCCTGCGTCCGCAGTACACCTACGCGGTGCGCGCGGACATCTTCACGGAGCTCGGCCTGAGCCTCGAGCCGAAGACCTTCGACGAGTTCGCCGAGGAGCTCGAGGCGGTCAAGAAGGCCTACCCCGACAAGTTCCCGATCTCGGACCGCTGGACCGACGCCGACCCGCTGGGCGCGACGCTCAACTTCGCGGCTCCCAGCTTCGGCACCAACGCGGGCTGGGGCTACGGCGACGGCACCTGGTGGAACGGCTCGGAGTTCGTCTACACCGGCGCGACCGACGAGTACAAGAACCTCATCTCGTACTACGCGGGCCTCGTCTCCGACGGCCTCATGGATCCGGCGAGCGTCGGCCAGTCCGACGACCAGGCCAAGGCCAAGTTCGCCAACAGCGAGTCGTTCGTCATCGCGACCAACGACCAGGAGATCCTCACGCTGCGCAGCGCGCTCACCGAGGTCGGCAACACGGACGCGGAGGTCGCCATGATCCGCGTTCCCGGCGGCCCCGCGGGCGAGAACCTGCAGGCGGGCGGACGCCTCGGCGCCGGCATCCTGCTGTCGTCGAAGGCGGCGGAGAGCGAGCACTTCAAGGCTCTGCTCCAGTTCGTCGACTGGCTGTACTACTCCGACGAGGGCCTCGAGTTCGCCAAGTGGGGTGTCGAGGGCGAGCAGTTCACCAAGAGCGGCGACACCCGCACCTTCACGGCGGACTGGGACCGCAACGGGCTCAACCCCGGTGCCCCCAAGGCGCTCAACGTCGACGGTGGCTTCAGCAACGGCGTCTTCATGGGCACGGAGGGCTCGACGTCGGACCTGCTGCTGTCGATGGCGCGTGAGGAGACGGTCGACTTCATCAACGACATGGTGAGCACCAAGACGCAGCTGCCCTCGGCGCCTGCGGCCCCGCTGACCGACATCGAGCAGGAGCAGGCCTCGATCTGGCGCACCGCCCTCAAGGACCACGTCTGGCAGGCGACCGCCCAGTTCATCACGGGTCAGCGTCCGCTGAGCGAATGGGACGCCTACGTCTCCGAGCTCGAGGGCCTCAACCTGCAGCAGTACATCGACCTCGTGAACTCCGCCCAGAAGCGTCAGGCCGACGCCCTGGCCGGTGGCGGCGACGAGAAGTAACGTCGAACACGAGCACCACGAGTCCGGCCCCGCCCCTCTCCGGGGGCGGGGCCGGATCCCTGTTCATCGAGCGTCGACGCTCCCCCGGAAAGCGGTAGTCATGTTCACCCCCGTCCCCACCACCCCGATCGGCGTGCTGTCGGATGCCTGGCGCGCCTGCGTCGGAACCGGTCGGCTCAACCTCGCCCTGCGCAGCGACTACCGCGACTCGCTCGAGCGCGTGCAGCGCGAGATCGGATTCCGTCACCTGCGGGGGCACGGGCTGCTCTCCGACGACCTCGGCATCCATCGGCCCTACGAGTTCGAGGGCGTGCGCCGGGTGCGGCACGCCTTCGGCTACCTCGACCAGGTGGTCGACTCCTGGCTCGAGCTCGGCATCCGCCCCTTCCTCGAGCTCGGCTTCATGCCCTCGGGTCTCGCCTCGGGCGAGCAGACCGTGTTCTGGTGGAAGGGCAACGTCACCCCGCCCGCGGACGAGGAGGAGTGGGCCGCGCTCGTCGTCGCCGTCGTGCGCCACCTGATCGATCGCCACGGCATCGACGAGGTGCGCTCCTGGCCCATCGAGGTGTGGAACGAGCCCAACCTCGTGCACTTCTGGAAGGACGCCGACCAGGCCGCGTACTTCCGGCTCTACGAGCGCACCGCGCGCGCCCTCAAGGATCTGGACGCCTCGCTGCAGCTCGGCGGTCCCGCGATCTCGCCCGGCTCCGACGAGTGGTGGGCGCCGTTCGCCGAGTTCGTGACCTCCCGCGAGGTGCCGATCGACTTCGTGAGCCGCCACGCCTACAGCTCCGGGCCGTCCCAGCGCGTGCCGTTCGGGGTGTACCAGACCCTCGCCGAACCGCAGACGCTGCTCGACCAGTTCGCCGCCCCGCGCCGGCACCTCGCCGGAACCGGCCTCGAACGGCTGCCCGTGCACATCACCGAGTTCAACACCTCGTACCGCCCCGACAACCCCGTGCACGACACGGCCTACAACGCCGCCTACCTCGCCCCCGTGCTCGCGGGCGGCGGAGACCTCGTCGACTCGTTCTCGTACTGGACCTTCTGCGACGTGTTCGAGGAGGAGAACATCCCCACCTCGCCGTTCCACGGCGGCTTCGGCCTGCTCGGGCATCGCCAGCTCGCGAAGCCCACCTTCCACCTGTACGCGTTCATGGCCCGCCTCGGTGCCGAGGTGCTCGCGCGCGGCGCGGATCATCTCGTGACCCGCCACCCGGACGGACGCCTCGCGGTGCTCGCCTGGCAGCCGGTCGACGGCACCTCGGCGGGCGCCGAACGGCACACCGTGCGGCTCGCGCTGCCCGTCGGCGGCCCTGCGGTCTACGCGCACCGCCACCGGGTGAACGAGGACGACGGCAACGCCTGGACCGCCTGGCAGCAGCTGGGACGTCCGCACCATCCGACCGCGCGGCAGCTGGATCTGCTGCACGAGGCATCCCGGCCCGCCCTCGAGCACGGGGTGCTCCCGGCGGGCGGGGGCGTCGTGGAGCTCGAGCTGCACCTCGCGCGGCACGAGATCTGCCTCGTCGAGCTGGAGGGCGTGCGCGACGAGACCGAGCCGTGGATCGACGACGACCGGGTGCCGGGCTACGCGGGAGGATGGCGGGCGTGACCAATCAGGCCGGTTCCCCCGACCCGCGCGCCGGCATCCTCGGGCGTGTCACCGGGGTCGTCTACGCCCTGGTGCTCGTCGAGCTGGGCTTCCTGCTCGCGATGGCCCCCGGGTTCGCGGGGCTCGCGTTCCTCGAGCGGGACCTGCGCAACCTGCCGTTCTTCGCGCTCTGCCTCGTCCCCGTCGGACCCGCGTTCTCGGCAGCCCTCTACGCGCTGCACGCGAGCCGTCGGGCGGACGACATGGTGGTCTGGCCGCGCTTCTGGCGCGGCTGGGTGCGCGCCCTTCGCGACGTGCTGCCGCTGTGGATCCCGGCACTCCTCGCCGGCACGGTGCTCGCCTACAACGTGCTGCTCGGGCCGACGGTCGGCATCGAGTCGTTCCTCATCATCGGCTCCTGGATCGTGCTCGCGGCGCTCGTGCTGTGGACCGTGAACGTGCTCGTGATCGGCTCGCTCTTCAGCTTCCGGCTGCGGGACACGGCGCGGCTCGCGCTGTTCTACCTCGCCGCGCGTCCGCTCGTCACCCTCGGATCCGCCTCGCTCGCGGTGCTCGCCGCGGGCACCGCGTTCCTCACCGCCGAGTGGGTGCTCGCGCTCGCGGCGTCGCTCTTCGCGGCGGCCGTGCTGTTCACCCAGCGCCCGCTCATCGCCGACGTCTCCGACCGCTTCGTCGCGAACCCGGGCGCCTCGGGGGAGCCGCCGACGGCGCCCGCCGAGGGTTCCGCCGATCAGTAGATCGTGCGGCCCTTCGCGTCGGGAACGCCCGACTTGCGGAGGAAGTAGCTGTTGAGCTGGTCGCGCCATTCGCGCGCCGAGCGCAGCTGCTCGTCGAGTCGCTCGCTCACCCGCGCGAAGACGGCCTCCGGCACCCGACCCGCGATCGCGGCCCAGGCGTCCCGCTTCCGCTCCACCGCGGCGAGCCCCGCGAAGCGGGTGTCGTAGATGTGCTGGATGACGGTCGTGCCGTCGTGCAGCCGGTGGCCGTAGGGCACGTGGTGGAAGAACAGCAGCAGCTCGTCGGGGGTGGTCTCGGGGCGTTCGTAGGCGGTGCGCCACGGCTCGGGGTACTGCCCCGCGAATCCGGTGCCGGTCGCGACACTGCGGTCGACCCCGATGCCGTCGCGGTCGGCGAAGTGGTAGGTGCCCCACGGGGTGTACTCGTAGCCGTCGACATCCGGCCCGTAGTGGCTGCCGGGCCGCACCATGAAGCCGACGCCGAGCGGGGCCGTGTACGACTCGTAGACCCGCCAGGAGTCGTCCAGGATCTCGTGGATGGTCGCCCGGACGGTCTCGTCGGTGCCGAAGGTGAGGCCGATCCACTCGTCGAGGATCGCGAGCGGGTCGGCGTCCGGATCCCACGCGAGCCGCCCGTAGGCGTAGAGGTTCGCCTGGGCGAGCGGATGCCCGGTCCAGAACACGTCGTCGCCGACGTTCGACACGGCAGCCAGCCCGCCGCGCACGAGCGAGCCGAGCGCCGGACCCGCGTCGCCGAACGGCCGGAACCGCAGGATCTCGGCCCACTGCACCCCCAGGTACACGGCGTGCAGCTGGTGTCCGGTGTACTCCTGGGTGACCTGCAGCTCGAGTGCCTGGCGGGTGCGGTTGAGCCCGGAGAACAGCGGCGACACCGGCTCGCGGGTCTGGAAGTCCATCGGCCCGTACTTGATCTGCACGACGACGTTGTCGTCGAAGAGGCCGTCGAGCGGGGTGAAGTGGTCGTAGGCGGCGCGCGCCCGGTCGGTGCGGCGGTCGCGCCAGTCCTGGTGATGGTTGTAGACGAAGGCCCGCCAGTGCACCATTCCGCCGTGCGGGGCGAGCGCGCGCGCCAGCAGGTTGGCGCCGTCGGCGTGGGTGCGACCGTAGGCGAAGGGGCCGGGCTGCCCCTCGGAGTCGGCCTTCACGAGGTAGCCGCCGAAGTCGGGGATCGTCGCGTAGACGCGGTGCGTGGCCTCCGCCCACCAGCTCGCGACCCGCGCATCCAGCGGGTCGGAGGTGTCGAGACCGCCGAGCAGGATCGGGGAGGCGAAGGTGACCGAGAGGTGCAGTCGGATGCCCCACGGCCGGAACACCGCCGCGATCCGGGCCAGCTCGTCGAGGTCATCCGTGAGCAGCCGTGCCTCACGACGGTGCACGTTGACGTTGTTGACGGCCACCCGGTTGACGCCGATCGAGGCCAGCAGCCGCGCGTACTCGGCGACGCGCGAGAGCTCGTCGCGCACGCGGCCGTTCGCGAAGAAGATCGAGTCGCCCGCGTAGCCGCGCTCGATCTGCCCCATGACCTCGTGGCGGTCGACGTTGTCCCAGTGATCGAGCATCCGCACCGCGTGGGCGGGGCTGTGCGGGGTGTCGACGAGCGCGTCGTCGAGGGCCGCGGCGCCGAGTCGCACGAGCGCGAACCAGCCGTACAGCAGCCCGGCCGCGTCGCGCGCCGAGACGACCGTGACGCCGTCGCGACGCCCGATCGCGAACGACTCGGCCGCCTCGGGGGCGGAGGGCGCGGTGATGCCGGCCGCCTCGAGCGCGGTCGCGGTGCCGAGCACGACGTCCGGCGTCCCCTCGCTCACGGCGCCCGCGCTGCGGACCTCGCCGCGCACGGTGTCCGCGAGCGGCGCCTCGCCGACCACCGCGACCGTGCGTCCGGCCAGGTGCGCTGTGGCGCCGGCCGGCAACCACATCGGGTGGACCGCATCCGTGGCGTTCATCCGCTCACCAATCGTGGATCGTGCCGTCGGCGAGCCGCGCGAACGGCAGGTAGGCGCGCTCGTAGGGGAAGCGCTCCGCCGCATCCTCGTCGTACTCGACCCCCAGGCCGGGCTCCTCGCCGGGATGCAGCAGGCCGTCCGTGAAGGTGAACGAGGTGCGGAACACCTCCGAGGTGATCGGGTCGTGCTGCATGTACTCCTGGATGCCGAAGTTGTGGATCGCGAGGCTCAGGTGCGTGGCGGCCGCCATGCCGACCGGCGAGATGTCGGTGGGCCCGTGCATGCCGGACTTCACCTGATACTGCGCCGCGTAGTCGAGGATCCGGCGCAGGCCCGTGATGCCTCCCGCGTGCACGACCGAGCTGCGCACGTAGTCGATGAGCTGCTCGCGGATGATCGTCTGGTAGTCCCACACCGTGTTGAAGATCTCGCCGATGGCGAGGGGCGTCGTGGTGTGCTGCCGGACGAGCCGCAGCGCCTCCTGGTTCTCGGCCGGGGTCACGTCCTCGAGCCAGAACAGTCGGTACGGCTCGAGATCCGTGCCGAGCCGGGCCGCCTGGATGGGCGTGAGCCGGTGGTGGGCGTCGTGCAGCAGCGGCAGCTCGGCACCGAACTCGGCACGCACCGTCTCGAAGACGCCCGGGATGTGGCGCAGGTAGGCCTGGCTGTCCCAGTCCTCCTCGGCGGGCAGCGGGCCGCGCTTCGCGGGCTCGTAGCTGTAGCGGCCCGTGGGTGAGGGGGCGGACGACACCCCGTAGACGGTGCGCACGCCGGGCACCGAGGTCTGGATCCGGATGGCACGGAAGCCCTCCTCGATCCGCTGCCGCACCGAGTCGAGCAGCGCCGGCACGTCACGCCCGGAGGCGTGCGCGTAGGCGAGCACGCCCGAGCGGGAGGCGCCGCCGAGCAACTGGTAGAGCGGCATCCCGGCGAGCTTCGCCTTGATGTCCCAGAGCGCCACGTCGACCGCGGCGATCGCCGTCATCGTGACGGGGCCGCGCCGCCAGTACACGCTGCGGTACAGGAACTGCCAGGTGTCCTCGATGCGATGCGCGTCCTGCCCGAGCAGCAGCGGCACGATGTGGTCGCGCAGGGTGGCGGCCACGGCGAGCTCGCGACCGTTCAGGGTGGCGTCTCCGAGGCCGACAACGCCGTCGGCTGTCGTGATGCGCAGCGTCACGAAGTTGCGTCCGGGGCTCGTGACGAGCACGTCGACAGCGGTGATCGTCGTCGGTGACGGCATGGGGTTCCGATCTCACAGCCCGCGCGGGGCGGGGTAGCTCTCGAGAGGCAGACGATAGGCGAGGTCCACGGCGGCGTCGAGGGCCTCGTCGAGGTCGAGCCGGTGCTCCGCGACGAGCCGGGCGAGGTAGCCGGCGTCGACGCGGCGGGCGAGGTCGTGGCGCGCCGGGATGGAGCAGAAGGCGCGGGTGTCGTCGACGAAGCCGCTCAGGTTGCGCAACCCCGCGGTCTCGGTGGTGGCCTCCCGGAAGCGGCGCATGGCATCCGGTGCGTCGAGGAACCACCACGGCGCCCCGAGCCGCAGCGCCGGGTAGGCGCCGGCGAGCGGCGCGAGCTCGCGCGAGTAGCTGGTCTCATCGACCGTGAACACGATGAGGTGGAAGCCAGGATGGTGGCCGAACGCCTCGAGCACGGGGCGCAGCGCACGCGTGAACTCGGCGGCCACCGGGATGTCGTAGCCGATGTTGGGGCCGTGGGCGGCCGCGGCGCCGCGATCGTGGTCGCGCAGCACCCCCGGGTGCAGTTGCATGACGAGCCCGTCGTCGGCCGACATCGCCGCCATCTGGAAGAGCATGTGCGCCGTGAACGCCGCCGCGGCGTCGCTCGTGAGCCGCCCCTCGAGGGCGCGCTCGAAGAGCGCCCGTGCTTCGGCCTCGGGCAGCGGGGTCGTGTCGGCCGAGAGGTGCCCGTGGTCGCTCGCCCGGGCGCCCGCGCGGATGAAGGCGGCGCGCCGCTCGCGGAGGGCGTCGAGGTAGCCGTCGTAGCCGAAGGCGTCGACGCCGCTCGCCGCCGAGAGCGCGGCGAGTTCGCCGCGCCAGCCCACCGCGCCCGCCTCGAGCAGGGTGTCCGGGCGGAAGGTGGGCACCACGCGCCCCGCCCCGAAGGTGTCGGCGAGGGCGTGGTGGTCGGCGAGGGTCGAGGTGGCGGCGTCGGTCGTGGCGAGCAGCTCGATGCCGAAGCGCTCGAAGAGGGCGCGCGGACGGTATTCGGGCTGTGCGAGTCGCTCCGCGAGATGGTCGTAGAGGCGGTCGGCGGTCGCGGGGGAGGGCCAGACGGGCGCCTCGAAGACCTCGCTCAGCACGTGTTCGAGCCAGTAGCGGGTGGGGGTGCCGCGCAGGGCCGACCAGCCGGCGCAGAACCGGCGCCAGATCCGGCGGGGGTCGGTCTCCGCGTCGACGGCCGCGCCGCCCGCGACGCCGAGCTCGGCGGCCGTGCGCACTCCGCTGTCACGGATCGCGCCGGGCGAGCTCGCCTGAGACACCAGCATCCGCACCAGGTAGTGGTCGGGGGTGACCAGCAGGGCAGCCGGGTCGGGGAAGGGGGCGTCGGCGGCGAGGAGCGCCGCGTCGACGTGGCCGTGCATCGAGACGATCGGCAGCCCCTCGGTGGCGCCGAGCAGCTCGCGGGCGATCGCCCGCACGCCCGGATCGGCGGGGAGGGCGCGATCCCGGTGCAGGCTCGGCGCGCGCGGGATCGGGGGTTCGCCCACTATCCTCGTCGTTGCGGCATCGCTCACGATGTAAACGTTACTATCCCTGTGGCGACGGGGGCGGCATGAGTCGCGAAGCCGCTCGCGCGGAACCCGGATCAAGCAAGGCGGTCGAATCAACGTGGTGACTGTTCACGACGTCGCGGCGCGCTCCGGCGTGTCGATCGCGACCGTCTCCCGCACATTGCGATCACCCCACCGCGTCTCGGAGGAGACCCGCGACCGCGTGCTCGCCGCCGTGCAGGACCTCGGCTACCAGCCGAATCGAGCCGCCCGAGGGCTCCGCGGCGGCCGCACCGGCGTGATCGCGCTCGTCGTGCCCGACATCGAGAACCCGTACTTCTCCGCCCTCACGAAGGGCGCCCAGGCGAGCGCACGCGAGCGCGGCTACGGGCTCGTCGTCGTCGACACCACCGAGCGGGCCGATGTCGAGGCCGCCGAGATCCAGGCGGTCGGACCGCAGATCGACGGCATCATCCTCGCCTCCTCGCGGCTTCCCGACGATCAGCTCGCCCAGACCGCCGCAGCGACCACCTGCGTGCTCGTCAACCGCTACGACACGACCGACGGCTCGCTCACCCCCACGGTCACGATCGACGAGGCCGTCGGTGCGCACGCCGCGATCGCGCACCTCTACGAGCTCGGACACCGGCGACTGCTCTACGTCGGCGGCCCGGACCGCGCCTGGTCGCAGGCCCGACGCTCGAAGGCGATCCGGGAGGCCGTCGCGAGCTACCCCGACCTCGCCCTCGAGGAGCTCAGCGGCTTCTCGCCCGACGCGCAGGGCGGACGGAACGCCGCCGACGCCGCGCGGGCGGGCGGCGCCCAGGCGGTCATCGCCTACAACGACCTCGTCGCCCTCGGCCTCCTCGCCCGCTGGTCGGAGACCGGCATCCGCGTGCCCGACGACGTGAGCCTCGTCGGCTTCGACAACACCTACGTCGCCGAGCTGTCGTTCCCTCCGCTCACGAGTGTGGGCGCCGACCTGCGCGAGTTCGGCGAGACCGCGGTCACCCTGCTGCTCGAGCGCATCGATGCACCCGAGGGCGCGGCCGAGCGCCTCCGGGCCGACCCGGACGCCGTCGAGCAGCTGCACCGCGAGGTGCCGCCCCGGCTCGTCGTGCGCTCCTCCACCGCCGCCCCCGCGCGCTGAGCGGGCGGCGGGCCCGGCCGTCGGGCTGGCATAGGCTGAACCGGCCATGACCGAACCCGACGCGCCCGCATCCCCCGCGCGTCGCCGGTTCGTCGACCTGAGCCCGCTGCGCGAGCATCCGGTCTTCGCGCGCCTCTGGATCGGCACCTCCATCTCGGGGATCGGCACCTGGGTCACGACCGTCGCGGTCGGGCTGCAGCTTTTCGACATCACGGGCGACACCTTCGCGGTGGCGCTCGTCGGCGGAATCTCGCTCGTGCCGATGATCGTCGCGGGCATCTGGGGAGGGATGCTCGCCGACGCCTTCGATCGGCGGCGGGTGCTCATCCTCTCGAGCATCGTCGCGTGGCTCTCGATCCTCGGGATCGTCGCGCTCTCGGCTGCCGACTCGCTGCTCACCGGGCGGGCGCCGGTGTGGCCGTTCTACATCCTCACGACCCTCAACGCCGTCGCAGCGACCATCTCGAGCGCGACCCGCGCGTCGGTGACCCCGCGCATCCTCCCCGAGGCGATGGTGTCGCGCGCGAACGCCCTCAACGGCATCGCCTTCGGCCTGCAGCTCACGATCGGGCCGGCGCTCGCGGGGGTTCTCGTGGCGCTCATCGGCTTCCCGCTCACCTTCGCGGTCGACGCGGTGCTGTTCACCGCGGGGTTCCTCGGGGTGCTCGGGCTGCCCCGGCTGCCGCCGCTCACCCGCACGGCGAAGCCCGGATGGGAGTCGCTGCGCGACGGGGTGCGGTTCCTGCGGCACGCGCCCAACATCCGGATGAGCTTCATCGTCGACATCGTCGCGATGAGCCTGGGACGGCCGTACGTGCTGCTGCCGGCGATCGGCGCGAGTGTGATCGGCGGCGGCTCGGTCACCGTCGGGGTGCTCACGGCGGCGGCGGCCGTCGGCACCTTCCTCACCGGTCTGTTCAGCGGACCCGTCGCGCACGTGCACCGCTACGGCGTCGCGGTCGGCCGCGCGATCACCCTCTACGGCGTGTTCATCGCGTTGTTCGGGGCGGTGCTCGCCGGGATGGCCACCGGATGGTTCGGACCGGTCGGCGAGAGCTGGGATCAGGTGAACCTCGTCGCCCTGCTGCTCGCCGCGGTGGCGCTCGCGGGGTCGGGCGCCTCCGACGAGGTGAGCGCGATCTTCCGCTCCACGATGCTGCTGACCGCGGCACCCGACGAGATGCGCGGTCGGCTGCAGGGCATCTTCATCGTCGTCGTCACGGGCGGACCGCGGGTCGGCGACCTCGTCGCGGGCGGTCTCGCGGTGCTCACCGCCTTGTGGGTGCCGCCCGTCGTGGGCGGCCTCGCGATCGTCGCGATCATCGCGGTGCTGCTGCGCGTGCAGTCCACCTTCCGGCACTACGACGCCCGCGACCCCCGCCCGTAGCGCGTCCCCCCGGGCTGATTCCGCAACTCAGGAGATGTCGACGCCGCGGACCGGGCCGCGACCGAATCGCCACATTCTCCTGAGTTGCGGAAGTCGCGCGTCTCGCAACGCAGGAGATGCGTCGCGTTGCGGGGCGGATGCCGCCGCATCAGCCGGGAGCTCCTGAGTTGCGGAATCCGCCGGGAGCGGGCGGCGGCGCTCCGCCCAGGCCGCGAGCTCGGCCTCGACATCCCGGAGCGGGGTGATGACGGGCGGGCCTCCGAGCAGCTGACGGCGCGCCTCGATCACGCGGCGGTTGAAGTCCTCGAGCGCTGCGCGCACCTCCTCCGCGCGTATCAGGGTGTCGAGACGGGCGTCGAGCCCGGCGTCCTCGGCGCGCAGGGTGAACGCTGCGGGGCCGATGCCCCGCAGCTGTTCGCGTTCGATCTTGCGGCGGATCCACCAGTCGGGGTCGTGCACGCGCCCGTCGCCGATCCCGGGAAGCGGCTTGCCGGCCCCCGGCAGGTTCTCGAAGTCGCCGCGGCGCAGCGCCTGCTGCATCGCGATCTCGGCCGCCGCGACACGATCCGCGTCCGTCGGCGTGCGGGTGGGGGCGGCCTCCTCCGCGGGCTCCTCGCCGAGCTCCTCGCGACGGAAGCGCTCCAGCCGATAGCGCAGCGCGGCCCGGATCGCGTCGCCGTCGCTCATCCCGTCCACGCACCCAGTTTCACCCGCGGGCGTCGGCGCCGCTCGCCGAGATGTTGCGGATGAGCAGGATCAACCAGGTGAAGATGAGCGCGAAACCGACGATCTCCATCGCGGTCAGGTTGTAGATGCCGACGAAGAACAGCACGGTCGCGAACAGGATCACCGCGAGGAACACGTAGCCCGCGATCGTGAAGGTCAACGGCAACCCCGGCACGATCCAGCGGATGCCCACCACGAGACCGGCGAAGATCACCACCATGCCCGTCGCGAAGGTGTTGTGCACCCACTCCACCCAGCCCACCGGGAACACGCCGACGAGCGCGAGGAACACGCCGAGCGCGAGGAGCGCCCCGCGCAAGAGCCTGACGCGGCCCTGCTCCTTTCGCTCGTCGGTGTCCGTCGCCGCACGCGCGAGGTGTCCGCTCGCGAGCTCCGCGGCGAGATACACCGCGATCGCGGTGATGAGGGCGCCTGCCACGATGAGCGTGATGTTGAAGGTGGCCCCCGACCAGCCGCCGCCGATGCCGAGGGCGCTGATGTTGCTCTCCCACCAGTGCGGATCGGATGACGAGAGCATCGACGCCAGCACCCCGACCACGAGATAGACGGCGAGCACCGTCGCGATGCGCGTCGTCGTCATCCCGGCCGCCGAGAGGAAGCTCGCGTACGCTGCAAGCGCCGACGCGACCCCGATGATGAGAGCGGAGCTGAAGGCGTACACCTCGGCGCCGATGAAGGCGTCGGAGAGCACGATCGACATGCCGATCAGCAGATACAGCGCGATCGCGGCGTGGGCGATGCCGAGCGCCACGATGTTCACCACGAGCCGCCACACCGAGGTCTCGGGATGCGTGCGTCGTTTCGCGCCGGGCGCGGGCAGCAGGTACCCGACCACGAACGCGGCGGCGGCCAGCACCGCCGCGACGAGAGCGGTCACGATGCCGAGCGATCCCGGACCCGCGATGGGAAGCGAGCGGCCGGCGACGGCCACGAGGCCGGCGAGGAAGCCGAGGACCAGCGCGCCCGCGCCCACGAGAGTCGCCCGCGACTCGGTGGTGGCCGATGCGCCGATTCGGCTGACGAGGGCAACGGTACGAACAGGTGTCGTCATGACCACATTCTGCCCAGCTCAGCGCTGAGTCTCGACCTCCACGATCGCGATCTCCTGGGTGGCGGTGTCGCGATCGGCGGCCGAACCCGTCGAGAGGCGCAGCGGCCAGCGCTCCGCGCGATCCCAGTGCAGGCGGACCCCACGGGTGCGCAGGTAGTAGACGGCGGCGATCGCCGCCGCCACGAACCCGGATGCCGCCCCCACCGCGATCGCCCAGCGCGGGCCCGCGGCATCCGCGACGGCGCCGACGAGAGGGGCGCCGATCGGGGTGCCGCCCATGAAGATCGCCAGGTAGAGCGCCATCACGCGTCCGCGCATCGACGGCGCGGTCGTCGTCTGCACGTAGGCGTTGGCGGTGTTCATCATCGTGATGCCCGTGAAGCCGACGACGGCCAGCAGGGCGCCGAAGCTGAGCGGTTCGGGTGCGAGCCCGGCGGCGCCGAGCGAGAGGCCGAAGCCGGCGCTCGCGAGCGTGAGGGTGCGCAGCCGCGGGCGTTCACGCCGGGCCGCGAGCAGCGCGCCGGCGACGGATCCCACCGCGAGCACCGAGGACAGCCAGCCGAACTCCTGCGGTCCCTCCCCGAACTCGACGCGCGCCATGGTGGCGGTGTAGATGGGGAAGTTGTACCCGAGCGTCCCGGTGAGGAACACCATCGCGAACACGAGCAGGATGTCGGGCCGCCGCCGCACGTACCGGAACCCGGCCCGCATCTGCCCGCGCCCGCGCGCCTTCCGCCCGGCGGGGGTGAACTCGGCGGGCCGCAGCAGCCAGAGCGCCCCGAGCACGCTGAGGAAGCTCGCGGCGTTGATCAGGAACACCCACCCCGACCCGACGGCCGCGACGAGCACGCCGGCCACGGCGGGGCCGATGAGCCGCGCCCCGTTGAACGAGGCCGCGTTGAGGGCGACCGCGTTGGCGAGCATCGAGTCGTCGACGAGCTCGCCGACGAACGCCTGGCGGGCGGGCGCGTCGAACGCGGCCGCGACGCCGAGCCCGAGGGCGAAGCCGAACACCATCCACAACTCGACGACGCCGGTCAGGGTGATCGCGCCGAGGCCCAGGCCGAGCAGCAGCATCGCGCCCTGGGTGACGGCGAGCACCCGCCGCCGGTCGAAGCGGTCGGCGACCCATCCCGTGACGGGCAGCAGCAGCAACTGCGGCCCGAACTGCAGGGCCATGACGACGCCGACGGCGATCGCGTCGTTGTCGGTCAGTTCGGCCAGCACGAGCCAGTCCTGGGCGACGCGCTGCATCCAGGTGCCCACGTTGGAGACGAGCGCTCCCGCGAACCAGATCCGATAGTTCCGTGCCGCGAAGGAACGAAACATTGAAGTCACCCTTCTATTCTGTACCCTCCGGCCGCGCGCTGCCGAGGGGCGTTACGCTCGGGGACGACGAGGAGGTCGGATGGGTGAGATCGCGCGCACCGCGCACAGCTATGTCGACGCGGAGGGCGTGACGATCCACTACTACCGCTGGCAGGCGCCGACACCGCGGGGCGTGCTGCAGCTGCTGCACGGGGTGGGCGAGTACGCGACGCGCTACGAGCTCTTCGCGCAGGCGCTCGCGGCCGCCGGGTACACCGTCTACGCGGACGACCACCGCGGCCACGGCGCCACCGGACTCGGGCAGTGGGGTGGAGACCACTCCCGGCTCGGCAGGCTGGGGCCGGGCGGGGTGCGCGCCACGATCGCGGCGATCGAGCAGTTGAGCGAGCTCATCCGCGCCGAGAACCCCGGCGTCCCGCTCACGCTCTTCGGACACAGTCTCGGCTCGCTCTTCGCGCAGGACATCATCGCGCGGCACGCCGATCGCTACGACGCCGTCGTGCTCTCGGGCACCGCGTACCGCACTCTCCTGCACATGAACGGGGGCGACCTCAACGCGCGGCACGCGAAGCCCGGCGGCACAGGGCACGAGTGGCTCAGTCGCGACCCCGCGGTGTGGGCCGCGTTCGCCGCCGATCCGCTCACCTTCGACGCCAAGGTGCTCGCGCTTTTCGGCCTCGCCGACACGCTCCGGCTGCTCGGGACGCCGAAGAAGCTCGCCCGCGACCTGCCGATGCTCATCATGATCGGCGAAGAGGACCCGCTCGGCGGACCGAAGAGCGTCGAACGGCTCGCGACGGCGTATCGCACCCGCGGGGGGCTCTCGGATGTGACCCTGACGGTGTACCCGGGGGCGCGCCACGAGACCCTCAACGAGACGAACCAGACCGAGGTGCGGGCCGACGTGATCGCCTGGCTCGACGCGCACGTGGTGAGGCATACCTAAGTCGCGCGAACTAGGCTGAACGGGTGCATGGCGAGTACAAGGTCCCGGGCGGCAAGCTCGTCGTGGTCGACCTCGACGTCGTCGACGAGAGGCTCGCCGAGGTGCGGCTCTCGGGCGACTTCTTCCTCGAGCCGGACGACGCGCTCCCGCTCATCGACGCGGCGCTCACCGGACTCCCCGCCGCATCCGACGCGAAGGCCATCGCGGCCGCGGTTCAGGCGGCGTTGCCGGAGGGTGCCGTGCTGTTCGGCTTCTCGCCCGAGTCGATCGCGACCGCGGTTCGGCGCGCCGTGCACCACGCGACCACCTGGCGCGACTACGACTGGCAGCTGCTGCATCCCGGCCCCCTGCCGCCGCTCACCCAGCTCGCCCTCGACCAGGTGCTCACCGAGGAGGTCGCCGCGGGGCGCCGCAAGCCCACCCTGCGCATCTGGGAGTGGGATCAGCCGGCAGTCATCATCGGCAGCTTCCAGTCGGTGAAGAACGAGGTCGACCCGGAGGCGGCCGAGCGGTTCGGCTTCCCCGTCATCCGCCGCATCTCGGGCGGCGGCGCCATGTTCATGGATGCCGGCGCCATCATCACCTACTCGCTCTACGTGCCGACCGACCTCGTGCAGGGCATGAGCTTCGCCGAGAGCTACGCCTACCTCGACGACTGGGTGCTGCAGGCGCTGCGCAGCCTCGGCATCGAGGCCAGCTACCAGCCGCTCAACGACATCGCGAGCCCCGCCGGCAAGATCGGCGGTGCCGCCCAGAAGCGCTTCGCCGACGGAGCCGTGCTGCATCACGCGACGATGTCGTACGACCTCGACGCCGAGAAGATGGTGCAGGTGCTGCGCATCGGCCGCGAGAAGCTCAGCGACAAGGGCACCACCTCGGCGCAGAAGCGCGTCGACCCGCTGCGCAGCCAGACCGGGCTCTCGCGTGCGGCCATCATCGACCGGATGATCGAGACCTTCCGCGCGCTGCACGGCTTGCACGACGACGCGATCACCCCTGCGGAGTACGCGCGCGCCGAACAGCTCGTCGCCGAGAAGTTCGGAACCGACGAGTGGCTGTACCGGGTTCCGTGAGCGCGCCGGCCCACCTCGCCCGTCGTCGCACGCTCGCCGGGATCGTGCTCGCCGTGCTGCTCGTGTCCGCGGTGCTCGTCTCGGCGGTCGTCGGCCAGTTCGCGGTGAGCATCCCCGAGGTGATCGGCTCGCTCCTGCGGGCGATCGGCATCCCGAACCTCTGGGCGCCGGACGACCCGACGGCCGAGGCGGCGCTCTGGGTGATCCGCTTCCCGCGGATCGTCATGGCGATGGCGGTGGGTGCAGCGCTCGCGGTGGCCGGCGCCGTGATGCAGGCGATCTTCGGCAACCCGCTCGCCGAGCCCGGCGTCGTCGGGGTCTCCTCCGGGGCGGCCCTCGGGGCCGCGGTCGCGATCGTCACCGGCCTCGTCGCATACGGCGAATGGGCGATCGCGCTGCTCGCCTTCGCGGGCGGCCTCGGCGCCACGCTGCTCGTCTACGGCGTCTCGCGCGCGGGCGGGCGAACCGAGGTGGTCACGCTGCTGCTCACCGGCATCGCCGTGAACGCCTTCGGCGGCGCCGGGCTCGCCTTCCTGCTGTTCCTCGCCGGCACGGCGAGCCGCGAGCAGATCGTGTTCTGGCAGCTCGGCTCGCTCTCCGGCTCGCTCTGGCGGGAGTCGCTCATCGTGCTCGTCGTCGCCGCGATCGGCACGGTCATCGCGGTCGCCCTCGGCCGGCGCTACGACATCCTGTCGCTCGGCGAGCGCAACGCGCGCCATCTCGGCATCGACGTCGAGCGGCTGCGCTTCGCCTCGATCGTGCTCGTCGCGCTGCTCACCGGGGTGGCCGTCGCGTTCGTCGGCATCGTCGCCTTCGTGGGACTCGTCGTGCCGCACCTCATGCGGATGGTCCTCGGGCCATCCCACCGGGCTCTGCTCGTGTCGAGCGCCTTCGGGGGCGCGCTGCTCATCGTGGTCGCCGATCTGCTCTCCCGCACCCTGGTTCCGGGCGGTGAGCTGCCGCTCGGTCTGCTCACCTCGCTCATCGGCGGGCCGTTCTTCTTCGTGCTGCTGTGGCGGCAGCGTCGTGCCTCGGGAGGCTGGGCATGACGGGCATCCGCGCCGAACGCACCTCGGTCGAACTGGGCGGGCGGCTCGTGGTGCGCGAGGTGGACCTCACGATCCCGGCGGGTGAACTGCTCGCCCTCGTCGGGCCGAACGGCGCCGGCAAGTCGACCCTGCTCGGGGCGCTCGCGGGGGAGCGGTCGCCGAGCGCAGGGCGGGTGGTGATCGCCGATCGGCCGGCCGGCGAGTACGAGGCGCTCGAGCTCGCCCGCATCCGGGCCGTGCTCACCCAGGACAACGCGGTCAGCTTCCCGTTCCGGGTCGCGGAGGTCGTCGAGATGGGCCGCAGCCCCTGGGCGCGGACGGCGGAGCGGGAGCGCGACGCGGAGGTCATCGCGAACGCCCTCGCGCGCAGCGACGTGGCGCACCTCGTGGAGCGGCGCTTCACCGAGCTGTCGGGCGGCGAACGCGCGCGCGTGTCGCTCGCCCGCGTGCTCGCCCAGGACACCCCGATCGTGCTGCTCGACGAGCCCACGGCATCCCTCGACCTGCGGCACCAGGAGGACGTGCTGCGGATCGCGCGCGAGCTCGCCGCGGAGGGTCGAGCGGTCGTGGTGGTGCTGCACGACCTGTCGCTCGCCGGCGCCTACGCCGACCGGGTGGCGCTGCTCGAGGACGGTCGGCTGCGCGCGATCGGCACCCCCGTCGAGGTGCTCACCGAGGAGCTCGTCAGTGAGGTGTACCGCACCCCGGTGGAGGTGCTGGTGCGCAACGGGCGCCCGCTCGTCATCCCGCGACGCTAGCCCCGCCCGGTGGTCTCGAGACGCGTCCGCTGCGCGGGCGCTCCTCGACCACCTCGACCATCCCGCTTATCGTGTAGCCGTACGGGCGCCGTCACCCCCCGCTGATCGAGTGCCGCGCGGAAGCCGTCACCCCCGCTGATCGAGTGCCGCGCGGAAGCCGTCACCCCCGCTGATCGAGTGCCGCGCGAAGCGCGGTGTATCGAGATCACCACGTACCCTGGCGTCATGCCATGGTGGGTCTGGGTGCTCTGCACCACCGCAGCGGTCGCCCTCGTCGCGCTCGCCCAGTGGCGCGGCTGGATCGAGTTGCGCGGCGTCGACCGCGGCCGTGGCTCGGGCGGCGGTCCGTTCGGGATCATGGACGAGGTGTTCCATCCCACCCGTCACGAAGCGCAGCAGGATCTCGCCCGGCAGACCGTGCTGCCCGCCCCGGCGCCGACGCCCGGCGACCCGCCCGCCGAACTCGACGCCGGGCGCATCCGGATCGTGCTCAGCGAGTCAGCAGGTACTGATACTCGGGATGCGTCTCGAGGTAGCGCGCGATGAACGGGCACTCGGCCACGACGCGCGTTCCGTCTTCGGCCGCCACCGCGTCGAGCGCGGCCTTCGCGAGCTGCGACCCGAGTCCGCGCTCCTGGATCGCCGGGTCGATCTCGGTGTGCACGAAGGTGATCACCCCCGGCTCCCGCCGGTACACGGCTTTGCCGATCACCTGACCGTCGCGCTCGAGCACGAAACGGTTCCGTTCCGGAATATCGACGATGCTGTCGCTCATGCCTCGACGCTACTCGGCCGGCCGTCGACCCGCTGGTTCCCCCCGCACGTCCTTCCCGTCGCCTCCCATCTCAAGGAGTCGCGCCTCCCATCTCAAGGAGGTCAGCTCGCTGCGGGGCCACATCCGCCTCACTGGCGCACAGAAGTCACACCGACTCCTTGATTCGGGTTGCGCGACTCCTTGAGATGGGAGTGCGCGGGCGGCTCGGCGCTGCGCGCCTACTCGGATCCGCGCTCGATCACGCGCGTCGGCATCATGGTGACGGTCGAGGCGTTGCCGCCGTCGATGAGGTGCAGTAGCACGTCGACCATCCGGCGCCCCTGCTCGACGGTCGGCTGCTCGACGGTCGTGAGCGGCGGGCTCGAGCTCTGCGCGGCGTAGTCGTTGTCGAAGGTCACGAGGCCGAGGTGGTGCGGCACCGCCTTGCCGCGCGAGCGCAGCACGTTGAGCGCGCCGGATGCCATGAGCGAGCTGGCCGCGAAGACACCGTCGAGCTCGGGCTCGCGGTCGAGCAGCCGCCGCATGGCCGCCTCGCCGCCCGCGGGGCTGAAGTCGCCGTGCTCCACGAGGTCGGTGGGGATGCCCGCCGCGTCGAGCGCCTGCCGCCATCCTTGGAGGCGGTCGAGTCCCGCCGACATGTCGGACGGTCCGGCGATCGTGGCGATGCGGCGACGCCCGCGTTCGATGAGCTTCTGGGTGACCGAACGCGCCGCCTCGACGTTGTCGACGTCGATGTAGTACGCGTGCGAGCCCTCCTGGCTCATCGGGCGTCCGCCGAACACGACGGGGATCGACTTGGCGAGCTGCACGTAGGAGCGGTCGTCCGAGTGGTGGGAGAGGATGAGCGCCCCGTCGACGTTGCCCGACTGCAGGTAGCGCCGGGTCTTCTCGCCGTCCGATTCGGAGGCGATGAGCAGGCTCAGGGTGTAGTCGGTGTCGGAGAGGTACATCGCGATGCCCTGCACGACGGTCGCGAAGTAGGGGTCGGCGAAGAACTTGGCCGTGTTCTCGGGGATCACCAGGGCGATCGACTGCGTGCGGCGGCTCGCGAGGATGCGCGCGGCGCGGTTCGGCACGTAGCCGAGCTCGTCGATCGCCTTGCGGACGGCCGCCAGTGCCTCGGGCGTCACCTTCGGGGAGTCGTTGATGACGCGCGACACCGTGGACCGGGACACACCGGCAGCCGCGGCGACCATCTCGAGGGTCGGCGCGCTGGATTGCGGATCCGGGCTCATCCGGGGATCCTCCTGGACGGGGTCGGCCCGCTCATCCTACGTCGTGACACTCCGTGCACCGGCGGCGATGGCCGCAAAGGCGTGCCCGGAGTCCTTCACGGTCCGCTCCTGGGTGGTGTAGTCGACGTAGACGATGCCGAAGCGCTTCTCGTAGCCCCACGCCCACTCGAAGTTGTCCATGAGCGACCAGGCGAAGTAGCCGCGCACGTCGGCGCCCTCGTCGATCGCCTCGGCGACCGCTTCGAGGTGCCGTTCGAGGAAGTCGACCCGCTGGATGTCGTGCACGGCGCCGTCGGCGTCGATCACGTCATCCCACGCCGAGCCGTTCTCGGTGATGTAGAGCGGCGGCAGCTCGGGGTATTCGCGGCCGAGGCGCACGAGCAGGGTGCGGAGTCCGCCCGGGTTGATCTCCCAGCCCATCGCGGTCTGCGGCAGGTGCCGGGTGGGTCCGGTCACGAACTCCGAGCCGACGAACCACGAGGAGGTCGTCTTCTCGGTCGGGCGGAGCCCCTGCGGGTGGTCGGCGGGCAGCGGATGCCCCGAGACGTTGTCGTCGTGGTAGTGGTTGACGCCGAGGAAGTCGATCTGCTGGTTGATGACCGTCAGGTCGCCGTCGTGGACGAGCTCGCCGAAGTCGTGCCCGGCGACATCCTGCAGGAAGTCGGTCGGGTAGGCGCCGAGCAGGATCGGCTCGAGGTACGCGCGGTTCCACAGCGCGTCGATGCGGCGGGCCGCGTCGACGTCGACCGGGTCGCTCGGGTCGTTCGGGATGGCGTTGGTCAGGTTGAGCGTGATGCCGAGCTTCTCGGCACCCCGCTCCCGCAGCTCCCGCACGGCGAGCCCGTGCGCGAGGTGCTGGTGGTGCAGCGCCGCGAGCCCCGCACGCGGTTCCTGCCGCCCGGGGGCGTGCTCGCCGCCCGCGTAGGAGATGAGCGAGGAGCACAGCGGCTCGTTGAAGGTCGTCCAATGGGTGACCCGGTCGCCGAGCGCCTCGTGCACCGTGATCGCGTAGTCGAGGAAGCGCTGCGCGGTGTCGCGGTTGGCCCAGCCTCCGGTCTCCTCGACCGCCTGGGGGAGATCCCAGTGGTAGAGCGTGAGCCAGGGCAGCACGTCGTTCTCGAGCAGTTCGTCGACGAGCCTGCTGTAGAAGTCGATGCCCTTCGGGTTCACCGGGCCGTCGGCCGGCTTCACGCGCGCCCAGCTCACCGAGAAGCGGTAGGAGTCGAGCCCCAGGCTCGTGATGAGCTGCACGTCCTGCGGCATGCGGTGGTAATGGTCGACGGCGGGATCGAGGGTGTCGCCGTGCGCGATGTTGCCGGGCGTGCGCGCGAAGTGGTCCCAGATCGAGTCGAGCTTGCCGTCCTCATGGGAGGCGCCCTCGATCTGGGCTGCGGCCGTCGCGGCACCCCAGATGAACCCGGCGGGCCATTGGAAGCCGTCGGGAAGCGTGAGCGCCATCAGCCCTTCACCGCCCCGGACATGATGCCCGCGATGAGCTGCTTGCCCGCGAAGAGGAACAGGATCAGCAGCGGGATGATCGACACGATCGTGCCGGCGAGCACCATCGAGTAGTCGGGCGTGTGTCCGCCCGAGGCGTTGAGCGCCGCGAGGGCGGTCTGCACGCTCGGGTTCTTCGGACCCAGCACGAGCAGGGGCCACAGGAAGTCGGTCCAGGCCGCCATGAAGATGAACAGGCCGAGCACCGCCATCGCCGGACGTGCCGACGGGACCGCGACGTTCCAGAAGGTGCCCCACGCCGACGCGCCGTCGACGCGCGCCGCCTCGATGAGCTCGTCGGGGATCACGTCGATGAGGTATTGCCGCATGAAGAACACCCCGAAGGCGCTCACGAGACCCGGGATGATGACCGCGCCGAGCGTGTTGGTGAGCTTGAGCTCCGACACGAGCATGAACAGCGGGATGATGCCGAG
The DNA here is from genome assembly GCF_008365275.1 of Protaetiibacter larvae. Classification (GTDB taxonomy): domain Bacteria; phylum Actinomycetota; class Actinomycetes; order Actinomycetales; family Microbacteriaceae; genus Homoserinibacter; species Homoserinibacter larvae. Next base: position 487,864 of record NZ_CP043504.1, on the reverse strand, counting down.
CTGCGTCGGAATCGCCATGGTGGCGATGACCGCGAGCATGAGGCCGTTGCGGCCCCGGAACTTGAGCTTCGCGAAGGCGTAGCCGGCCAGCGTCGAGAAGAACACGACCGAGATGGCGATCGTGCCCGAGATGATGACGGTGTTGATGAGCGCCTTGGTGAAGTCGACCGTCTGGAACGCCTTGATGACGTTCGAGATGAAGTTCGGGCCGGGGATCACGACGGGCGGGACCGAGTTGATGTCGGTGGCGACACGGCTGCCCATGACGAACGACCACCACAGTGGGAACACCGCGCCGAGGAAGAACGCCGACAGCAGGCCGTAGGTGAGCCATCCGGGCCGGTCGTAGAAGCGCGCCTTGCGCTTCTTGGCGGCGCGCTCCTCCGGGTTCGGGAGGTGGATCCCGTGCGTGCTGCTCGAGGGGGCGGCTCGGTTGATGGTGGTGCTCACTTGAGGCCTCCGTTCGGGCGCACGGTCTTGCGCGAGGGAACGCGGATGTTGCGCTTGATGTCCTGGGAGGCGATGGTCCGCGAGATCGCGTAGTTGAGCAGGCCGATCAGGATGATGATGAGGAAGAGGATCCAGGCGGTCGCCGCGGCCCGACCGAAGTCGCGGCGCGGGAACGCCATCTCGTAGAGGTAGAGCACGATGGTCTGGAACTGGCGGTTCGCGCCGCCGTTGGACTGCCCGTCGAAGAGCTTCGGCTCGGTGAAGATCTGCAGACCGCCGATGGTGGCGGTGATGACGACGAAGATCATGGTCGGCCGGATCATCGGGATGGTGATCGACCAGAACCGGCGTGCGCGGCCGGCGCCGTCGAGGGCGGCCGATTCGTAGATGTCGCGCGGGATGGCCTGCATCGCGGCGAGCAGGATGAGCGCGTTGTAGCCGGTCCAGCGCCAGTTCACCATGGTGGCGATCGCGATGTGCGAGGGGAAGACGTCGAAGCCCCAGCGGATCGGCTCGATCCCGAGGGCCTCGAGGATGCCCGTGATGGGGCCGCCGTACTGGTTGAAGATCTGGGTGAAGATCACCGCGACCGCGACGGGGGCGGCGATGTAGGGCAGCAGCACGCTCATCCGCCAGAAGGTGCTCGCGCGGATCGCCTGGTCGAGCACGGCGGCGATGACGGTCGCGGCGACGAGCTGGGGGATCGCGGAGAGCAGGAAGATGCTGATCGTGTTGCCGAACGCGTTCCAGAAGAACGGGTCGGTCAGGGTCGTGACGTAGTTGCCGAGGCCGATGAAGTCGCCCTGGCCTTTGAGGAGGTCCCAGTTGTACAGCGACACGTTGACCGTGTAGATGATCGGGAAGAGCCCCAGCACCGCGAAGAGGATGAAGAACGGGGAGATGTAGATATAGGGCGAGGCCTTGTAGTCGAAGTTCGCGAGCTTCTGACGGAAGGTGAGGCCCCCGCCTCCGCGCCCTGCCTGGAGTGTGCTCATCCTGCTGCCTTACTGGTACGTGCTCGGTGATGTGGGTGAGCGGCCCCCCGGGGAGAGATGCCCGGGGGGCCGCTCGTTTCAGATGGTGCCTACTGCTTGACGAGCTGGTCGAGCAGCGTGATGGCCTCGTTCCAGGCCGTCTCGCCGTCGGTGATCTCGCCCTGGTTGATCCGGTCGAGGACGGGTCCGAAGACGTTGTCCTGGATGACCGAGTCCTCCGGGCCCTTCACCTGGGCGACGACGCCCTTCGCGCGGCTGGCGAAGATCTCACCGGTCGGCGCGTCGTTGAAGAACGGGTCGGTGGCGTCGGCGACGAGCTCCTGACCCTTCAGGGTCGACGGGAAGGGACCCGCGACCTTGAACGCGGCGGCCTGCTGCTCGGGAGAGGCAAGCCAGAGGGCCAGGTCGGCGGCCTCCTTCTGGTGCTCCGACGACTCGGAGACGCCGAGGAACGCGCCACCCCAGTTGGCTGCGCCACCGGGGAGGACGTCAGCGAAGTCCCATCCGGTTCCCGTGGTGCCCGCGTCGTAGAAGCCCTTGACCACACCGAGCATCCAGGACGGGCAGACGTAGACGGCGAACTCATCGTTGCGCGCCTGCTCCGTCGCACCCCAGGCGGGGGCGCCGGCGCCGATGTTGGCGTTGTCGACGATCAGGTTCAGCTGACCCTTGAGGGCGGCGTTGTCCTTGATGTTGAGGGTCGTGCCGTCCTTCTTGTAGTAGCCCTCTTCCTGCTGGTTCACGAAGGAGTTCCAGAAGAAGGAGGGGTGGTGGAAGAACGCCTTGCCGCTCTTGGCGGTGTACTCCTGGCCGAACTCGAAGAACGACTCCCAGGTGGCGTTGGCTCCGCCGATCGCCTCGGCGAAGCCGTCGCGGTCACCGGGCAGGCCGGCGGCCTCGAACAGGTCGCCGCGGAAGCACAGGCCCTGCGGGCCGATGTCGAGGCCGGCGCCGAAGACGCGGCCGTCGGCGTCGGTGCCCTGCGCGTACTTCCAGTCGAGCCAGTCGCTCTTGTGGTCCTCGATGCCGAAGTCGCGGAGGTCGACGAACGCGTCCGAGACCTCGCGGATGGTCGACAGCCAGCCCTCTTCGATGGCGACGACGTCGCTGAGACCCGTGCCGGCGGCGATCTTCGCGTAGGCGTCGTCGCGAGCGGCTCCACCGTTCTCGAGGTTGGTCGCCTCGATCGTGATGTTCGGGTGCTCCTTCTCGTACGCCTCGTAGAGGCTGTCGATGCCCATGGTGCCGAAGGTGGTGATGGTGAGGGTGATGGGCTCGTCGCTCGGCGTCTCGTCGCCACCGGTCTGACATCCGGTCAGAACCAGCGCCAGGGTGGTGGTACCCGCGATCGCCGCGACAGTTGCAGTGCGTCGTGAGAACTTCACGGTCACTCCTTTGTGTGCGTGGATGGGATTGACCTCGATGGGAGCGCTCCCACGATCGGGCTGTGGGAGCGCTCCCACGAAATCGGGAACACCATGACACGCTCGCGGGGCGCGTGTCAACACGATTTTCTGCAACGATTCGGCCGCATCCCGAAATCCCCGGTCAGAGGCCGCATCGGTGGGCGGTACGACACGCGCGGGAGCGCTCCCACGGCGTCGCGTCCGGCGAACGCCCAGGGCGCTCACAGAGCTTCTCAGCGCCCTGCTCTAGGGTGGAGTTGCCATGACCGCGCCCTCGCCTGCCACCCGATCGGCGTCCGAGCGGAAGGCGCGCGCGCGGCAGCTCCGCCGGCGCCGGATCGCGGTGCTCGGCACCCTCGTCGCGGTGCTCGTGGTCGCCCTCGTCGTCACCATCGCGGTCGCCTTGGCGCCCTCCGGCAGCCCGGAGGCCGGGCCGCGCGATCCGGCCTCCGAGAGCCCGAGCGCCTCCGCCGGGACACCCACTCCGGAGCCGACCGTGGAGACCCCGCCACCCCCGCCGGCGTTCGACAAGACGCAGTACTCGCTGACCGACCCCGACAGTCCCTGGGTCATCGTGAACAAGCTCAACCCGATGAATCCCGTCGACTTCCAGCCCGCGGTCGTCCCGGTCCCCGTGCCGTACATCAACCCGGCCTACCTGCGGCAGGAGCCCGCGGACGCGGTCGTGCGGATGTTCGCCGACTTCCAGGCGCAGACGGGCCTGCAGATGCAGGTGCTCTCGAGCTACCGCAGCTACGCCGCCCAGCAGCAGGTGTACGGCGGCAACGATCTGCTGACCGCGCGTCCCGGCTTCAGCGAACACCAGACCGGCTGGGTGCTCGACGTCGACGCCCTGCCCCGGGCGTGCTCGCTGCAGCTGTGCTTCCGCGACACCCCGCAGGGCCAGTGGCTCGCCCAGCACGCCTGGGAGTACGGCTTCATCATCCGGTATGCCGACGGGTACACGGGCATCACGGGCTACCAGTACGAGCCGTGGCACCTGCGATACGTCGGCCCCGCGCTCGCGAAGGAAATGCACGACACGGGCGTCGTGACGCTCGAGGAGTTCTTCGGCTACCCGGCCGCGCCGGACTACCCCTGAGCGAGAGCGGCGTCGACGATGGTCTTCGCCTCGGCCTGCACCTCGGCCAGATGCTCCGGCCCCCGGAACGACTCCGCGTAGATCTTGTAGACGTTCTCGGTGCCGGAGGGGCGCGCCGCGAACCAGGCGTGCTCGCTCGCGACCTTCACCCCGCCGATCGCCGCGCCGTTGCCGGGCGCGTGCGAGAGCCGCGCCGTGATGGCGTCGCCCGCGAGCGTGGATGCGGTGATGTCGTCGCCCGAGAGCTTGCCGAGCCGGGCCTTCTGCTCGGGCGTCGCCGCCGCGTCGACGCGCGCGTAGGCGGGGTCGCCGAACTCCGCGGCGAGCTCCCGGTAGAGCTCGCTCGGGCTCGTGCCCGTCACCGCGCGGATCTCGGCGGCGAGCAGCGCCAGCAGGATGCCGTCCTTGTCGGTCGTCCAGGCCTGCCCGTCGAGCGTGAGGAAGCTCGCGCCCGCGCTCTCCTCGCCGCCGAAGCCCACCGAGCCGTCGATGAGGCCCGGCACGAACCATTTGAAGCCCACCGGCACCTCCCACAGGCGTCGACCGAGCGAGGCTGCCACCCGATCGATCATCGAGCTCGACACGAGGGTCTTGCCGATCGCCGCATCCGCACGCCACCCGGGGCGGTGCGCATAGAGGTACTGGATGGCGACCGCGAGGTAGTGGTTGGGGTTCATGAGCCCGCCGTCGGGCGTGACGATGCCGTGCCGGTCGGCGTCGGCGTCGTTGCCGGTGAGGATGGCGTAGTCGCCCGCGCGCGCCACGACGGAGGCCATCGCGGAGGGTGAGGAGGGATCCATCCGGATCTTGCCGTCCCAGTCGAGTGTCATGAACGACCACGCGGGATCGACCTGCGGGTTCACGACCTCGAGGTCGAGGCCGTAGCGCTCGGCGATGAGCGACCAGTAGTGCACGCTCGCCCCGCCGAGCGGGTCGGCGCCGAGCTTCAGGCCCGCCCGCGCGATCGCGCCCATGTCGAGCACGTTCGCGAGGTCGTCCACATACGCGCCCCGGAAGTCGTAGCAGTCGACGCCCGACGGCTCCGAGAAGCGCACCTCGCGGTTTCCGTCGGCGATGAGCTCGTTGGCCCGCCCCGCGATCCAGTTCGTGGCGTCCGAGTCGGCCGGGCCGCCGTGCGGCGGGTTGTACTTGAAGCCGCCGTCGCGCGGCGGGTTGTGGCTCGGGGTGATGACGATGCCGTCGGCCTGCGGCTCGCCGGGATGGTCGCGGTTGTAGCGGATGATCGCGCGGCTGAGCGCGGGGGTCGGCACGTAGTCGTCGTACTCGTCGGCGATCGCGTGCACGCCGTTGGCCTCGAGCACCCCGAGCGCCGTCGTCTGCGCGGGGGCGGAGAGCCCGTGCGTGTCGGATCCGATGAACAGTGGACCCGTGATGCCCTGCTCCGCGCGGTACTCGACGATCGCCTGGGTGATGGCGGCGATGTGCGTCTCCGTGAAGGCACCGTCGAGGCTCGAGCCGCGGTGCCCGCTCGTGCCGAACACCACCCGCTGCGCCGGATCGTCGAGATCCGGGGTCCGGTGATAGTACGCGTCGACGAGCGCGTGCACGTCGATGAGGTCGGAGGGCTGAGCCGGGGTTCCCGCACGCGAGGTCATGCCAACATCTTGGTCCCGCGAGATGTCTGCTGTTGCAGTTTTCGGCCCCGAATCCCGCAACATCCGACATCTCGCGGGGTTGGGTAGGGTCGTCACGTGTACAGCTATCTCGGGCCGGCCGGCACCTTCACCTGGGCGGCGCTCGCGCAGGTGCCGGAGGCCGCGGGCGAGGAGTGGCGTGCGGTCAACAACGTGGGGGAGGCGCTCGACGACGTCGTGAGCGGCCGCAGCACGGCCGCCATGATCGCGATCGAGAACAGCGTCGAGGGCGGCGTGAGCGCCACCCAGGACGCCCTCGCGAACGTGCCCGGGCTGCGGATCATCGGCGAGTACCTCGTGCCGGTCAACTTCCAGCTCGTCGCGCGGCCGGGAACCCGGCTGGAGGAGGTGCGGGTCATCAACGCGCACCCGGTCGCCTACGCGCAGTGCCACCTGTGGCTCGACGCGACCCTGCCGAGCCACGGCCACATCCCGTCGACCTCCAACGTCGCGGCGCCCGCCGAGCTGCTCGAGTCCGGCACCGCCGACGCGGCGATCGCCCCGCCCGGCATCACGCAGCACCTGCCGCTCGAGGTGCTCGCCGAGGACATCGCCGACAACCCGGACGCCGTGACGCGCTTCGTGCTCGTCTCGCGTTCGCGCGTGATCCCGCCGCGCACGGGCGCCGACAAGACGAGCGTCATCGTGGAGCTGCCGACCGACCAGCCGGGTGCGCTCGTCGAGATGCTCGAGCAGTTCGCGACCCGCGGAGTGAACCTGAGCCTGCTCGAGTCGCGGCCCATCGGCGACGCGCTCGGCCGCTACCGCTTCATCGTCGACCTCGACGGCCACGTGCTCGACGAGCGGGTCGCCGACGCCCTGCTCGGACTCAAGCGCTTCAGCCCGAGCGTGCAGTTCCTCGGGGCGTATCCGCGGGCCGACAAGCAGCGCGTCGAGGTGACGAGCCGCTACGACGACCAGGTGTTCATCGACGCCCGCGACTGGCTCCGCGAGATCGTCTCCGGCGCGGACCTTCGCTGATCGAGTGCCGCTGAAGGCGGTGTATCGAGATCAGCTCCGCGGCACCCGCACGACGAGCGCCGCCGGGTCGACGCGTGCCCGGAACCCGGTGACGAGTCCGAACTCGTCGCCGTCGAGCTCGAACTCCTCGGGACGGTCGAGCAGCAGCTCGAACTGCCGGCCGCGCAGGTAGCGCATGGCTCGCACCGGTCTGCTGCGCAGGTTGAGCAGGCGTCGCCCCACCGCGTTGCGGCGCAGCACCCCGTTCTCCCACACGATCCCGATCCACACCCGCGCCCACCCGCCGAAGCCCTCCGGCCGCAGCGTCACGATGTCGAACACCCCGTCGTCGACCTCGGCGTCCGGCAGCAGCAGCACGTTGCCCGGCAGCGACCCGCAGTTGCCGACGATGACCGTGTGGGCGCGGGAGGCGCGCTCCTCTCCGCCGTCGAGGCGGTACCGGATGCGCAGCACCTCCTTGTCGACGAGGGCGCGCCCGATCGCGCCGACGTAGGCGAGCCAGCCCACGCGCCGCTTCAGCTCGGGGTTGGTGTGGGCGATCATCTTGGCATCCAGGCCGAGACCCGCCATCACGAGGAAGGCGTGATCCTCGACGCTGCGATCCGGTCGGGTGATCTGGATGAGCGCCACGTCGATCGCGATGTCGACCCCCGTGAAGGCGTTCGTGATGGTGGCTTCGAGGTGGCCCGAGCTGACGTCGAGCCCCAGGTTCCGGGCCAGCAGGTTGCCGGTGCCGGCGGGGACGATCGCGAGGGGGATGCCGGTGCCGCGCAGCGCCGACCCGCTCGCCCGAACCGTGCCGTCGCCTCCCGCCGCGATCACGAGCGCGGCGCCGGCGTGGGCCGCCGTCTCGGCCTGCCCCTGGCCGGGATCATCGGTCGTCGTCTCGAGCCACAGGCTCTTGGCCCAGCCGGAGGCGCTCTCGGCCGCGGCGACGGCCGCGCGAAGGCGCTCGATGTCGACCTTGACCGGGTTGAACACGACGGCCGCGCGCCGCGCTGCGGCGACGTCGGGGGGCGACATGGCTCCACGGTAGGCCATGGGGCGCTCGCCCGGCAGGCTCCTAGACTGGGAAGGTGATCGACCCCCAGCTGCTGCGCGACGCACCCGATCTGGTCCGAGCCTCGCAGGAACGCCGGGGGGCCTCCCTCGAGCTCGTCGACGAGGCGCTCGCGGCGGATGTGGCGCGTCGGGCCGCGATCGTCGGCTTCGAGACGCTCCGGGCCGAGCAGAACGCCTTCGGCAAGAAGGTGGCGCAGGCGCCGAAGGACGAGAAGCCCGCGCTCGTCGCCCAGGCGCAGGAGCTCGCCGCCCAGGTGAAGGAAGCCCAGCGCATCGCGGGCGAGGCGGAGGCGCGCTTCGCCGAGGTGGCGGGATCCATCCCGAACCTCGTTCTCGACGGGGTTCCGGCGGGAGGCGAAGACGACTTCGTGACGCTGCGCGAGGTGGGCGGACGGCCGGAGTTCGACTTCGAGCCGCGCGACCACCTGGCGATCGGCGAGCTGCTCGACGCGATCGACATGGAGCGCGGAGCGAAGGTCTCGGGGGCCCGGTTCTACTTCCTCAAGGGGGTGGGTGCCCGGCTCGAGTTCGCCCTCATCCAGCTGGGCCTCACGCGCGCGCTCGAGGCGGGGTTCACCCCGCTCATCACACCGACCCTCGTGCGTCCGGAGATCATGGCGGGCACCGGGTTCCTCGGCGCCCACGCCGACGAGATCTACTACCTCGAGAAGGACGAGCTCTACCTCACCGGCACGAGCGAGGTGGCGCTCGCGGGGTACCACAAGGACGAAATCCTCGACCTCTCGGCCGGCCCCCTGCGGTACGCGGGCATCTCCACCTGCTACCGCCGCGAGGCGGGCTCGGGCGGCAGGGACACCCGCGGCATCATCCGGGTGCACCAGTTCCAGAAGCTCGAGATGTTCAGCTACATCGACCCCGCGGACGCGGAGGCGGAGCACGAGCGCCTGCTCGCGCTGCAGGAGGGGATGCTGCAGAGCCTCGGGCTGTCGTATCGCGTGATCGACACGGCGGCCGGCGACCTCGGCACGAGCGCCGCCCGCAAGTTCGATGTCGAGGCGTGGGTGCCCACGCAGGACGCCTACCGCGAGCTCACCTCGACGAGCAACTGCACGACCTTCCAGGCGCGGCGCCTCGACATCCGGCAGCGCGGCGCCGAGGGCAAGACGGCACCCGTCGCGACCCTCAACGGCACGCTCGCGACGACCCGCTGGATCGTCGCGCTGCTCGAGACGCACCAGCGCGCCGACGGCTCGGTGGTGGTGCCCGAGCCCCTGCGCCCGTTCCTCGGCCTGGACGTGCTGGAGCCAGTGACGTGACCGCCCCCGCGCAGGGTGAGCGCTGGCTCATCGGGCTCGACATCGACGGCACGGTGCTGCAGGAGGACGGCACGCTCGACGAGCGGGTGGCCTCCGAGATCGCCCGCGTGCGCGCGCTCGGGCACGAGATCATGCCTGCCACCGGGCGCTCCGTGTCGATGACCCTGCCCGTGATCGATCGCGTCGGCATCGCACCGGGGTATGCCGTGTGCGCCAACGGCGCCATCGTGCTGCGCCGCGACCGGGACGCACCGGTCGGCTACGTGCGCGACCGCGTGGAGACCTTCGACCCGCGCGAGGTGCTCACGACCATCCGCGGCCACCTGGAGGGCGCCAGCTACGCCGTCGAGGATCCGGAGGGCCTGTTCCGGTTCACGGGCCAGTTCCCCGAGGGGGCGCTCGCCGCGGGGCGCCTGCAGGTGGAGTTCGAGGAGCTGCTCGAGGAGCCCGCGACGCGCGTCGTCGTGCTGTCGCCGGGCCACGCGATCGACGACTTCCTGAGCGTCGTCGAACGCATGGGCCTGCACAAGGTGAGCTACAACGTGGGCTGGACGGCCTGGCTCGACATCGCCCCGGACGGCGTCAACAAGGGCACCGGCATGGAGTACGTGCGGGCGCAGCTCGGCATCGACCCCTCCCGGGTCCTGGTGATCGGCGACGGCCGCAACGACATCGACATGTTCCAGTGGGCGGCGGATGGCGGCGGGGTCGCGATCGCCATGGGCCAGGCCCCGGACGAGGTGCGCGCCGTGGCCACCGACGTGACCGGCACCGATCTCGAGCAGGGCGTCGCCGATGCCCTCGCGAAGTACTTCCCGGGTGATCGTGACTGAGCCTCCGACGCGACGCGACCGATCGCGGGAGGCGCGCGAGCAGCCCGCGGGGCTCGCGCGCCACGGTCGGCTGCCGCGTGCGGCGGCCTGGAAGACGGTTCTCGGGCTGATCGCCGGCGCACTCGCCGTCGTGCTGGTCGCCGCCGTCTCGGTCGTCGGGATCGCCGCCTACCAGCTGGGGCGCGAACTCGCCGACAACTCGGTGACGATCAACCCGACCGAGGCCCCCGTCCCCGAGATCGGTGCGTACGAGGGCGGCTTCAACATCCTCGTCGTCGGCTCCGACGCCTACTGGGACCGCGAGGGGGCGCGCAACGACGTCAACATCGTCGTGCACATCTCGGCCGACCACACGAGTGCGGTGGCGGTGAGCATCCCGCGCGACCTCGTCGTGCCGTTCCCCTCGTGCACCGACCCGGCGACCGGCAAGACGAGCTCGCCCATGGCCGGCCAGCCCATCAACTCGGCGCTGCTGTACGGGGGCCTGTCGTGCGCGGTCACCGTGGTGCGATCGGTGACGGGCCTCGAGATCCAGTACGCGGGCATGATCACCTTCGACGGGGTCGCCGCGATGTCCGATGCGGTGGGCGGCGTCGATGTGTGCGTGACCGACCGCATCGTCGACAAGGATGCCGGGCTCGAGATCGAGGCCGGCACCCACACCCTGCAGGGGCGGCAGGCGCTCGCCTTCCTGCGGGCGCGCAAGCACGTGGGAGACGGTTCCGACCTGACGCGCATCAGCTCGCAGCAGGTGTTCCTCTCGGCGCTGCTGCGGAAGCTCAAGTCGGAGGACACCCTGACGGACGTGGTCAAGCTCATCGGGTTGACGAAGACCGCGGCCGCGAACATGCAGCTGTCGACGGAGCTCACCCAGCCGGCAACCGTGGTCGCGATGGCGAAGGCGCTCAACAAGATCCCCATGGACCGCATCACCTTCGTGCAGTACCCGGGATCGACGGGCGGCTCGGGGATGTACGCGGGCAAGGTGCAGCCGAAGCAGCAACTGGCGGACCAGCTGTTCGCGGCGATCGCGGCGGATCAGCCGATCGGAGTCGAGAAGGTGGGCGACGGCAACGGCTCGGTCGTCGATCCGAACGCCCCCGTGCCCGCCCCGAGCGAGACGCCGGCGACACCCGACCCGAGCACGTCGGCGACACCGGAGCCGGTGCTTCCCGACAAGGTCGTCATCTCCGGGATCAACGGCCAGTCGGCCGCCGACTACACCTGCACGCGCGCCTACCACTTCTGAGAAGTGCTCCCTTCCGGGGTTTTCCGTGGCGCCCTCGCACGGGATTGCCAGGGTTGAGGCTTCCTTCTCCGATACACTCGGCATTCGGTCAACCGAGGAGGGCTGTCCGAGTGGCCGATGGAGCCGGTCTTGAAAACCGGTGGGCAGCGATGTCTCGTGGGTTCGAATCCCACGCCCTCCGCCGCGTGTCGTGCCCATCCGAACCGTCCGTTCGTCCCGAGGAGAAGAGGTGTCCGTGTCCGAAGAGCAGCAGTTGCGTGATCGATCCCGATCTGCGCGTGCTCCACGACCGACGGTCATCGCCCGCCACGGGCGGCTTCCGCGCTCGCGCGCCTGGAAGACGGTTCTCGGGATCTTCGGGGCGAGCCTCGCCGTCGTGCTGGTGTCCGCCACCTCGGTGGTCGGCATCGCCGCGGTGCAGCTGACCACGGAGGTCGCGGCGAACTCGGTGAAGATCAACGAGACCGAGGCGCCCATCCCCGAGATCGGCGCCTACGAGGGCGGCTTCAACATCCTCGTCGTCGGATCGGACGCCAACTGGGACCGCGACAGCGTGCTCAACGACGTCAACATCATCATCCACGTGTCCGCGGATCAGACCAACGCGGTCGCGGTGAGCATCCCGCGCGACCTCGTCGTGCCGTACCCCGGGTGCGTGAACCCCAAGACCGGCAAGACCTGGGGCGTGGCGACGGGTCTGCCCATGAACAACGCGCTCTACTACGGCGGCCTGCCCTGCGTCGTCAACGTCGCCGAGAACCTCACCGGTCTCGACATCCAGTACGCGGGAATGATCGGCTTCGACGGTGTCGCCACGATGGCGGCTGCCGTGGGGGGCGTGGACGTGTGCGTCGCCACGGCGATCCACGACAAGTTCGTCGGCCTCGACCTGGCGCCGGGTACCCACCACCTCGACGGCTACGACGCGCTCAAGTTCCTCCGTTCGCGTCACGGCGTGGGCGACGGCTCGGACCTGACGCGCATCAGCTCGCAGCAGGTGTTCCTCTCGGCGCTGCTGCGCAAGCTCAAGTCGGAGGACACCCTCACCAACGTCGGCAAGCTCATCGGCCTCACCAAGGCGGCTGCGGCGAACATGCAGCTCTCGACCGAGCTCACCCAGCCCGCGACCGTGGTCGCGATGGCGAAGGCGCTCAACAAGATCCCGATGGACCGCATCACCTTCGTGCAGTACCCCGGCAGCACCGGCGGTCAGGGCATCTACGCGGGCAAGGTGCAGCCGAAGCAGGCGATCGCCGACAAGCTGTTCGCGGCGATCCGCGCCGACCAGCCGATCGGTCTCGACAAGGCGGGTGACGGTCGCGGTTCCGAAGTCGACCCGAACGCGCCGGCCGATCCGGCGACGCCCGCCGACCCTTCGGCGACGCCCACCCCCGGCGCCACGACGGCCCCGGAGCCCGTGCTGCCGGACAAGGTCATCATCTCGGGAGTGAACGGCCAGACCGCGGCCGACCAGACCTGCTCGGTCGGCTTCCACGGCTGATCGCGCCCCTCGCGGCGGTCCGAACGGGTTCCCCCGTGCGGCTATGATGGGCAGGCAGTACCAGGAGACGTCGCATAGTTCGGCCTAGTGCACCACCCTGCTAAGGTGGAGTCCCCTCCGGGGGACCGAGGGTTCAAATCCCTCCGTCTCCGCCACGAAGACCTGGTCAGCCCCGGCTTTCGCGCCGGGGCCGATCATGGCGATCCGTCGCCGGGCCCGCCGGATAGGGTGAGGGTCATGATCGGGGCGTCTCAGGCGGCGGGACTTGCGCTCGCGAGCGTGCTGATCATCGCCGTTCCGGGGCCCAGCGTCCTGTTCATCGTGGGGAGGGCCCTGGCGCACGGGCGCCGCATCGCGATCGCGACCGTGGTCGGAAACGCGTTCGGGAGCCTCGTCGCCGGCGTGGTCGTCGCTGTCGGGCTCGGCGAGCTGCTCGCCCGATCCGAGGTGCTCTTCCACGTCATCAAATACGCCGGCGCGGCCTACCTGGTCTTCCTCGGAGTGCACGCGCTCCTCGCGCACCGCGCGCCGTCACCTGAGCAGGCGGCCGAGGCGTCGGCCCGGCCCGGCTGGTGGGCCACCGCCCGGCAGGGCCTTCTGGTCGGGGTCACCAATCCGAAGGTGTTCGTGCTCTACGCCGCGATCCTTCCCCAGTTCGTCGTCCCCACGGCCGGGAACGTGACCGCCCAGATGCTGCTGCTGGCACTCGTGCCGGTGGCGATCGGCCTGGCCACCGACCTCGTCTGGGCGGTCGCCGCCAGCACGGTCCGCGGCTGGTTCACCCGCTCCCCGAGACGATTGCGACGCATCGGCCAAGCGGGCGGCGTCAGCATCATCGGACTCGGCGTGGCAACCGCCTTCGCGGGCGACCCCCGCTGAGACGCTCCTCCGAGCGCGTCACGGCCGGGGGGTGATGACGCTCGCGGCGGTCTCGGGAGGGGCGCCGATCTCCCGGATGTCGTGACCGGCGCACGCTTCACGAGTGACGCTGGCCGCCTGGATGCGGTCGAGGGCGAACCAGCGGACGGCGGACCGCAGTCGACACCACGCGATGAGGTACCAGTTGCCGTGCCTCGAGGCGAAGAGCATCGGCTCGATGTCGCGCCGGCTGGCGACGCCGTCCTTCGAGAGGTAGCGGATGCGGAGAACCCGCTGGTCGGTCATCGCCTGCTCCATGGCGGAACGGACTGCTCGGGACGCCGTGGCGGGGTGGTCGACCCACACGCGGCGGGCCAGGAGCTCCGCCCGCTCCCGCGTGAGCGGATCGAGGATGTCGACGATCTTGGCGACGCCCTTGGCCGCCAGGTCGGCGTAGGGCGCGTCCGGAGCTGCCGCCACCGCGGCCAGCAGCGCCATCGCCTCGGCGGGAGACAGCGTGAGCGGCGGCAGCGTGGAGCCCGGCGCCAGTCCGAAGCCGCCACCGGGGCCGGGGCGCGCCCAGAGGGGAAGACCGGCGTTCTCCAGTGCGGTCAGATCCCGCTTGATGGTGCGGGTCGACACCCCGAACTCGCTCGCCAACTGGGCAGCGCTCCGGCCGCGTCTCCCGCTGCGGCGCAGGCTCTCCGAGAGCGCGTGCAGGCGTTCGGCCCGCTTCATCGCGGCGCCCATTCCGAATTCATGTCATAAATAGTGACACGCCGTTGTCCAGCGTGCATGCCAGCATCGAGCCATGACCTCGACACCGCAGAACCCGAGCCCCGCCACGATGATCCTCGTCCCGGGGTACTGGCTGGGGGCCTGGGCGTGGGACGAGGTGCGTCAGCACCTCACCGCGGCCGGGGCTCGTGCCATCGCCCTCACCCTTCCCGGCCTCGACGTCCAGGATCCGCAACGCGCCACCAGAACGCTCGACGATCAGGCCGCCGCGATCCAGGACGTCATCGACTCGATCGACGGCGAGGTCGTCCTGGTCGGGCACAGCGGCGCCAACGGTCCGGTCAGCCTGGTCCTCGACCGGATTCCGAACCGGGTGCGCCGGGTCGTGTGGATCGACTCCGGCCCCATGCCCCCCGGGGGCGCGTTCGCGCCCGACCTTCCGGAAGCCGTCGAAGAACTGCCCCTGCCCGAGTTCGACGTGCTGGGCCGGCAGGCCAGCCTCGAGGGCCTCGACATCGACCACCTCGACCGTTTCCGCGAGAAGGCCGTCGCCGAACCCGGTCCGGTGGCCCGCGCCCGCATCGAGCTCAGCAACGACGCCCGGCGGAGCGTGCCCACGACACTGGTGTGCTGCTCCCTGCCGAGTGCGCAGGTGCAGGAGCTGGCCGCGGCCGGCCATCCGATGTTCGCCGAGGTGGATCGGCTCGAGCACGTCGAGCTGATCGACCTGCCGACCGGGCACTGGCCGATGTGGAGCCGCCCCGAAGCGCTTGCCGAGGCGATCCACCACGCGGCCCGCCCTCGCCCCTAGCCGGCGTCTGCGACCGCCGGATCCGATCCGCTCCGAGCATCCGCGCGTATCACGCGCCGCCCCGCCGCCTCCTCATCCGTGACGGTCTCCGCCGCCACCGGACAGGGAGGACATCATGGCTGCACAAGCTCGGGGTGCCGCGAAGGCGAACCCCCGGACCACGCGCGGGCTCGGCGAGCCGCAGGGCCCGCGCGAGCCGAAGGATCCGCAGGAGCCGTACTGGCCGAAGGACCTCGACCCGCGCCGCCAACGCTGCGGCACGCTCGAGGAGCACCGACGGCTGCTGCGGGTGGACCCCGAATACCGCTGGCGACGCCGCGAGATCGAGCGCGACATCCAGGAGTGGACGGCCGCCTTCGGCAAGGAGGGGGCCCGGACGGGCCTCATCCGCATCCCGGTCGTCGTGCACGTGATCTGGCACACCGCCACCGAGAACATCTCCGACGCCCTCATCCAGTCGCAGATCGACGTGCTCAACGAGGACTTCCGCCGCCTCAACACCGACGCCTCGCTCGTTCCGAGCGTGTTCGCGGGAGTCGCCGCCGACTGTCGCATCGAGTTCGCGCTCGCGGTCCGCGGCCCCGGCTGCGCCGTCACCACCGGGATCACCCGCACCAACACGGCCGTCACCGGCTGGACCAGGAACCAGACCGGCATGATGTCGGCGGCGGGCGGCGGCCACGACCCCTGGGACGACACCAAGTACCTCAACGTGTGGGTCTGCAACTACACCGACGGGCTGCTCGGCAAGGGCAGCTTCCCCGGGATGCCGAACCAGGGGGTGCGCGTGCACTACCGCGCCTTCGGCTCGGGCAGCCTCGACCCCACCTACAACCTGGGCCGCACGATGACGCACGAGGTGGGCCACTACCTCAACCTCAACCACATCTGGGGCGACGAACCCGCCTGCACCGGTTCCGACAACGTGGCCGACACCCCCAATCAGGCCGACGAGCACTACGGCACCCCGTCGTTCCCGCAGGTCTCCTGCAGCAACGGCCCGAACGGCGACATGTTCATGAACTACATGGACTACACCGACGACGTCGCGATGTTCATGTTCACCGCCGGGCAGAGCGAGCGGATGGACGCCACCCTGCACACCCAGCGCACGGGACTGCTGGCCTCCGACGGCCTCGTGCCGAGCTCGGGCGCGGTCAACGATCTGTGGGCGAAGGACGTCTCCGACGACAACGGCGTCGAGCCCGACGCCTCCGCGCAGCCGATGTGGATCAGCGACGACATCTGGGTGCGCAACGACAACAACGGCATCGCCAACCAGGACCACCAGAACCCGGAGCACGGCTCGACCACCACCTCCGTCTATGTGCGGGTGCGCAACCGCGGATGCTCGGGCTCGGCCTCCGGCACGGTGCGGCTGTACTGGGCGAAGGCCTCGACCGGGCTCTCGTGGCCGGCTCCCTGGGACGGAAGCGTGACGGCGCCGGCGCTCATGGGGGGCTCGATCGGCGCCCAGCCGGTGTCGGTGACGGCGGGCGAGGACGAGATCCTCGCGTTCCCCTGGGGGCCGCCCGATCCTGCCGACTACGCGGCCTTCGGCGCGGACCGCGGGCACTTCTGCCTGCTGGCCCGCATCGAGACCGGCCCCGGGCCGTCGTTCGGGATGACGACGCCCGAGACCGGCGACCTGTACGCGAACGTGCAGAACAACAACAACATCGTCTGGAAGAACATCACGGTCGTCGACGAGGTGTCCGACGGGCGGCAGAGCTCGGCGCTCGTCGCCAACTACGGGCGCGAGCTCCGCGAGGTGCGGATCGTGTTCCGCTCGGCGCTCGGCGAGCACCCGTTCTTCGACTGGGGACAGCTGTGGATCGAGCCGAGTCGTGAGCTGCTGCGAGCCTGGAAGAAGGGCGGCGGCGAGTACACGGGGCTCGAGCCGGTCGGCGAGGACCGCTTCCGGGTGCTGGAGGACGGCGCCTTCCTCGGGCCGATTCCGCTCGACGCGGGCGTCGTCGCATCCCTCGGGCTGCGTTTCGTGCCGACCGCGAAGCAGCCGTACGGCGCGGGCATCGTGGCCCTCGACGTGACCCAGCTCGATGCGCGCACCGATGAGCCGATCGGCGGCCAGCGCTTCGCCCTGAAGCTGCGGCCCGCGCCCGTGCTGCACCCGGATCGCCCGAACCGCCCCGGCGCGATCGGATGGATCTCGCCGAAGCAGGCGCTGGGCTGCACCCCCTGCGGCTGAGCGGTGCTCGGCGGCGAACAAGTTGACATTCGTCAACCATCGGCATATTGTTGACCTACATCAACGGTTGACGCTCGTCAACCATCGCGCCATCGCCGCCGCGCATCCTCAGAACAACCCCACTCGAAGGACCCGCATGTCCACCTCATCCGCTGCGTCGGCCGACGCCGCACCCGCCGACAAGAAGAGCAGCCGCCAGGTGCTCGAGGCCCTCTCGGGCCTGCTCCTCGGCATGTTCGTGTCGATGCTCGCCTCGACCGTCGTCTCCACGTCGCTGCCGACCATCATCCACGACCTCGACGGCAACCAGACCGCCTTCACCTGGGTCGTCACCGCGACCCTGCTGACCACCGCGATCTCCACCCCGATCTGGGGCAAGCTCGCCGACCTCACCAATCGCAAGCTGCTGTTCCAGCTCGCGATCATCATCTTCGTGCTCGCCACCGCGGCCGCCGGCTTCGCGACGACGCCCGAGATGCTCATCACCTTCCGTGCCATCCAGGGCATCGGCGCCGGCGGTCTCGCCGCGCTCAGCCAGGTGATCATGGCCGACATCATCAGCCCGCGTGAGCGCGGCCGCTACATGGGCCTCTTCGGCGCGGTCATGGCCGTCGCCACGATCGGCGGTCCGCTGCTCGGCGGCGTCATCGCGGACGCCTGGGGCTGGCGCTGGAACTTCTTCGTCGCCCTCCCCGTCGCGATCGCCGCCCTCATCATCGTGCAGCGCACCCTGCACCTGCCCAAGCGCGACAAGCAGAAGACCGCGATCGACTACCTCGGCATCGTGCTGCTCTCGGCCGCCGTCTCGCTGCTGCTCATCTGGGTCAGCCTCGCGGGCAACGAGTTCGAGTGGTGGAGCCCCACGACCATCTGGATGGTCGGCGGTGCGCTCGTCGCGACCGTGCTGTTCATCGTCACCGAGCTGCGCTCGAAGGAGCCGCTCATCCCGCTCGGGATGTTCAAGAACCTGACCTTCACCCTCTCGGTGATCGCCTCGGTCGCCACCGGGCTCGCCATGTTCGGCGCCTCGGTGTTCCTCAGCCAGTACATGCAGCTCGCGCGCGGCGCCTCGCCGACCGAGGCGGGCCTCATGACGATCCCCATGATCGGCGGACTGCTGATCTCCTCGATCGGCGTGGGTGCGCTCATCACCCGCTTCGGGCGCTGGAAGCCGTTCCTCATCGTGGGCGCGATCCTGCTGACCGCCGGCTCGTACCTGCTGTCGACCATCCACTACGACACCGACTTCTTCCTCGTGTCGGTCTACATGGTGCTGCTCGGCGCGGGCGTCGGCATGACCATGCAGAACCTCGTGCTCGTCGTGCAGAACACCACCAAGCCGACCGAGATCGGCGTCGCGAGCTCGGGGGTCACCTTCTTCCGCAGCCTCGGCGGCACGATCGGCGTCTCGGTGATGGGTGCGGCCCTCGCCGCCCGCATCACCGACCTGGTGACCGAGCGCAAGGACGACATCGCCCAGGCCCTCATGAGCCTCGGCGCCGACGCCCCGAAGTGGGCCGAGCAGCTGCAGTCCGGTTCGCTGCCCAAGGTGTCGACGATGCCCGAGGCGCTGCGCGTCGTGTTCGAGGACATCTACGCCAACGGCATCTCGCACTCCTTCCTCATCGCCGTGCCGTTCGCGGTCATCAGCCTCATCGCGATCGTGTTCCTGCCCAACAAGCCCCTCACCCGCATGACCACGAGCGAGCGGATCCAGGCCTCCGAGGCCGACCTCGCGACGGTCTCGGTCCCGGAGGGCATGGCCGTGCTGACCACGACCGGCGCCATCACCGTCCCCGAGTCGGGCGACGGCGAGCGCGACGGCGGGACGTCGAGCGCGCGATGAACACCCCCGACCCCGTCGGCGCGGTGGCCGCACCCGCCGCGCCGACGGACGAGCGCCGCGAGGCGGTGCGCGGACTCGAGCTCGCCTTCAGCGAGGTGCTGAGCGAGTTCCGCAAGGTCTACATCCAGGCCGCCGCCTCGGTGAGCCCCGGGATGCTGCCCGCCACCTACAAGGTGCTGTCACTCATCCAGCAGTGCCAGTCGATCACCGTGTCGGGGCTCGCCGACCGGCTCACCGCCGACAAAGGTCAGGTGAGCCGCTCGGTGAGCGAACTCGAGGATCTCGGTCTCGTGCAGCGCACCGCCGACCCGGCCGACGGCCGGATCAAGGTCATCACCGTGACGCCGGAGGCCGTCGAACGGCTCGCGCGGGCACGCGAACCCTACGAGGGGCTGCTCGGCGAAGCGCTCGGCGACTGGCCGCTCGAATCGGTCTACCGGCTCACCGACCTGCTGAAGGCGCTCGCCGAAGGGACCGCCCCGCGGGCGTGACGCCCGAGCTGAGCCGGTAGAACACGAACGGCACCGCCGAGAGCAGGCAGCTCACCGCGGGCACGAGCGTGATGCCGACGAACACCGTGTTCTGCATCTCGGGTGTCACCGGGACGCCCTGCTGGTAGCCCGCCGCCACCACGAAGATCCCGAAAGCGAGCACCGCGAGGGCGCTCATGATCTTCGACACGAAGGTGAGCGTCGCGAACGAGATGCCGTCGTTGCGCACCCCCGTGCGGCGCTCGACGTCGTCGACGGCATCCGCGATCATCGTCGCCTGCACCACGAGGAACACCCCGAGGGTGAGCCCGGTGAGGAAGATGAACACCAGGATCCACACGATGCTCGCGAAGCCCACGAGGTACATCGCGAGGTAGAGCACGGCGCCGATCACCGAGCTCGCCACGATGAGGGTGCGCCCGCTCATGCGGCGCAGCAGCAGCGGCGCGGTGAACGACGACACCACCATTCCCACGATGATGGCCGCGCCGATCAGGGTGAAGAGCCCCTCGTCGCCGTACGCGACCACCACGAACACCGCCCCGCCGGCCTGCACGATGTAGCGGCCGAAGCCGAGCACCGAGCCGAGCAGCACGAGCAGCAGCGGGGTGTTCCGGATGAGGGTGCCGGTGAGCTGCCGGAAGGTCAGTCGCCCCTGCGCGAGCGCCGAGGGCCGCTCGCGCGTGAAGAAGAACGCGAGAAGGAACAGCCCCATGCCGACGACTCCAGTCGCGAACACGGCGATCGACCAGCCCTGTCCGGTGGTCTCGCCGCCGCCCGACAGCAGCTTGGCGAGCCACGGCATCCCGAGGGTCGCGAGCCCGAGCGAGATCGAGCCGAAGGCGCGCACGTTCGCGATCACGCGGGTGCGGGCGGCGGGATCCGAGAACGCCGATCCGATGAGGCCCCAGAACGGCACGTCGCAGACGGTGTAGGCGAAGCCCCACAGCAGGTAGACGACGCCGAAGTAGACGAGCTGGGTGGGCTCGTCGGCATCCGGCACCGTGAACAGCAGCCCCGTGAGCACCGCCACGGGCACGGCCGAGAACAGGATGTAGGGGCGCAGCTTGCCCCAACGGCTGCGCGTGAGGTCGATGATCGTGCCCATCACGGGGTCGGTGATGGCGTCGACGATCTTCGCGACCGTGATGATCGCGGTGACGACCGCGATGCCGGCGCTCGAGATGCCCGCGTACTGGATGAGGTAGACGAGCATGAAGGTCGTCACCGTCGTGAGCACCAGGTTCTGGCCGAAGCCCGCCGTCACCACGGCGATCGACTGGGTGCGCAGCGGCACCTTCCGCTCGGTCACGGCTGCTCCAACAGGAGGGTCTTGATCTCGAACGGCGTGAAGACGAGCCGATCGAGGTCGGCGGATGCCGTGCGGCGCTCGAGCAGATCGGTCTCGTGCGCGGCGGTGTGCGGCACGCGGGTGCGCAGAGCGGTCGTGGTGTCGCGGCCGAGCGCCTCGTAGAGCCGCACCACGACCCCCGAGCCGGACTCCGCGTGCTTGAGGGTCTCGATCACGACAGCCTCGTCGTCGACCGCGACGAGGCTGTCGAAGGCGACGCCCTCGGCGAGCCGCAGCGGGTTGTTCAGGCGGTAGCCGTCGCGGATGACGGGCGTCAGCTCGCCGGTCGGGTAGGGCCGGAAGGCGTAGACGAACTCGTGGACGCCGCGGTCGGCGGTGCGGTCGGGGAAGGTCGGCGCCCGCAGCAGGTTGAGCGAGACGAGGCCGTTCTTGATGCGGTGCCCGTACTTGGCGTCGTTGAGCAGGGCGAAGCCGCCGTGCTCGTCCTCGACGGCCGCCCACTTGTGCGCCACCACTTCGAACTGCGCCGTCTCGACCGAGTCGCGCTCGGTCGTCGGCCGGGCGAGGTGGCCGAACTGGATCTCGCAGCGGGCTTCGTCGCCGTAGCGGCTCGGGCGGAACTCGGCCCGCAGCATCCGGTGCCGCGCCCGCCAGTCGACCCGCGTCTCGATGCGTACGAGTTCGGAGCCGGCCTCGAGCACGATGCGCTGCCGCACCTCGACGCGGCGGCCGCGCAGCAGCTGGGTGCGCACGACGGTCGGCCCGTCGACCGTGTTCTCGGCCGAGACGAGCCGCAGCTGGCGGGCGCGGCGCCTCGTGTAGCGGGCGTCGATGTTCCAGGCGTCGAAGGGCCACTGGTACGGATCGCGGTGCACGACGAGCCGGTTGAGGCCCGCGCCCGCGTGCTGCGCCCCCGCGGCGTCGATGCATGAGGCGATCACCCCGTGGTCGTCGAAGCGCAGGGTGAGGTGCCCGTTCGAGATCGTCTGCTCGGTGTACGAGAGCCCGAACGGCCCGGTCGCCTCCACGAGGGCGGCCGCCGCGTAGGGGGTCACGGTCGCGCGGTGCCAGGTGCCGTCGATCCGCAGGTGCTCGTCGCGCGGGAAGCTCGTGAGGTTGATCGCCGTGCGGCCCGCGCCTGCGGCGAGGGCTCCCGTGAGCTCGTCCGCGAGGCGCCCCAGCTCGCCTTCGATGCGCTCGTAGCTCTCACGTGCCTCGCGGTTCACGCGCTCGATCGCCGAGCCCGGCAGGATGTCGTGGAACTGGTGCAGCAGCACGTCACGCCAATGCGGCTCGAGCTCGGCGCGCGTGTCGCGGTCGGCGAGCACCGAGAGCGCCTCGACCTCGTGCAGCATCCGCTCGACCGTGCGGTTGTGTCGCTTGGTGGCCGCCTGGGTCGTGTAGGTGCCCTGGTGGGTCTCGAGGTACAGCTCGCCGCGGTGCTCCGCGGGCACCTCGAGCGTCTCGAGCCGACGGAAGAAGTCGCCCGCCGTGGAATATGCCACACGTGGCACGCCACGCAGGTTCTGCTCTCGCTCGGTCAGTTCGAGGTGGATCTCACCGGGCCCGCCACCACCATCGCCGGAGCCGTAGACCAGCAGCGCCGTCTCGAGGGCGCGCTCCGGATACTGGCGCAGTCCGGTGAGCAGGCCGTCTGCGGCGCCGCGCGAGTTGTAGTCACCCTCGGGCGGCATGTGCACGAGCACCGTGGATCCGTCGATGCCCGTCCAGTGGAAGGTGCGATGCGGGAAGGTGTTGACCTCGTTCCAGGCCAGCTTGATGGTGAGAAACCAGTCCATGCCGCTCTTCTTCAGCAGCTGCGGCAGGTTGCCGCTGTAGCCGAAGGTGTCGGGCAGCCAGCACAGCCGCAGTTGCTCGTCCGTCAGCCCGAACTCCTCCTGCAGGAAGCGCCGGCCCACGAGCGCCTGGCGCACGAGGGATTCCCCCGACGGCATATTGGTGTCGGGCTCCACCCAGAACGAGCCCTGCAGTTCGAGCCGTCCCTCGGCGACGGCGCTGCGGATCCTCTCGTAGAGGGCCGGCTGCAGCTGCTTCATCCAGGCGAGCTGCTGCGGCTGGCTCGTGCCGTAGCGGTAGGCCGGATGCCGGTCGATGGTGTCGAGGGCGCGCGTGTAGGTGCGGGTCGCCTTGCGGCGGGTCTCGCGCAGCGGCCAGAGCCAGGCCATGTCGAGGTGCCCGTGGCCGATCGCGGAGTAGACGAATTCCGAGGTCGAGGGCTCCGCGAGCGGCCCGGCGAGCGCAGCGCGCGCGGCCGTGAGGTCGCCCGCACGGAACCTCCGCCACGCCTCCGCCAGGGCGGCGCGCAGCTCGGCCTCGAGAGCGTCGTCGTCGGTCGCCCCGGCGAGCACCACGAGGGTGAGGTAGTCGTAGTAGAGCCCGAACGCGGTCTCGTCGCGGGTCGCGAGGCGGGCGCCGTGGAACACGCCCCTGCCGACGGGGTAGAGGATCACGCCGTTGTGGGTGACATCCGCGTAGAACTCGATGCGGCCGTCCGTCGTCGGCACGTTGTGCACCGGGCGGAAACGGCCACCGCTGTGCGGAAGGTCGGCCTGCTGGAAGACCGTGCTCACCGCGTCGAGCGGTTCGCCCTGCGGCGAGACGACGAGCCCCTCGCCCCGGATGCCGAGCAGCACCACCGGATCCTCGACCCCCTCCGGCACCTCGCCGGTGATGCGCAGCCACGCGCAGTCGAGGGTTCGACCCCACGACTGGCCGCGACGGATCGGCACGAAGGCGGCGGGGTCGAGCTCGGCGAAGGGGATCGGCTCGGCCGAGCGGACGACCGCGGCATCCAGGTTCGAGACGGGGATGTAGACGCGCGAGCGGATGCGCAGCAGGCGCGTGTACTCGTGCGGCTGCTGCACGCGGATCCCGAGGAGGAACGAGGGGAAGCCCGCCATCCGCCCTCCTTCGCCGCGTGTGCCGAGTCTATCGACGCCCCTCGAGGCACCGCCCAGCCGTCGCGAGCGGCGAGGGCTATCGTGTTCCCTCGTGGGGACTTCGCGGCGTTCGACGACCGGCCGGGTCACGATCAGCGACATCGCGGAGCGCGCCGGCGTCTCGATCGGCGCCGTCTCCTTCGCCCTCAACGGCCGCAAGGGCGTCTCGGATGAGACCCGCGAGCGCGTGCTCCGGGTGGCCGACGAGCTGGGCTGGGCGCCGTCGACGGCGGCCCGCTCGCTCGCCGAGGCGAAGACCGACACCTTCGGGCTCGTGCTCGCCCGCGATCCGCACAACCTCGGCGTCGAGTCGTTTTACATGGAGTTCTTCGCGGGCCTCGAGATCGAGCTGTCGAAGCGCGGCTACAGCCTGCTGCTGCAGGTGGTGGGCTCGCCCGATGACGCCCTCGCGACCCTGCGCAAGTGGCAGCGCACGCGGCGGGTCGACGGCGTCGTGCTCACCGACCTGGTCGACGGCGACCAGCGCGCTGCGTTCGCGGCGAGCTCGGGCCTCCCCGCGGTCGTGGTCGGCGACCCGAGCATCGCGGGCGGCCTCACGAGCGTGTGGACGGATGACGCCACCTCGATGCGGGAGGCCGTGCGGCACCTCGCGGGCCTGGGGCACCGACGCATCGCGCGCGTCGCCGGGCTCGGCTCGCTCGCGCACACCCGCATCCGTGACGACGCCTTCGCCGAGGAGACCGCCGCCCTCGGCATCGCGAGCGAGCTGCTGCGCACCGACTACACCCCGGAGGCGGGCGAGCGGGTGACGCGCGAAGCGCTCACCGGCGAGCAGCCGCCGACCGCGCTCATCTACGACAACGACGTCATGGCGGTCGCGGGGCTCACGGTCGCGATGGAGCTGGGGCTCGGTGTGCCGTCTGAGGTGTCGATCATCGCCTGGGACGACTCGGTGCTGTGCGAGCACACCCTGCCCAAGCTCACCGCCCTCAGCCACGACGTGGTCGCGTTCGGCTCGCACGTGGCCCGCCGGCTCTTCGACCTCGTCGAGGGGGCCGCTCCGGAGGCCTTCCTCGATTCGACGCCGCGCCTCGTGCTGCGCGGGTCGACCGGCACCGCATCGATTTGATAAAGCGCTTTACTTAAAGCGCTTTAGTTCCTACGCTCCTGAGACATCCCCCATCGGTGCGGGATGAATGCCTGCGCCGCGCACCCCCGGGGTCCGCAAATACAAAGGAGTATTCACATGGCATCACGGAAGGCCTTCGCGTCAGCGATCGCCGGCGCCGCCGTTGCGGCGCTACTGCTCACGTCCTGCTCGGGCGCGCCCACCGACGACGGAGGGAGCGGCCTCGACGGCGAGGTGAAGGGCGAGGTCAACTTCATCACCTGGCGCACCGACCTCATCCAGGACGGCACCTTCGACAAGTACGCGGAGGAGTTCACGGCCAAGTACCCCGACGCCTCGGTGAAGTTCGAGGGCATCACCGACTACGAGGGCGAGATGCGCACCCGGCTGTCGACCACCAACTTCGGCGACGTGCTCGGCATCCCGAACAGCGTGCTGCCCGACCAGCTCGCCGACTTCTTCGAGCCGCTCGGTCAGACCGCCGACCTCGCCGCCGACTACCGCTTCCTCGCGCCCAAGAGCTTCGAGGGCGTGCAATACGGCATCGCGCTCGGTGGCAACGCCAACGGCGTGCTCTACAACAAGGACGTCTACGAGCAGGCCGGCGTCACCGAGTTCCCCAAGACCGAGGAGGAGTGGCTCGCGGCCGCGGCGAAGATCAAGGCGACTGGCTCGATCCCGCTGTACACCAACTACAAGGACGGCTGGCCGCTCAGCCAGTGGTCCGGCAACCTCGGCGCTGTCACGGGCGACCCGGATGCGGTCAACAAGATCGCCGAAGAGGACTCGCCGTGGACCGAAGGCGGCGAGCTCTACGTGATCGACTCGCTCATCTACGAGACGGTCGCCGCCGGTCTCACCGAGGACGACCCGCTCACCACCAACTGGGAGCAGTCGAAGGTCGACCTCGCCACGGGCAAGATCGCCACCATGGTGCTCGGCTCGTGGGCCATCTCGCAGATGCAGGCCGCGGCGAGCGACAACGGGATCGACCCGGGCGTCGTCGGCTACGCGGCGCTGCCCTCCACCGCATCCGACGGCAAGCAGTACGCGATCGTCGGCGGCGACTACAACCTCGGCATCAACAAGCACTCCGAGGTGAAGGCGGCCGCCAAGGCGTGGATCGACTTCCTCATCGAGGACTCCGGGTTCACCGACACCCAGGGGATGGTCTCGCCGCTGCTCAGCAAGGACCTGCCCGACAACCTCGCCGGCTTCGCCGACGCGGGCGTCGAGCTGCTCGAGCTGAACGCGGCCCCGGCCGGCAAGGAGGCGCTGTTCAACAACATCGCCGACACCGCGCAGATCGACATCTGGGGTCAGATCTACCGTCAGAAGCTCGTCGACATCGCCCGCGGTGCCGCCGACGGCGACAAGGACTCGTACTTCGCCGAGCTGAACCAGCGCTGGGCCGACGCTCGGGGGCAGGTCAGCTGACGTGAGTTCGCTCACTGCACCTCCGCGGCTGCCTCGGCGTCGCGGCCGGCGGGGATCCCTTTCCGGGGTCCCCGCCGGGCAGGGGGTCATGAAGGTCCTGACCCCGTACCTGTTCATCGCCGCTGCCGTCGCGCTGCTGCTGCTGCTCACCTACCTGCCCGCCGCGAACATGGTGTGGTACTCCCTCACCGACTGGGACGGGCTCGACCTCGAGAAGCAGTTCGTCTGGTTCGACAACTACGTGGAGGTGTTCACCAACCCGCAGATCTTCGGGGTCTTCGCGGTGAGCCTCTACTACTTCGTCGCCTCGTTCGCCCAGATGGCGATCGCCCTCTACTTCGCCGCGCTGCTCAGCTACCGCACCCGGTTCTCGAACCTGTTCCGCGGCATCCTGTTCTTCCCGTACCTCATCAACGGCGTCGCCATCGGCTTCGTCTTCCTCTACGTCTTCCAGCCGGGCGGCACCCTCGACACCGTGCTCGGCGCGATCGGCTTCTCCGACACCCCGCAGTGGCTCGGGGATCCCGCGGTCGCCAACTTCTCGCTCGCCGGCACCTCCGTCTGGCGGTACACGGGCCTCAACTTCGTGCTGTTCCTCGGCGCCATCCAGTCGATCCCGGGCGAGCTCTACGAGGCCGCCGAGATCGACGGCGCCAACCGTTGGCAGCAGTTCTGGGCGCTCACCTTCCCGGGCATCCGGCGCATCATCGGCCTGTCGTTCATCCTCGCGATCGCCGGCAGCCTCTCGGTCTTCGAGATCCCGTTCATCATGACGGGCGGCGCGAACGGCACCTCGACGTTCGTCATCCAGACCCTGCAGACCGCCTTCAACTTCCGGCAGGTGGGGCTCGCCTCGGCGATGGCCGTCGTGCTGCTCGTGATCGTGCTGCTCGTCACCTGGATCCAGCGCCGGGTGTTCCCCGACGAGAAGGTCGACCTGACGTGAGCGACCACGCACCCCGTGTCCACCTCGGCACGGCCGCCTCGGGGACGGTCAAGTACCTGTCGCTCATCGTCGGCGTGCTCATCACCCTGCTGCCGCTGTCGGTCGTGTTCCTGGCGAGCTTCAAGACCTCGCAGGAGTTCGGCCAGTCGGGGCCGTTCGACGCCCCCGGCAACTGGTTCAACCTCGACAACTATGTCCGCGCGTTCCAGGACGGCGGGATGGTCGAGGGCTTCATCAACACCACGATCGTGCTCGCGATCTCGCTCGTCGGCACGATCCTGATCGGCACGATGGCCGCCTACGCGATCGACCGGTTCCGCTTCCGCGGCAAGAAGCTCATCGTCGGGCTGTTCCTCGTGGCGACGCTCATCCCCGGCGTCACGAGCCAGGTCGCGACCTTCCAGATCATCAACGGGCTCGGGCTCTACAACACCAAGGCCGCCCTCGTGCTGCTGTTCATGGGCACCGACATCATCTCGATCTACATCTTCATCCAGTTCATGCAGTCGATCCCGATCTCGCTCGACGAGGCGGCGATGATCGACGGCGCGAACCGCTGGACGATCTACTGGCGCGTCATCCTGCCGCTGCTGCGGCCGGCGATCGCGACCGTCGTGATCGTGAAGGGCATCGCGATCTACAACGAGTTCTACCTGCCGTTCCTCTACCTGCCCTCGGAGGGGATGATCTCGACCTCGCTGTTCCGGTTCAAGGGGCCGTTCGGGGCGCACTGGGAGATCATCGCGGCGGGCACGATCCTCGTGATCCTGCCCACCCTCATCGTGTTCCTCTTCCTGCAGCGGTTCATCTACCGCGGCCTGACCTCGGGGGCGGTCAAGTGATCCGGACGCGTGAGCTGCACGAGGGATGGACGGTGCGCGCCGCCGGGGGACCCGCTCCCGCGGGGATCGCGGATGCCGAGGTGCCCGCGGTGGTGCCGGGCGTCGTGCACCAGGCGCTGCTGGATGCGGGTCTCATCCCCGACCCGTACCTCGACGACAACGAGGCGAAGCTCGCCTGGATCGGGCTCGTCGACTGGAGCTACCGCACCCGGCTCGTCCCGAGCGAGGCGGAGTTCGCCGCCGAGCGGCTCGAGCTCGCCTTCGACGGGCTCGACACGGTCGCGAGCATCACGCTCGACGGGGAGCTGCTCGCCGAGGTCGCCAACCAGCACCGCCGCTACCGCCTCGACGTGACGGGGCGCATCCGTCCGGGAGGCAGCGAGCTCGTCGTCGCCTTCCGCAGCCCCGTGCGGTACGCGAACGCGCAGAGCCTCGCGCTCGGCGTGCGGCCGCGCCCGTACCCGATGCCGTACGACGCCATCCGCAAGTCGGCGTGCAGCTTCGGCTGGGATTGGGGCATCGCGACGTACACGAGCGGCATCTGGCGGGCCGTGCGGCTCGAAGCGTGGTCGACCGCGCGGCTCGCCGAGGTGCGGGTGCACGCCGCGCCCGAGGGCGACGGCGGGGTCGTGACGGCGTCGGTGGAGGTGGATCGCGCCTCGGATACCGGGCTCGAGCTCGAACTCGAGGCGGCCGGGGCGTCCGCGCGCGTCGGGCTCCCGGCGGGCGAGCGCTCGGCCGAGGTGCGGGTGGAGCTGCCGTCCGTCGAGCGCTGGTGGCCGGTCGGCTACGGGTCGCAGCCGCTGTACGACGTCGCCGTGCGCTTGTACGGTCCGCACGGTCCGCTCGACGGGACGAGTCGGCGGGTCGGGTTCCGCACGCTGCGCTGGGACACCGCACCGGATGCCGCCGGCCACCCCTTCCAGCTGATCGTCAACGATCGCCCGGTGTGGGTGAAGGGCGCCAACTGGATCCCCGACGACGCGCTCCCGTCCCGCATCGACCGCGCCCGCTACGAGCGTCGGCTGCGGCAGGCGGTGGCGGCGAACCTCAACCTGGTGCGGGTCTGGGGCGGCGGCATCTACGAGTCCGACGACTTCTACGAGCTGTGCGACGAGCTGGGGCTGCTCAGCTGGCAGGACTTCCTGTTCGCGTGCGCCGCCTACCCGGAGGAGGAGCCGCTGCGCTCCGAGGTCGCCGCGGAGGCGCACGACAACGTGGTGCGGCTCGCCCATCACGCATCCCTCGCCCTGTTCACCGGCAACAACGAGAACCTCTGGGGCTTCGAGGACTGGGACTGGAAGCGTCGGCTCGAGGGGCGCAGCTGGGGCGCGTACTACTACCACGAGCTGTTCCCGGCGGTCATCGCCGAGCTCGCACCGCACGTCCCGTACACACCCGGCAGCCCGTTCAGCCCCGACGACGGACGGCATCCGAACGACGAGAGCTCGGGCTCGACGCACCTGTGGGAGCAATGGAACCGGCGCGACTGGGCGAGTTACCGCGAGCACACCCCGCGGTTCGTCGCCGAGTTCGGGTGGCAGGGGCCGCCCGTCTGGTCGACCCTCACCCGGGCGCTCAGCGACGACCCGCTGACGCCGGAGTCGCCGGGCATGATCGGGCACCAGAAGGCGATCGAGGGCAACCAGAAGCTCTCGGTGGGGCTCGTGCCGCACTACCGGGTGCCGGACGACATGGACGCCTGGCACTGGGCCATGCAGCTCAACCAGGCGAACGCGGTCTCGGCCGCGCTCGACCACTTCCGCTCGCACGCCCCGCACACCTCGGGCGCGATCGTGTGGCAGCTCAACGACTGCTGGCCGGTCACCTCGTGGGCGGCGATCGACGGCGACGAGCGCGAGAAGCCGCTGTTCTTCGCGCTCGCGAACGCCTTCGCGCCGCGCGTCGTGACGGTGCAGCCGCGCGAGGGGGGGCTCGTCGCCGTACTCGGCAACGACGCGGACGAGGAGTGGGTGGGCGAGCTCGTGTTCGCGCGCCGCGATTTCGGGGGGGATGAGCTCGCGGCGGCGACCGTGCCTGTGTCGGTCGCGGCGCGAGCCGCCGTCACGGTGCCGATCCCGGTCGAGGTCGCGATGGCGCGGGATGCGGCATCCGAGCTCTTGACGGCCGAGTTGGGGAGCGTGCGCGGGTGGTGGTTCTTCACCGAGCCGCGCGACAGCGCCCTCGACGAGGCGCTGCTCGAGGTGGAGGCGACGGCGGTCGATGACGGCTACGAGGTCACCGTCACCGCCGCCACGCTCGCGCGCGACGTGACCCTGCTGGTCGACAAGCTCGACCCGGCGGCGACAATCGATCGCGGTCTCGTCACCTTGCTCCCCGGAGAGTCGGTGGTGTTCCGGGTGGCCGGGCTGGCGCGGGTGTTCAACGCTGCAGCGTTCGCCGACCCCCGAGTGCTGCGTTCAGGCAACCAGCTGGTGGCCCGGTGACCGACGCACGCGAGCTGCTGCGGCATCCCGTCTGCGGCATGACCTGGGGCTGGGTGGGCACGCGGGGCACCTGGGCAACGCCGGAGGCCTCCGCCTCGATGGCGCGGATGGCCGAGCACGGCGTCACCTGGACCGCGCTGGCCTTTGCCGCTCTGCAGGAGAGGGCCTTCTCGACCGAGATCCCCTTCGAGGCCGAGCCCACCGTGACCGATGACGAGCTCGTCTGGGCGATCCGCGAGGCGCACGTCCTCGGGATGAAGGTCTGCCTGAAGCCGGTCGTGAATGTGGCCGACGGCACCTGGCGGGCGCACATCGGCTTCTTCGACTGGGATGTGCCGGGCGAGCCGACGTGGACCCAGTGGTTCGCCTCCTACCGTCGCTTCATCCTGCACGCCGCTCGGATCGCCGAGGCGGAGGGCTGCGCGATGCTCTGCATCGGCTGCGAGATGGTGCGTGCCGACGGGCAGGAGGCGCACTGGCGTTCTCTCATCGCCGAGGTGCGCGCGGAGTATTCCGGAGTCGTCACGTACAACTGCGACAAGTACCAGGAAGACCATGTGACCTGGTGGGACGCCGTCGACGTGATCTCGTCGAGCGGGTACTACCCGGTCGACGGCTGGGAGGAGCAGCTCGACCGCGTCGAGCGGGTGGTCGAGGCATCCGGTAAGCCGTTCTTCTTCATGGAGGCCGGATGCCCGTCGCGGCTCGGCTCGCCCGAGCTCCCCAACGACTGGACCCTCGCGGGCGAGCCCTCGGGCGAGGAGCAGTTGCGGTACTACCGGGCGATGTTCGGCGCGGTGCGCGCCCGACCCTGGGTGCGCGGCCTCATGCTCTGGGACTGGCCCGCGCGGTTGTACCCTGAGCAGGCTGCGGCGAGCAACACCGACTACTGCCCCTACGGCAAACCGGCGGGTGCGTTCATGGCCGCGCAGTATCGCGACTGGCACGGGGAAGGCACGGGATGACGGACGCCACGGGGACGCGCTCTCTCGCGTTGGATGCGGGTCAGACCGGCATCAAGGTGCGGGTCACCGAGGCGGATGGTGCGAGTACCGAGCAGACCTTCCCGGGGGTGCGCACCGACGTGCCGCTGCTGCCGCAGCTCGCCGAGGTGGCGCGTGCGGCGCTCGGCGGGCCCGGTGTCCCGGTGTCGTCGATCGCGGCCGGAGTCTCGGGGCTCACGAGCGCCGAGGACGACCCCGAGGCGTGGCGGGTGCTGCTGGGCGACCTCGCTCCCGAGCGCGTGCTGCTCGCCCATGACTCGGTGAGCTCGTTCCTGGGGACCCTCGGCGATGCGCGCGGCGCGGTCGTGGCGTCCGGCACGGGCGTGGTGACGCTCGCGGTGGGGCGCTCGCACGTGGCGCGCGTCGACGGCTGGGGCTACATCATGGGCGACGCGGGAAGTGGCTACTGGATCGGGCGAGAGGCGCTCGACGCGGTCATGCGGGCGTACGACGGGCGCGGCCCGGCGACCGCGCTGACCGCGGTGGTGCAGGAGCGTTGGCCCGCGCTCGAGGACGCCTACGTGCAGTTGCAGAGCGATCCGGCGCGGGTGAGCGTGGTGGCGTCGTTCGCCCGGGCGGTGGCGGAGCTGGCCGATGCGGATGCGGTGGCCGAGGCGATCTGCCGGGCGGCTGCGGCCGAGCTGGCGCACTCGGTCGCGACGGGCCTGCGCCGAGTCGCCGATGCGGGTGCGCCCGAGGTGCCGCTCGTGAGTGCGATCGGCGGGGTGTTCCGCTCTGCACTCATCCGCCGCGCCTTCGAGGAGCTGCTGCGGGCGGAGCTCGGCGAGGTGCGTTTCGAGGCGCCGCACGGCACGGGCCTCGACGGTGCGGCGGCGCTCGCGGGGCTCGGTGTCGACCACCCGCTGCTGTCGCTCGTGTCGGAGTCCCGGGGGTAGCGCGGCGCGAGTCTGCGGGGGTTGGTTTCGGTACGCCGTTGCGCGGCTACTCAACCAACGGGTAGGGCCGCACCACCCCGCCGATCGAGTGCGGCGGCGTTGCCGCGGTGTATCGAGATCAGCCTGCGCGCAGGCGGTGGAGCGCCGGGCTGCGGGACGGCAGCGGTGTGCGTCGGAGGATCCCGTCGTCGTCGGGATGGACGAGGAAGTAGTCGCCGCCGGTGCGGGTGATGCGCCAGCCGCTGTTGTGCACCTTCAGGTGGCAGAACCGGCACAACAGCACCCCGTCGTCGACATCGGTGCGGCCGCCGTGTTCGTCCCAATGATCGATGTGATGCGCTTCCGTCCACGCGGGCGGCCTGTCGCACATCAGACACCCACCGTCCCGGGCAGCAAGGGTCGTGCGCTGCTTCTCGGTGAACAGCCGCTGCTCGCGACCCAGGTTCAGCACCCGCCCGTCGCCGTCGAAGAGGATGGGGACCGCACCCGAGGCGCAGATGAACCGCTCCGCCGTCTGAACCGAAACCGCGGCGTCCTGGCCCTCGAAGAACGCGACACCCGCACGCGTTCCGTCCTCGCCGCGGGGCGCATCCAGGTCAGCCTGCGTGACCAGGATCCGCACGGCCGGCTTCCGGTCGCCGAGCAGCTTTCCGTCGTCGACCCGGGCGCCGATCCGCACCAACTCGACCAGGGTGTCCAAAGTCAGCTGCTCTGTCGTGCGCGCGTCACGAACCAGATCGTCCGCCCGTCGCACCGCGTCCGGATCCATGAACCGCGGCCCGCCTCGCCGAGGTGACGTCGCCGCGTCCAGGATCGGCACCACGATCGCAGCCGACTCCGGATCCAACATGCCGCTGATCCGCGTCATCCCATCCAGCTGCGTCGACACCCGCAGGAACCGCTTGTCGCGCAACTGCTCCTCACGTGCCGCGATGCCGGCGAGATCGAGCTCGTCGCGCAGCCGACCCGCCCTGACCGCGAGCTGTTCCAGGGTGAGCGCCTCGGCTTCGACCACGAGGGTCTGCGCGGCAGTCGCGAGCGCTTCGAGCCGCGTTGCGTCGTCCTGGTCCCCGCCGACCTGCTCGAGGCGGGTGCGGATCACCTCGGCGGCCTCGACCGAGATGACCGCTCGCGACACCGCGTCACCGATCACCGTCAGCCAGCGGGCCACCGGGGGAACATCGGGGCGGGGGGTCTCGACCGGCAGCAGCTCGGCCGCCTTCACAAGGGTGCGCGCCTCACGGGTCGAACCACCCGTCAGCTGCGAGATCAGACCCTCCGCCGAACGCTGCCCCCGCCGGGCGGCGAGACCATCGTGACCCAGCGAGCGGCGCGAGCGGTGCGCGATCTCGCCCGCCACCGCGGCGGCCACCGCGTCGAGCCGGCGGCGCACCTCGGCCACGAGGCGCTGCCCGTCGAGCAGTTCGTCGTCGCGCAGGGCGCTCACCGTCGGCAGCACCAGAGGCGCGGTCGTGTCGCCGATGGTGGCGAGGGTGGCGGCGATCGAGGACATGCGACCATTGTCTCAAGTGTCGAACGTATGTTCTAGAGTGCGGCGGATGCTGGCGGAGAAGTCGTATCCACAGGGAGGGGACGGGAGAGGACGCGGCTGAGTCCCGAGCGGGTTGGTCTCGAGACGCGTCGCCTGCGGCGGCGCTCCTCGACCGCCTGGGCAGCGCACCGCGCACGGCCTCCGCTGATCGAGTGCCGGCCGCAGGCCGGTGTATCGAGATCCGCGGACCCCCGCGCGTGCGCGACACTGGAGCCATGCGCATCGCCCTCACCGGAGCCAACGGCAAGCTCGGAACCGTCGTCGAGCGCGAGCTGCGCTCCCGCGGCCACGAGGTGGTCGCCCTCGACATCGCGGGCCCGCGCCGCGACGGCTTCACCCGGCTCGACCTCACCGACTATGGCGCCGTCGTCGACGCGCTCTCCGCGATCGACGAGCGCCACCGAGGCCTCGACGGCGTCGTGCACCTGGGCGCGATCCCGGCGCCCGGCCTCGAGACCGACATCGCGACCTTCCAGAACAACATGCTCGCGACCTTCCACGTCATCCAGGCGGCCCGCCGCGCGGGCATCCGCCGCATCGTGACGGCGTCCAGTGAGACCGTGCTCGGCCTGCCCTTCGAGACCCCGCCGCCCTACGCGCCCGTCGACGAGCAGTACGACACCCGCCCCGAGAGCACCTACTCGCTCACCAAGCACCTCGAGGAGGAGCTGGCCCGCAAGGTGGTGCGCTGGGATCCCGAGCTCAGCATTACGGCGCTGCGGTTCTCGAACGTCATGGTGCCGGACGACTACCCCGGCTTCGCGGCGTTCCAGACGGATCCCGCGAGCCGTAGGTGGAACCTGTGGGGCTACATCGACGCCCGGGATGCCGCCCAGGCCGTCGACCTCGCGCTGCAGAAGGCCGCGCCCGGCTTCGACCGCTTCGTGATCGCCGCCGCCGACACCGTCATGGAGCGCTCGAGCGCGT
Organism: Protaetiibacter larvae; assembly: GCF_008365275.1. GTDB lineage: Bacteria > Actinomycetota > Actinomycetes > Actinomycetales > Microbacteriaceae > Homoserinibacter > Homoserinibacter larvae. The sequence continues at coordinate 452,987 of NZ_CP043504.1, read as the reverse complement.
CGCTGCTCGCGGAGTTCTTCCCGGGCGTCGAGCTGCGCCGCGAGCTCGGCGAGTACGAGACGCTGCTGTCGATCGATCACGCCCGCGAGGTGCTCGGCTACGCGCCCGCGCACAGCTGGCGCGACTAGCCCCCCACGCCGCGGTTCATCCGGCGGACGCGACGTAGCCTGACAGCATGCAGACCCGGGCAGCACGACGCACCTCCGCGGGCGTCGTCGCCGGGGTGCTGATCCTGCTCGCCCTCGTGGCCGTGCACCTGCTGACCCCGGATGCCGTGGGCGGCGGCCTGCCGAACGCCGTGCGCGACTTCTTCACCCTGTCGATCAGCGTGCTCGTGGAGTCGCTGCCGTTCGTCTTCCTCGGGGTGCTGCTGTCGATCCTCGTGCAGGTCTGGGTGCCGGCGAGCCTGTTCGACCGCCTGCTCCCGCGGCGCCCCGTGCTGCGCCGGGCCGCGATGTCGCTGCTGGGGGTGCTGCTGCCGGTGTGCGAGTGCGGCAACGTGCCGCTCGCCCGCGCGCTCATCATCCGCGGACTCACCGTGTCGGAGTCGCTGACCTTCCTGCTGGCGGCACCGATCCTGAACCCGGTGACGATCGTGACGACGTTGCAGGCCTTCGGATGGGATCACGGCATCCTCGTCGGCCGGGTCGTGGGCGGCTTCCTCATCGCCAACCTGGTCGGCTGGCTGTTCAGCAGGCACCCGCGACAGCACGAGCTGCTCACCCCCCGCTTCGAGGCGAGCTGCCGGGCGCACCACGACCACCCCCTGCAGGGCCGGCGCCTGCGCCGCAGTGTGACCGGGTTCGCCGAGGAGACGAGCACCATGCTGCCCGCCCTCGTGATCGGCTCGGCCATCGCGGGTGCCATCCAGGTGGGGGTTCCGCGGGATGTGCTGCTGGCGCTCGGCTCGAACCCGATCTGGTCGGTGCTCGCGCTCATGGCGCTCGCCTTCGTGATCGCGATCTGCTCGAACGTCGACGCCTTCTTCATCCTGTCGTTCGGCTCGACGTTCATGCCGGGCGGCATCGTCGCCTTCCTCACCTTCGGGGCGATGGTGGACGTCAAGATGCTCGCCCTGTTGCGCACGACCTTCACGACGGCGACGCTCGTGCGGCTGACCGCGATCGTGGGGCTCGCCTGCCTGATCCTCGGATTCGGGGTGAACCTTGTCGGCTAGGCGCTTCCTCACCCACTGGCGGGGTCTGATGCTGAGCCTCGTCGGCATCGTCGCGATCGCGGGGCTGGCCCTCACCGGCCGACTGGGCCTCTACATCCATCCCCGCTACTTCGTCTTCACGGTGATCATGGCGGGGATCGCCGCGGTCGTGGTGCTCGCGGCGTTCGCCCTCCTGCCGACGGCGGCGAGCGACGACGACGGCTACGACGGCCACGAGCACGGGCCGACCCGGGCGGCCGGGTGGCAGGTGGCCGCGAGCGCCGTGCTCATCGCCCTGACGGCGGTCGCCCTGCTCGTGCTGCCGCCCGCGACCCTCACGAGCTCGACGGTCGAGCAGCGCGACCTCAACGGCTCGACCGCGAGCACGAACGTGCAGCTCGTCGGCGGCGACGACAGCGCCTTAACGGTGAAGGACTGGGCGGGGCTGCTGCGCCAGGGTGTCGGCGACGACTACCTCGCGGGCAAGACCCCGACGCTCGTGGGTTTCGTCACCCCGGATGCCGACGACCCCGACAACGTCTTCTACGTCACGCGCTTCGTCATCACCTGCTGCGCGGTGGACGCCCAGCCGGTAGGGGTGCCCGTCTACCTTCCCGGCTGGCAGGGGGAGTACGCGACCGACAGCTGGGTGAGCGTCACGGGCGCGTTCATCGACAACCCCAGCACGAGCAGCATGCAGCCGATCGTGCTGTCGCCCGCCGAGGTGGTCGCGACCGACCAGCCGGAGCAGCCGTATGTCTACTGACCGCGCGGGCGGCGCCGCTGGCGACGCCCGGCTCGAGCGGCAGCGGGCGGGCTTCCGGCGCCTCAGCCTCGGGGTGATCGTCGCGCTCGCCCTCGTCGCGGGCGGCCTCGGCGCGGTCAACGCCGCGCAGGGTCCGCGCCTCAGCTCGACCGAGCTCAACCCGCAGGCGCTCGTGACCCGCGCGGGTCAGCGCGTGGTGCTGCACGCCGACCAGCCGCTCGCCGAGCTCTCCGCGGCCGCGCTGACCATCTCGCCCGCGACCGACGCGACCGTGAGCGTCGACCAGGGCACGGCGACGATCCGTTTCGGCCGGATGCTCGACTACGCCACCCGCTACACGATCCGGCTCGAGGTTCGCGGCGCGGCGACCGGCACGGGGGCCGCCCTCGAGTTCTCTTTCACGACGCCCGACGTCGAGGTGTACTCGCTGCTGCGACACGATCCGGACGCGCCGGGGGAGCCGGACCGGATCCTGCGCAGCGGCCTCGCCGATGCGGGGTCGGGCGGGACCGTGTTCGAGGCGCCGCGCATCCAGGACTACGTCGCCCTGCGCGAGCTGCTCGCCGTGATCACGCTCGACGAGCGCGACGTCCCCGCGCTGACGGTCATCTCCCCGGCTGAGGGCGTGCGGGTGCCGATCGACGTCGGGGGCGCGGCGACGGTCCGCGAGTTGCACGCAGCGGGCACCGGCGACCTGTTCGGCTACATCCTCGACGCCGGGTACGGCGCGCCCGACGGCCCCCGCAACACGCTGTTCCTCTACGACCTGACCGACGCGACGGGGGTTCCCGCGCCCGTGACCGGGTTCGGCGGAGCACCGCTCGAGGTCATGTCGTGGACCTTCGTGCCCGGCACCACCTCGATCGTCGCGCAGGGGCTCGACCAGCAGCTCTACCTGATCGACCCGCTGGGTGGCGGCGACCCCACGCCGCTCGGGCAGCACGTCGGCATGCAGGGCTTCGTGCCGGGGACCACGCAACTGGTCGTCGTCGACCCGACGGGTTCCTCGGTCATCGACCTCGCCGACGGGAGCACCACGCCCCTCGAGCTGCCCGAGCCGAAGCCGCAGAGCGACCGCTACCCCGGAAAGCGCGTGCCGCTCGACGAGCGCACTGACGTCCAGCTCTTCACGCGGCTCGAGCCCGGTGCACCGAGCGAGGAGCGCAGCTCCTCGCTCGTCCTGAGTGACGCGGATGGCGAGCGCGAGCTGTTCCGCACCTCCTCGCCCGGCAGCTGGGTGCGCGACTTCTGCCTCTCGCCCAACGGCGAGTACCTCGCGGTCGAGGTGGTGTCGGGCGAGGGGCGCCCCGACAACTACCCGATCGAGTACGGCTTCAGCGCCACCTCGATCCGCTTCGTTCGGATCGCGGATGGCAGCTCCGACCGTGGCGTGCGCGGCTTCCTGCCCGACTGGTGCCGTTAGCCCGCGCGACGCTCGGCGCCGACGAGCTCCGCGAGCCAGCCGCGGGCGCGGGCGAGCAGCATTCGCGCCGGCGCCGTGTCGGCGGCCCAGTTCTCGAAGCCGTGCGGGCCGCCGGCCACGAGGTCGAGCACGACCGGCACCCCGGACGCCTCCAGCCGCCGCGCGTAGTCGCGCACCTCCGCCGAGAACAGCTCGATGTCGCCGACGCTCAGCCAGCTCGGGGGCAGCCCCGTGAGGTCGTCGCGGCGCGCGGCCACGGCGTAGCTCGGCAGCGCGGCCGCGCCAGGCGCCTGGCCGAGGTAGGCCGTCCAGCCGACCCGGTTGGACGTGTTGTTCCACACGGGGTGCTCCACCGCGTCGAGTGCGCGGTCGGCAGCGGTGCGGTCGTCGAGCATCGGGCAGAACAGCCACTGCCCGATCGGCTGCACGGGCGACTGGTCGCGCAGTCGCTGCACGGCGCACGCGGCCAGCCCGCCGCCCGCGCTCTCGCCGCCCACGATCACGCGCGCCGGGTCCACTCCGAGCGTCGCGGCCTCCGCCTGCAGCCACTGCCACGCGGCCGTCACGTCGTCGAGTCCGGCGGGGAAGGGATGCTCGGGCGCGAGGCGGTAGTGCGCCGAGACGACGACCATGCCGAGCTCCGCGGCGGTCTCGCTGCAGTGGCGTTCGTCCTGGCGGGGTGAGCCGATCACGAAGCCGCCTCCGTGCACCCAGAGCAGCACCGCGTCCGTGCGCTGCCGGACGGGGCGGTAGATGCGCACCCGCGCCGTCCTGGATCGCAGGGTCTCGACCCGCACGCCTGCCGCCCGCGTCACCGGCATGACCGCGGTCGCGGCCCGCGCGAGGCGGCGCACGGCTGCCCGTGAGACATCCGGAACGGGCAGTTTCGCGGTCGTGCTCCGCAGGTCGACGTCGACCAGGGCGAGGTCCATGGAGCAACTCTGCTGCCTCATCGCCGTGCCGTCAACAGTGTTGACCCGTGGCGTTCGATGACGTCGTGGGACGCCATATGACGCCGCGCGACCGAGGATGACGCGCCCGGTCGGCAGGTTACGCGCGGGTTTGCCTGCCGCGGCGATCCGACGTGTACTGGCCACTCCCGCACCAGGGAGCACCACCACATCCACGAAGGGAACCACCGTGACCGACCTGAAGTCGAAGCCCGACGCCCCGAGCGAACTGCGCTCGGCAGTCGAGGCCAGCAGCAAGAAGAAGCGCAACATCCTCATCACCGTCGCGGCCGTCGTCGTCGCGGCGCTCGTCGCGGGCGGCATCTTCCTCGCGACCTCGCTCGGCGGCAAGCCGGCCGACGACGCGGATGCCCGCACCGGTGCCGACGGCGCCCCCGCCGCGCGCCTGAGCCTCAAGCTCGCCGTGGCCGAGGACAGCCAGTTCCAGGACGCCCTCAAGGAGGTCGCGGCCGAGAAGGGCCTCGACGTCGAGTGGGTCAACGTGGACGACTGGGTGCTTCCCAACACTGAGCTCGTCGCGGGCAACGTGGACGGCAACGCCTTCCAGCACATCCTGTACCTGAGCGCGTTCAACGCCGAGAACAACGCCGACCTGACCCCGGTCTTCTCGACCGTCATCACCCAGTGGGGCATCTTCTCGAAGACCCTGAAGGATGTCGCGGACATCCCGGACGGCGGCCGCATCGCGATCCCGGACGACCCGTCGAACGGCGGACGCGCCCTGTTCATCCTCGAGGCCGCCGGCCTGATCGAGATCGCCGACGACGCGGGAGACTTCCCGACCGTCGAGGACGTCACCGACAACCCGAAGCACCTCGAGTTCGTCGCGCTCGGCGCCCGCGCCATCCCGACCCAGTTCGACGACCCGAGCCTCTCGGCAGTCGTGGTCGGCACCTCGTACTTCGACCCGGCCCAGAACGTCACCAAGGACGACGCGCTGTTCCTCGACGACTCGCTCGCCGAGCAGAACCTGCCCTACGTGAACGTGGTCGCCACGACCGCCGCGAACGCGGACAACCCGGCCTGGAAGATCCTCGAGGAGGCGTACGCCGACCCGCGCGTCAAGGAGGCCCTCGACGCCGAGAACTTCGGCAACACCGTCCTCGTGAAGGTGCCCGTCGAGAAGCTCCGCGACAAGCTCGCCGAGCTGCAGAAGGCCGCCGCGCAGAACTAGCAGTCGCGGTCGCCCCGCGACCGTGGACCCCGCGAGCGGGGCCGCGCCGGACACGATCCGGGCGGCCCCGCATCGCCGTGAGGAGGAACAGTGAGCACAGCGATCTCCTTCGAGAACGTCTCGAAGGTCTTCGAGGTGGGCGGCCGGCGCTTCGAGGCGCTCACCGACGTCAACCTGACCGTCGACCGCGGAGACATCTTCGGGATCGTCGGCTACTCGGGAGCCGGCAAGTCGACGCTGCTGCGCACCGTCAACGCACTCGAGCGACCCACGAGCGGCCGCGTCGTCGTCGACGGCCGCGAGATCTCCTCGCTGAGCGGCAAACCGCTGTGGGAGGCGCGGCAGCGCACCGGCATGATCTTCCAGCAGTTCAACCTGCTGTCCTCGCGCACCGTCTACAAGAACATCGCCTACCCGCTCGCGCTCGCGGGCGTCGGCAAGGGCGAGATCCTCGACCGGGTGGAGGAGCTGCTCGAGTTCGTCGGGCTCACCGACAAGGCCCTCTCCTACCCGTCCCAGCTCTCCGGCGGGCAGAAGCAGCGCGTCGGCATCGCGCGGGCCCTCGCGACGCGCCCCGAGATCCTCATCTCCGACGAGTCGACGAGCGCGCTCGACCCGCAGACCACGGGCGAGGTGCTCGAGCTGCTGCAGCGCGTGAACGCCGAGTACGGCGTCACGATCCTGCTCGTCACCCACGAGATCGACGTGATCCGCACGATCGCCAACAAGGTCGCCGTGATGGACAGCGGCCGCGTGGTCGAGCACGGCTCCGTCTACGACATCTTCTCCAACCCGCAGAACCCCACCTCGCGCCGCTTCGTCTCCTCGGTGCTGCACCACATCCCCTCCGAGGAGGCCCTCGCGTCGATCCGCGAGGTGCATCGCGGCCGGCTCGTGCAGATCCACGTGGAGAACCGCGAGTCGAACGACCCGTTCCTCTCGCGCGTCGCGCGGACGCGCGGGATCGACTTCAACGTCGTCTACGGCGGGGTGAGCGAGCTCGAGTCGCGCCTGTTCGGCAACCTCACCGTGGAGCTCCTCGGCGAGGATCGCGCGGTGGATGCCGCGATCGGCGACCTCCGTGAGGTCACCGCGGTGCACGAGCTGAGCGCGCCCGCGCGGGAGGTTATCCATGCGTGAGTTCGACCTGGAGGAGTTCCTGCCGCGCTTCTGGAAGGCGATCGGCGAGACCCTGCTCATGGCGAGCGTGTCGTTCGTGGCCGCCGCCATCCTGGGGGTGCTGCTCGCGCTCTGGCTCTACGCCTCGCGCCCCGGCAACATCCTCGAGAACCGCTACGTGTACGCGGTCATCAACTTCATCATCAACCTCATCCGCCCGGTGCCGTTCCTCATCGTCGCGATCGCCGTGGTGGGGCTCACCCGCATCGTGTTCGGAACGGGTCTCGGCCCGCTGCCGCAGACGCTGCCGCTCACGATCGTGGCGAGCGTGGCGATCGCGCGCGTCATCGAGTCGAACCTCGTGGCCGTCGACCCCGGCGCCGTCGAGGCGGGCACCTCGATGGGGGCGAGCCCCGTGCGGGTGCTCTTCACGATCGTGGTCCCCGAGTCGCTCGGACCGCTCGTGCTCGGCCTCACCTACATCCTCGTCGCGCTCGTGGATGCGACGGCGGTCGCGGGCACTCTCGGCGGCGGCGGCCTCGGCTACCTCGCCATGAACTACGGCTGGGCCCGGTTCGACTACACCGTCATCGTGATCGTGGTCATCACCCTCGTCATCCTCGTCCAAGCACTGCAAGCGGTCGGCAATGCCGTCGCACGAAGGGTCATGCATTGAATCTCGACGACTTCGGCGCGTTCCTCAGCCGGATCGCGCCGGATGCCCCGCGTCGCGAACGCGAGCGGGTCCTGCTCCACACCGAGCTCGCCGAGCTGCGGGAGCTCGGCTTCGGGGCGCTGCGCGTGCCGGCCGAGCGCGGCGGCCACCCGATCCCGCTCGAGCAGCTGTTCGCCCACCTCATCCGGCTGTCGGCGGCCGACGCGAGCCTCGGCCACATCCAGCGCGGGCACATCGCCTTCGTGGAGTCGTTGCGGGCGCAGGGCGCGGACGCCCCGCAGCACTGGTACGAGCGCCTCCTCGCGGGCGACTTCGTGGGCAACGCGCAGTCGGAGCGGCAGGACACCGCCCGACTCGAGACGCGCATCGCCCGGGAGGGCGACGCCGTGCTGCTGACCGGCACCAAGTACTACACGACGGGCAGCATCTACGCGGACTGGATCCACCTGGCCGCCCTCGACGGCGACGAGCGGGTCGCCGTGACGGTCACGGCGCACCACCCGGGGGTGCAGTCGGTCGACGACTGGGACGGCTTCGGCCAGCCCCTCACCGGCAGCGGCACGACGAGCTTCGAGCGCGTGCCGGTCGAGCCGGGCGACATCGCGGAGCCGACGACGGACGCCTCCCGCTGGCACCTGCTGGGCTCGGTGTTCCAACTGAGCCTGCTCGCCGTCATCGCGGGCATCGCCCAGCGCGCCCTCGACGACACGGTCGCGTTCGTGCGCCCCCGCCGGCGCACCTTCGGCTTCGCGGGCGAGACCCTGCCGCGCGAGGATCCGCTCGTGCAGCTCGTCGTGGGCGAACTGAGCGTCGCCGCCAGCACCGCCCGACGCCTCGTGCTCTCGCTCGCCGCCGAGCTCGGCGCGGCAGCGGATCGCGGCGCCGGCGCCGACGAGCTGCAGGCGATCCAGCTCGAGGTGTTCCGCCTGCAGGAGCAGGTTCCGCGTATCGTGCTGGAGGCGACCACGCGCCTGTTCGAGGTGGGTGGTGCGTCGGCGGTCGGCACGGGCTTCGCACTCGACCGGCACTGGCGCAACGTGCGGACGATCGCCTCGCACAATCCCGTGATCCAGCGCACGCGCGCCGTCGGCCAATACGAGCTGAACGGCACGCTGCCCGAGTGGAAGGCCCCCGGCGCATGACCTCGTTCCGCGGACTCGACGTCGGCGAGCAGGGCTTCGGCGGCATGGCGCTCGCCGAGGTCTACGGCCCCGCCGACACGGAGGCGTCGCTCGCGACCCTGCATCACGCCGTGGACGCCGGCATCCGGCTCATCGACACGGCCGACGTCTACGGCGGCGGCAGCAACGAGGAGCTCGTCGGGCGGCTGCTGAAGGATCGACGCGACGAGGTGGTGCTCGCCACCAAGTTCGGCATCCTGCGTACCCCGGATGCCGACGGCTTCCGGGCGCGCGGCGATGCGGCCTACCCCCGCCAGGCGGTGCAGGCGAGCCTGCGGCGACTCGGCGTCGACCGGATCGACCTGTACTACTACCACCGGGTCGATCCGCGGGTGCCGATCGAGGAGACCGTCGGCGCACTCGCAGAGCTCGTGCGCGAGGGCGTGATCGGGCACATCGGGCTCTCCGAGGTGACCGCGAGCGAGCTCGAGCGCGCGAACGCCGTGCACCCCATCACGGCGGTGCAGAGCGAGTGGTCGATCTGGAGCCGGGATGTCGAGGCGCAGGTGATCCCCACCGCGGCGCGCCTCGGCGTGGGCTTCGTCGCCTACTCGCCGCTCGGCCGCGGCTTCCTCGCCTCGCCGGTCACCGAGCTGCCGGAGGGCGACCTGCGCCGCAACTTCCCGCGCTTCCAGGAGGAGCGGCTCGCCGCCAATGCGCCGATCGGGGAGACCGTGCGCCGCGTGGCGGAGGCCGAGGGGGTCACCCCCGCGCAGCTCGCCCTCGCCTGGCTCGCCGAGCGGGGCCGCGCGCTGGGGGTGGGCGTGGTGCCGATCCCGAGCACGCGCCGCGCGGAGCGGATCGACGAGAACCTCGCGGCGGCGGGCATCCGGCTCAGCGCCGAGGCGCTCGCCGCGCTCGAACCGCTCGGTGCGCTCGTGACGGGCGACCGCGCCCGCTTCGTGGCAGACATCTCGCAGGGCCGCGAACGCGCCGAGGCGGCGGACGCCGCGGGGAACGCATGAGCGAGCTCGTCGCGCGCTTCGCCTCCGTCTTCGACGAGGTGGGCGCGGATGCGGTCACGCGCGAGCGCGAACGCCGGCTGCCGTACGCCGAGGTGGAGCTCCTGCGCGAGGCCGGCTTCACGCGGGTGACCCTGCCGGTCGAGTTCGGGGGTGACGGCGCCGGCCCCGCGGAGCTCTTCGAGCTGCTCGCCGAGCTCGCCCGCCGCGACCCCAACGTGGCCCAGCTGTTCCGCTCGCACTTCTCCTTCATCGATCGCACGCTGCACGCCCCCGACTCGCCCACCCGCACACGGCGGCTCGCCCTGCTCGCCGACGGCGCGATCCACGGCAACGCCACCTTCGAGAAGGGCCCGGCGAAGGTCGGAAGCTACGACACCCGCCTCGTGACGGATGCCGAGGGGCTGAGGCTCGACGGTCGCAAGTTCTACAGCACCGGCACGCTGTTCGCCGATCTCGTGTCGGTGCTCGCCGACCGCGACGGCGAGTTCGTGAGCGTGCTCGTGCGCACCGACGCCGCGGGCGTGGAGCGCCTCGACGACTGGGACGGCTTCGGCCAGCGGATGACGGGCTCCGGCACGACCGTGTTCGAGGGCGTGCGGGTGAGCGCCGAGGACGTGCTCGAGCGGGAGGACCGCCCCTCGCACGGCGGCGCCTTCGTGCAGCTCGTGCTGCTCGCCACCCTCACCGGGATCGGGCGCGCGGTCGTCGACGACGCCGTGCGCTTCGTGCGCGCCCGCACCCGCTCCTACTCGCACGCGAGCGCGGCGACGGTGCGCGAGGACCCCATCGTGCAGGAGACCGTCGGCGAGCTCTCGGCGGCCTCCTTCGCCGCCGACGGCGCCCTGGCCCTCGCCGTCGCGGCACTGCAGGCGGCGAGCGACGCGAGTCGCGCGGGGGAGCCGGAGGAGGCGCTGCGCGCCCGGATCGCGACCGCGGACCTCGCCACCACGCGCGCCCAGCTCGTCATCATCCCGAACGTGCTGCGGGCCGCCACCGAGCTGTTCGAGGTGGGCGGCGCGAGCGCCGTCTCCACCGGGCTCGCCCTCGACCGCCACTGGCGCAACGCCCGCACGGTGGCATCCCACAACCCCGCGCGCTACAAGGCGCGCATCGTCGGCGACCACCTCGTCAACGACACCCCCGTGGTGTCGTGGTGGACCAACGGCGAAGCCTGAACGGAGCAGCATGACCGAGCCGAAGAAGCTCATCCTCAACCTGTTCGAGATGAACACGGTGAGCCACATCAGTCACGGCCTGTGGCCGCTGCCGGGCAACAACCGGCATCGCTTCAACGACATCGAGTACTGGACCGAGCTGGCCGGGATCCTCGAGGACGGCAGCTTCGACGGGGTGTTCCTCGCCGACGTCGTGGGCGCCTACGACACCTTCCGCGGCGGCCCCGCGACGGCCATCCGCGAGGGGCTGCAGATCCCCTCGAACGACCCGCTGCTGGTGATCCCGGCGATGGCGGCGGTCACGAAGCATCTCGGCTTCGGGGTCACCTTCTCCACGAGCTACGAGCCGCCGTTCTCCTTCGCGCGGCGCATGTCGACCCTCGACCACCTGACCCGTGGGCGGGTCGGCTGGAACATCGTCACCTCGTACCTGCCCAACGCGGCCCGCAACTTCGGGCTCGAGGACGAGATCCCGCACGACCGTCGCTACGAGATCGCCGACGAGTTCCTCGACGTGGTCTACAAGCTCTGGGAGGGATCCTGGGACGACGACGCGGTGCTCATCGACCGCGAGAACCGGGTCTACACCGACCCCGCGAAGGTGCGCTACATCGACCACGTGGGCGAGAACTTCCGCGTCGCCGGCCCGCACCTCAGCGAGCCCTCGCCGCAGCGCACGCCGGTGCTCTACCAGGCCACCGGGTCGCCCGCGGGCATCGAGTTCGCCGGCCGCCACGCGGAGCTCGTGTTCACGGGTGGCAAGACCGCCGAGGACTTCCGCCGCAACGCGGATGCCGTGCGCGACGCCGCCGAGCGCCACGGCCGTCGCCGCGACGGGCTGCGGTTCGTCATCCAGGCCGGGATCATCGTGGGCCGCACCGAGGAGGAGGCGGCCGACAAGTGGCGCAGCTATCAGCGGAACTTGAGCGTCGAGGGCATCCTCGCGCACTCCGGGTTCCCCCTCGACCTGCCGAAGCTGCCGCGCGAGCTCACCATCGGGGCGGCACTGGATGCCGCGGGGCTCGACCGTTCGGCCGTGCCGTTCCTCAGCCCCGACACGACGGTCGGGGCGGCGCTCGACGGGCTGCGCGCCCAGCGCGAGGGGCGTTTCTTCGTCGCAGGCACCCCGAAGGTGGTTGCCGACGAGATCGAGCGCTGGCTCGACGAGGACGGCGTCGACGGCATCAACCTGCGCCAGTACCACTCCTTCGACACGGCCCGCGACTTCGCGGAGCTCGTGGTGCCCCAGCTGCGCGCGCGCGGCCGCATCGCCGAGCGCGGGGAGCATCCGGTGACCCTGCGCGAGCGGTTGTTCGGGCGCGGTCCGCGGCTCGAGGAGCCGCACGTCGCCACCCGCTATCGCGGCGGCGCCCACCTGGACGTGCCCCTGGAGCGCCTGCGCTTCGCCTGAGCGGCGCCTGCTACTTCGGCGTGTGCACGAGGGTGAAGGTGCCGTCCTCGTGCACGCGGTCGCCGGCGGCGTTCCAGGTCCGGGTCGCGATCTCGGCGCTGCCCGGCGAGCCGATGTCCCAGTTCGTGAACTCGACCCCGGCCTCGGTCGCGGTGGCGAGGAGCTCGTCCGGGTGCGCCCCCAGGAAGGTGACGTACCAGATGCCCGGGACCGGCGGTGGCTGGATGGGGGAGTCGGGGCAGGTGACCTGCCAGTCGCCGCCGGCGAGCGTGGTGTTGAACCGCAGCTTCACGTCGTCGAGCCTCCCGGTGCGCTGCTGACCGCTCTCGACCGCCACCGCGTCGAAGCCGCTGGCGAGCAGATCCATCCCGAGGAAGAAGAACTCGCCGTCGGTGGGGGTCGCGGTCGCGGTGCATTCGTACCAACCCGCCTGTTCGGCGGTCGCCGAGGTGTTGGTGAGCGTCGCCGACGCGGGGCGGAACTGCGGTTTCCACTTGCCGGTCGTGGCGTCGGTCGCGTCGAGGTCGACGGCGAACTCTACGCTCGCCTCGACGGCCGTCGTCCATCCGGCGTCGCCCTCCAGCACGGCTTCCGACTCGAAGTCGAGTCGGAAGCTCAGGCAGCCGATCACCTTCGCCCGCAGCTCCTCCTCGACGGCCGGATCGCTCGCGCCGGCCACTCCGAGCTGCCGGACCATGGCGATGTACAGCGGCAGGATGCGGTAGGTGAGGTGCTCGTCCTTGCAGTAGGTGTACTCCTGGTCGATGCACGTCTTCGCGACCGTCGTCACGATCCCGATCAGGCGGCCGTCCTGGTCCGGTTCGGCGCCGATCAGCGCCAGCTTCCGCTGGAAGCGGGCGTAGGTGTCCGCCGCGACCAGGCCCGCGGCGCAGCTGTCGGCGGCGTGCGCGATGCGCGGCTCGAGCACGTAGTCGCGGAAGAGGTCGAGGAACGGCTGCAGCGCGTCCAGGTCGATCGGGCCGCGGCTGCCGTCGGCGCGCGGCGCGGTCTGCAGCTGGATGCGCCGGTCCAGTTCGCTCTCGACGGACCGCGCCGCATCCCCGCCGAGCCGGTACTCCTCCTGCACCTTGTTGGGCGCCGTGGCTGCGGTGCCGTACCCGCTGAAGTGGTCGGTCGAGATCGAGATCCCGGTCGCGCCGAGAGTCGGGAGGGCGAACGCGAGGTCGTCGCCGGAGCCGCGGTACTGGTAGAGCAGCTGCTGGTCGCCGGGGATCGGCGTGACGGGGACGATGTCGATCGTGGCGTAGGCGTCGAGCTGCGTTCCGTCGGGCTCGATCTGCACCCCGTAGCTCGCGGTCTCCCCGAAGGGGAGGCCGGTCGTCGACGTCACGGGGATGAGGGTGACCTCCGTCGCGGCCCGGAGAGCGTCCGGCGGGATCGTGAGCGTGTAGCTGGTGCCATCGGCGCCGGTCGCGGCCAGCGTTCCGCCCTCGATGGGGACGACCGCGCTGACCGCACGATCCGCGTCGGTCTCCGTGCGGACGTCGGTCGGCGTGGACTGCTCGAGGGTCCAGGCGAGTCCGCTGGGGACGGGCGACGGCGTGCGCCCCGAGGGGAAGCACGCGGTGAGCAGGGCTGCTGCCGTCGACAGCGCGAGGAGGCTCGCGACGATGCGTGCGGCCGGGGTGGCGGGGCGGGGCGTCATCGCGGGTCCCTCCAGGGCTGGGCGGCGGTGGAGGAATGCTATCGCTCAGGGTGCGGCGGGCGCACCGGGTGCAGCCCCGATGACGGCGACGTCCGGGTGCGGGTCGAGCCGGTACCCGCGACCGCGGATGGTGCGGATGACGTCGCCGTACGGCGCCAGGCGGCGGCGCAGTCGTTGCAGGTAGACGTCGATCGTGCGCTCGCTGATCTCGTCGGGCTCGTCGCCGCCGGCGAGCGCGGCGAGCAGCGCACGACGCTCGTGGATGACGCCCTGGTGCCGCACGAGGTGGGTGAGCAGCGCCTGCTCGCGGTAGGTGAGGTGCACGGGTTCGCCGTCGACGCTCACCCGGTGCCGGGCGAGATCGACGACGACCCCCTCCGAGCGGCGCGCCGCCAGCGCGGATCCGCGGTGCACGGAGGGCTCGCCGAGTGCCGTGCGCACCGCCTCGAGCGCCGCCACCTGCGCACCCTCGGGTGCGAGCACGACGGAGGCGAAGGTCTCGGCCCCCGGGATGCCGGTGAGGGCGCGCTGCACGTCGTCGACGAGCTCGCCGATGTCGACGCCGGCGGCACCGGCGGTCGCCTCGTCGAGTCCCACGTAGATGCCGAAGCCGCGCAGCGCGAGCCCGGTCGGGGCGGCGAGCGGTGCCACCCCCGCGGCGTGCGGATGCGCGCTCCCCTCCCAGGGGATCGCCACGTAGTCCGCACCCATCCTTCGAGTGTGCCGGGGTCGTCGACCCCGGGCCATCGGCGTGACACAGTGCGACGGAGTGCGACGATCTGCGACGGACTGTGACGCCGCGGGGCTCAGGCCGGGGCGGACGGCGTGCGCCGGTACGGCGTGACGAGGCGGTGGATGAAGGCGAGCTTCGCGCGCACGGGCGCGGGCAGTTCGAAGGGGTAGAGGTCGCGCTGCCCCATGGCCCGGCTGACGCGGTTGAAGAACAGCGACAGCCACCCCCAGTCGTCGAGCATCCGCTCGAGCTCGTCGCGGGGGTAGTCGGTCTCCGGCACGATGTCGTGATCGACGATGCCGGGCGCGCGGTCGGCCTGCAGCACCATCCCGGCCGCCGCCGCGGTGGCGAGCGTGTTGCGGAGGTGCAGGTAGTGCGCGAAGCACTCCGCGAAGTCCTCCCAGGGGTGCATCGTGGCGTACTCGGAGATGAACGAGGCTCGCCAGTTCGCGGGCGCCCCCACGCTGTAGTGCCGGTCGAGGGCGTCGCGGTAGCTCGCCCGCTCGTCGCCGAACAGGGCGCGGCAGGCCTCCCAGGAGGCCTCGTCGACGATCAGCTCCTTCTGGTAGTAGTGGCCGATCTCGTGGCGGAAGTGGCCGAGCATCGTGCGGTACGGCTCGCCGAGCGACACCCGCAGCGCCTCGCGACGGGCGTCGAGGGTCTCCGCGAGGTCGATCGTGATGATGCCGTTCGCGTGGCCGATCATCACGGGCGCGTTCGCGGAGAGGCTCGAGAGCAGGTCGAAGCCGAGGCCGCCCTCGCGCTCGTCGTAGGGCACGATCGGCAGACCGAGCTCGAGCAGCTGCACGATGAGGCGGCGCTTGGCGATCCCGGCATCCGCGAGCTTCTCCCAGGCGACGGTGTCGGCCGCGTCCGGTTCGCGACGGGTGAGACGGCACGAGAAGCAGCGGCCGGTGCCGGCGTCCTCGGCGACGAGCCAGTTGCATCCCCAGGGCCGGTTGCGGCACGGGAACCAGCGCTCGCCCTCGACGAGCGCTCCGCCCGGCTCGGCCGCCCGGAAGCTCAGACTCGGGTGGTGGTAGCCGAGCTCCGCGGCGCAATGCCGGCAGGCGAGCTCGTCGAGGAAGACGAAGCGTCCGCAGCGGGGACATCGGGGCACGGCCACGCTCGGAGTCTAGGCACCCCCCTGTCGGCGAGGGCGGTGCGCCACGAGTTCCATGCCTCGTCGAGGGGCGACGCGTGGCTGTGGGCGGCGAGTCGTCGAGCGATCGCACCCGGCGCCTCGAGGGAGAGCTCCTGCCCGGACGGCGGCGGTCGGTAGCCGATCGCGACGAGCGTGTCGAGCACGCGGTGGGCACCCAGCACGCCCGGCTCGGGGGTCGCGGCGTCGACCTCCAGGCGCTCGATGAGTGCCGGGCGTCCGTCGAGCTCGATTTCGGTGTCCGCCACGATCGCGCCACCGCGCTCGCCGTGGCGACCGAGCACGAGCGTCTCGCGCAGCAGCGCAGCCGCACCCGCGGCGAGCTCGATCCGGGTCGTGCGCCGGGTGCGCGCGCCCGCGGCGGCCACGAACGGCAGCCCGCGCCAGACCAGGGCACCCCCGGCGCCCACCTGGGCGTCCACGCGCCAGGACGAGACCCCCGGGTAGGCGACCGTGCCGCCGACATCCTCGATCTCGAGGGTGCAGCCCGCCCCGACCTCGACCTCGACGACGAGCTCGTCCCCGTCGAGCAGCAGCATCTGCGCGGCGCTCACCGCGAGCAGCGCGCTGCGCGGCCCGCGCTCGACGATGCGCGGCGCCAGCATCCCGACAGCGAGCTCGACCCGGGAGCGCGCCTCGCCCGCGGCGAGGGCGATCCGGGTCGCGTCAGTGCCCGTGGCTCGCCCCGGCATGCGGATGCGGGTGGGTGTCGGCGTCCTCGGCGTGGCTGTGCACGTAGCCGCCGTCCGGGTGCTCCTCGTCGGCGTGGAAGTGCGGGGCCATCGGGCCGGGATCCTGCGGGACGTGCGTGCCGCGGCGGTGCGCCTCGAGCATCCCGAGCACCCACAGCCGCAACTCGGCCACCGAGTCGGCGTCGCTGCGGGAGAGCGCCAGCACCGGGCGTCCCTCGCGGGCCAGCAGGGCGTCGGCGACCATCTCCGGCACGTCGACGCCGACATACGGTGCGAGGTCGGTCTTGTTGACGACGAGCAGGTCGGCCCGCCCGATGCCGGGACCGCCCTTGCGGGCCACGTCCCCGCCGCCCGCCACGTCGAGCACGAACAGCTGCGCGTCGACGAGGGCGGGGGAGAAGGTGGCGGTCAGGTTGTCGCCGCCCGACTCGATGAGCACGACGTCGAGCGGGGAGAAGTCGCGCTCGAGGTCTTCGGCCGCGAGCAGGTTCGCGGTGATGTCGTCGCGGATGGCGGTGTGCGGGCAGGCGCCCGTCTCGACCGCGCGGATGCGTTCCGGCTCGAGCACCCCCGCCGAGCGCAGGAAGCGCGCGTCCTCGTCGGTGTAGATGTCGTTGGTGATCACCCCGAGGCGCAGCTCGCCGGCGAGCGCCCGGCAGATGGTCGCGATGAGCGACGACTTGCCGGTGCCGACGGGGCCGGCCACCCCCAGGCGGAGCGCGCGGACGGATGCGGTGTTGTCAGCCACGGAAGAGCCTCCCTCGTGCGGTGGCGTGCGATTCGGCCCACGCCTCGGCCTGCGGTGCGCTCAGGGAGGGGATGTCCTCCGGGTGCCGCACCGCGCTGATGGTCGGGATGCGCGCCTCGATCGAGGCGCAGCTGGAGAGCACGAGCGCGACGCCGTCGGCGGGGTCGCGGGGGTCGAGCTTGAGGAGCGCGGCGACCGCGCCCGCGAGGTCGTCGTAGACGGCGAGGCGCACGAGCTGCTCGGGCTCGAGGCCGGTCTCGGCCGCGATCGCGCCCAGCACGAGCGGTCGCGGCGGCGGGCTGCTCGCGACGCCGAGCGCCGTGATGGCCGCCGAGTCCGGCCAGATCCGCTCCGCGAGTCGCCGCAGCCCGCGCCCGAGGTCGCGGGAGGCCTCGCGCATCGCCCGGCTCGGCGTTCGGGCGGTCCAGGCGTCCTCGACCGCCGCGAGCGGCGCGCCGACGAGCGCGGCATGGCGCGCGGCGACCGCGGTGCCGGCGTCGACGAGCGTGGTGGTCCGCGCCCGCGCCCGCAGGAACGCGGCGGCCTCGCTCGCCGGCATCCCGCCGAGGAGCGCCGGCTCGAGACCCGAGGAGTGGGCGTGCCCGCCGCTCGGCAGCCGGGCGTCGGCGAGCAGCATCGCGATCGTCGCGGGGTCGGCTGCGAGGGCGGTCATGGCGATCCTCAGAACAGTTGGTACAGCTGCGCGAGGGGCAGCGATTCGGCGGGTGCGGGCACGACGGGCTCCCCGTCGATCGCGATCTCGAAGGTGTCGGGGCGGATGTCGATGCGCGGCAGCGCGGCGTTGCACCGCATGTCGGCCTTGCCGATGCCGCGGGTCGGTGCCACGGCGTGCAGCCGCCGCCGCAGGCCGAGCTCCCCCGCGAGCCCCGCATCGATCGCCGCGGGGGAGACGAAGGCGAGCGAGGTGTCCGCCCCGATGGCGTCGCCGAAGGCGGGCCGCTGCAGCACGGGCTGCGGGGTGGGGATGGAGGCGTTCGGATCGCCGAGCGCCCCCCAGGCGAGCACGCCCCCCTTCATGACGACCTCGGGCCGCACCCCGAAGAAGCGCGGATCCCACAGCACGAGGTCGGCGAGCTTGCCCACCTCGACGGAGCCGATCTCGGCGTCGACGCCGTGGGCGATCGCCGGGTTGATCGTGTACTTGGCGACGTAGCGGCGGGCCCGCTCGTTGTCGGCGGGGAGGCTCGCCCCGAGCGCTCCGCGCCGCAGCTTCATGACGTGCGCGACCTGCCAGGTGCGGGTGATGACCTCGCCGATGCGGCCCATCGCCTGCGCATCCGAGGAGGTGATCGACAGGGCACCCAGGTCGTGCAGGATGTCCTCGGCCGCGATGGTGGTCGCCCGGATGCGGGACTCCGCGAAGGCGAGGTCCTCGGGCACCGCGGGGTTCAGGTGGTGGCAGACCATGAGCATGTCGAGATGCTCGGCGACCGTGTTGACGGTGTGCGGCAGGGTCGGGTTGGTCGAGCCGGGGATCACGTGCGGCAGCGACGCGAGGGTCAGGATGTCGGGGGCGTGCCCGCCGCCGGCCCCCTCGACGTGGAAGGCGTGGATGGATCTGCCGCCGATGGCGCGGATCGTCGACTCGACGTAGCCGGCCTCGTTCAGCGAGTCCGAATGGAGAGCGACCTGCAGCCCCCAGTCATCGGCGGCGCGGAGGGCGGCGTCGATCGCCGCGGGCGTCGATCCCCAGTCCTCGTGCACCTTGTAGCCGCCCGCGCCGGCGAGCGCCTGCTCGGCGAGCGCCTCGGCCGAGACCGTGTTGCCCTTCCCGAGCAGCAGAACGTTGACCGGCAGGGTGTCGAGTGCGCGCAGGATGCTGCTCAGATGCCAGGCGCCCGGCGTCACGGTCGTGGCCTTCGACCCTTCGGACGGCCCAGTGCCGCCGCCGACGACCGTCGTGATGCCGGTCGCGAGGGCCTCGTGCAGCTGCGACGGCGAGAGCAGGTGCACGTGCGAGTCGATCGCGCCCGCGGTGACGATGCGCCCCTCGCCCGAGACGACGTCCGTCGACGGGCCGATGACCATGTCGATGCCGTCGCTCAGCTCGGGGTTGCCGGCGTGGCCGATCCCGACGATGCGTCCGTCGCGGATGCCGATGTCGGCCCGGACCACGCCCCACCAGTCGAGGATGATCGCGTTCGTGATGACGGTGTCGAGCGCGCCGCCCGCCCGGCTGAGCGTGGACTGCGCCATCGACTCGCGGATCGACTTGCCGCCGCCGAAGACCGCCTCCTCCCCGCCCGCGGTGCGATCCTCCTCGACCTCGATCCAGAGCTCGGTGTCGCCGAGGCGCAGCTGGTCGCCGACGGTCGGCCCGTAGATGGCGGCGTAGCGCGCCCGCGTGATCCGCACCATCAGAGCACCCCGCCGTCCGTCTTGAGCTGGATGCCCGGCACGACGCGGGTGCCGCGGATGGCGACGGCGTCGAGCTCGCGGGAGGCCCCCGGCTCGAAGCGCTGCGAGGTGCCGGAGGGGATGTCGAGTCGGAAGCCGTGGGCGGCGGCGCGGTCGAACTCGAGCGCCGTGTTCGCGTCGGGCAGGTGCAGGTGGGAGCCGAGCTGGATGGGGCGGTCGCCGGTGTTGACGAACACCAGGCGGATGCGCTCGGTGTCGCCGCGGTCGGCGTTGAGTTCGATGTCGCCGTCCCGGACGCGCATCGCGCCGGGTCCCGTGCCGGATGCGGTTGCCACGCTCGCTCCTCAGTCGATGGGGTGGTGGATGGTGACGAGCTTGCGCCCGTCGGGGAAGGTGGCCTCGACCTGCACCTCGTGGAGCATCTCGGGCACCCCCGCGAGCACCTGCTCGCGGCGCAGCACGGTGCGTCCGGCGTTCATGAGCTCCGGAACGCTGCGACCCTCGCGGGCCCCCTCGAGCACCCAGTTCGAGATGAGCGCCACCGCCTCGGGGTAGTTGAGCGCGATCCCCCGGCTGAGCCGGTCGCGCGCGACCATGCCGGCGACGGCCAGCAGGAGCTTCTCGGTGTCGGCCGGGGTGAGGTGCACGGTGCGACTCCTCCTCGATGCGGTGGCGGAACCCTGACGCCGGGCGCAACCCAGCGTGGTCGGGCGATGTCAGGAGTGTGACACATCTCTCGTGCCCGGAAATCCGCCCATGAGGAGCGATTCGCGCAACTACCCTGTATTTGCAAGGGACTCAGGGCGACTGCCTCGGAATCGTTAACAAACTCGACATGCGAGAGAAATGGCAGTGTAATGCCGCGGCTCCATGGTGAGAGCACTGCAGCAGTCGGCGTAGTTCTGCCGTCGCATCACGAGCAACCCTTCACCAGCGGTCACCGGGTCAGTCGATCCATCCGAGCGGACGTCGTCGTCGCGCGCCGAACTCGGCGCGCGTGGGCGTGCCCGGCGGCCGTCCCACACATCGAACGGAGTACTGCATGATCATCACGCGTAGACGGCGCCCCCAGGCGCTCGTCACGGCAGGCGCGCTCACCGCGAGCGCCGCCCTCCTCCTCTCCGGCTGCGGCGCGCAGGTCGGCGACGAGAAGGCCGCACCCGTCTCGTCCGAGAGCTGCGTCGACACCTCGGGCGACAGCATCAAGCTGGGCTTCCTCAACTCGCTCACCGGCGGCATGGCGATCTCCGAGAAGACGGTCTCCAACGTGCTGCACATGGCCGCGGACGAGATCAACGCCGACGGCGGCATCCTCGGCAAGCAGATCGACTACATCCAGGAGGACGGCGCCACCGACTGGCCGACCTTCGCCGAGAAGACCGAGAAGCTGCTCACCCAGGACTGCGTCGCGGCCATCTTCGGCGGCTGGACCTCCTCCTCCCGCAAGGCCGTCAAGCCGGTCGTCGAGGAGCACAACGGCCTGTTCTTCTACCCCGTGCAGTACGAGGGCCTCGAGGCGTCGCCCAACATCTACTACACGGGTGCGACGACCAACCAGCAGATCATCCCGGCGATGGACTTCCTCGCCTCCCAGGGAGTGAAGACGCTGTTCCTGGCCGGATCCGACTACGTCTTCCCGCGCACCGCGAACGCGATCATCAAGCTGTACGCCGCCGAGCTCGGCATCGAGATCGTCGGCGAGGAGTACGTGCCGCTCGACAAGGACGACTGGACCACGCAGGTGGCGAAGATCGTGGAGGCGAAGCCCGACTTCATCTTCAACACGATCAACGGCTCCTCGAACGTCGGCTTCATCAAGGCCTACTACGACGCCGGCCTCAGCCCCGAGACGACGCCGATCATCTCGGTGTCGATCGCCGAGGAGGAGGCGCCCGCCATGGGCCACGAGGTCACGGGCAACTACGCCTCGTGGAACTACTTCCAGTCGCTCGAGACCCCCAACAACCCCTCGTTCATCGAGCGGTGGAAGGCCTACCCGGGCAGCAGCGGCGTCACCTCCGACCCGATGGAGGCCGCGTACATCTCGCTGTACCTGTACAAGGCGCTCGTCGAGAAGGCCGGATCCTTCGACGTCGACGCCGTGAACGCCGCGGCGAAGGCCGGCGGGATCACGGTCGACGCGCCGGAGGGCGTGGTG
Organism: Protaetiibacter larvae; assembly: GCF_008365275.1. Taxonomy (GTDB): domain Bacteria; phylum Actinomycetota; class Actinomycetes; order Actinomycetales; family Microbacteriaceae; genus Homoserinibacter; species Homoserinibacter larvae. Next base: position 431,432 of record NZ_CP043504.1, on the reverse strand, counting down.
ACCCTCGACGGGGACAACCATCACATCTCCAAGCCGGGTCACATCGGCAAGATCAACGCCGACAACCAGTTCGACATCGTCTGGGAGTCGGACGGCTTCATCGACCCCGACCCGTACCTCGAGAACTACAGCTGGTTCCCGGCCGACGTCCGCGACGCGCTCGTCGCCGCCGCGGGCTGACCCAGCCTCGCACAGGGCGGGCTCCCGTACCGCAGGCCGGTACGGGAGCCCGCCCCCGAACCTCCACCCGATCCCTCCCGCAGAGAGCGACAGCACCGTGGACGCATTCATCCCGCCACTGCTCAACGGCACCGCGCAGGGCGCGCTGCTGCTGCTGGCGGCGCTCGGCCTCTCGCTGACCTTCGGTCAGATGGGGGTCATCAACATGGCGCACGGCGAGTTCCTCATGGCCGGCGCCTTCGTCGCCTACCTGACGCAACTCGTCATCACCTCGACCGACATCTCGATTCCCGTCGCGCTGCCGCTCGCCTTCCTCGTGGCCGGGCTGCTCGGCCTGGTGCTCGAGGCCACCATCATCCGCTGGATGTATCGAAGGCCCCTCGACACCCTGCTGGCGACCGTCGGCGTGAGCCTCATCCTGCAGCAGGCGGCGCTGCAGATCTTCCCCTCCCAGGGCGTGCCGGTGCAGAAGCCCGGCTGGCTGGAAGGGCAGCTCGACGTGTTCGGCTACGGCTGGCCGCTGCGGCAGGTGTTCACCATCGTGCTCGCCGCGGTGTGCGTGGCCGCCCTCGCCGCCTGGCTCAAGTACACCGCCTTCGGTCGCCGGATCCGCGCGACGGTGCAGAACCGCGACCTCGCCGAGACCTCCGGCATCTCGACCCGCACCGTCGACCGCATCACCTTCTTCGTCGGCTCGGGGCTCGCCGGAGTCGCGGGCGTCGCCGCCTCGCTCATCGGCGGCACGAACTCCCAGATGGGCGCGCAGTACATCATCCCGGCCTTCCTCGTGGTGGTGGCCGGCGGCATCGGACAGATCAAGGGCGCCGTGCTCGCCGCGTGGGCGGTCGGCGTCGCGATGGCGTTCTTCGCCGACTGGACGACCGGCAGCCTCGCGCAGGTGCTCGTCTTCGCGCTCCTCGTGGTCTTCCTGCAGTTGCGCCCGCAAGGGCTCTTCACCATCCGCACCCGGGGGTTGACATGACGAAGCTCAGACCGTGGTTCTCGCTCATCGGGATCGGGGTCTTCGCGGTCCTGCTCCTCGTGGTCGCGCCCAACCTGCTCTCCCTGCACTGGATCAACAACCTCGGCAAGTACTGCTGCTACGCGATCGTCGCGGTCGGCATCGGCCTGGCCTGGGGCCGGGGCGGGATGCTCGTCATGGGGCAGGGGGTGTTCTTCGGCCTGGGCGCCTACGCGATGGCGATGTACCTGACCCTCGAGACGGCGGGGCCCGGCAAGATCCCGACGTTCATGATCCTGTACGACCCCCTCGCGCCGCTCCCGGCGTTCTGGGAGCCGTTCCGCAACGGCGGCTTCGCGCTCCTCGCGATCGTGCTGCTGCCGGTGATCGCCGCCACCGTGCTCGGCTTCGCGCTCTTCAAGCGCCGGGTCAAGGGCGCCTACTTCGCGATCCTCTCCCAGGCCCTCGCCGTCGCCTTGGCGACGCTCGTCAGCTCCACCATCCGCGAGACGGGCGGCGACACCGGGCTCAGCAACTTCAAGTCGTTCTTCGGCTATCTCCTCAACGACCCCGCCAACAAGGTCATGCTCTACCTGATCGCCGCCTCGGCGCTCATCCTCTGCATGCTCCTCGTCTGGCAGCTGCATCGCAGCCGATTCGGGGAGCTGCTGCTGGCCACGCGCGACGCCGAGGAGCGGGTGCGCTTCCTCGGCTACGACTCGGCGAACGTCAAGCTCGTCGCCTACGTGATCGCCGCGGTGATGGCGAGCATCGGCGGGGCGCTGTTCGTGCCGATCGTCGGCATCATCACCCCGCAGGAGATCGGCGCCGCGGCGTCCATCCTCATGATCGCCGGCGTGGCCCTCGGCGGTCGCGCCTCGCTCTTCGGCCCCGTGCTGGGGGCGATGGCGATCGGCTGGGGCCAGTCGAGCGTCGCGTCGAGCCTCCCGGAGGCGTGGGTGTACATCCTCGGCCTGCTGTTCATCCTGGTGACGCTCTTCCTGCCGAAGGGCCTGTCGTCGCTGTTCGCCCGGGTGCGCGGCGCCCTGCCGGGCGTGAAGGCGCAGGAGAGGATCCCGGCATGACCGAGCCGCTGCAGCCCGACACCGAGACCTCGGTGCAGATCACGAACCTGACCGTCGAGTTCGACGGCTTCCGGGCGGTCGACGACGTCAGTCTGCTCATGCTCAAGGGGCAGATCCACTTCCTGATCGGACCGAACGGCGCCGGCAAGACGACGCTCGTCGACGCACTCACCGGACTCGTCCCCGCGACCGGCTCCGCGATCTACCGCGGCATGGATCTGCTCGCGATGAAGACGAACAAGATCATCCGCGCGGAGGTGGGCCGCACCTTCCAGACCGCGACGGTCTTCGACGAGCTGAGCGTGCTGCAGAACCTCGACATCGCCGGGGGACTGCGCCGCCGTGCGTGGCGCTTGCCGTTCGCGCGGCGCGGGGTGCCCGACTACGTGGAGGCGGCCTTGGAGACCATCGGACTGGGCGCCGTCCGCGACAAGCCGGCCGGCATCCTCGCCCACGGTCAGAAGCAGTGGCTCGAGATCGGCATGCTGCTCGTGCAGGACGCGAAGGTGATGTTCCTCGACGAGCCGGTCGCCGGGATGAACGCCGACGAGCGCGAGGAGACGGGGGAGCTGCTGCGGCGCATCGGCGGGGATCGCACGATCATCGTCATCGAGCACGACATGGACTTCGTCCGCAGCTTCGCCGAGTGGGTGACGGTCATGCACGCCGGGAAGCTGCTCACCGCGGGGACCGTGGAACAGGTGCAGGCGGACGCCCGCGTGCAGGAGGTCTACCTCGGCACCGCCGCGGATGCCGTCGTCGAAGGCGAGGGACGCTGATGCTCGAGCTCCAGGGGGTCACGGCCGGATACGGGCGCACCCGCGTCCTGCACGACGTCAGCATCGAGGTGCCCACCGGGCGGGCGGTGTCCGTCATGGGTCACAACGGCGCCGGCAAGTCGACGCTGCTGCGCGTCGCCACCGGGCTGCTGCCGGTCATGAGCGGGCGGGTGCTCATCGACGGCGAGGACGTCACCAGGCTGCCGCCGTCGAAGCGCGTGAGGCGCGGGCTCGGCTATGTGCCCCAGGGGCAGGTGTCGTTCCCGCAGATGACGACGCTCGAGAATCTGCGGCTCGTGGCGAAGCGCCCCTCCGACATCGACGAGGTGTTCGAGCTGTTCCCCGTGCTCAAGGAGCTGCTCGGGCGCCGCGCGGGCCTGCTCTCGGGCGGGCAGCGTCAACAGCTCGCGATCGCGCGCACCCTGCTCACCAAGCCGAGGCTCCTCGTGCTCGACGAGCCGACCGAGGGCATCCAGCCGAACATCGTGGCCGACATCGAGCGCGTGATCATCGACCTCACCCGCCGCAGCGACCTCTCGGTGCTGCTCGTGGAGCAGCACGTCGGGTTCGCCCTGCGGTCGACGCACAGCTACTACGTGCTGCAGTCGGGTCGCATCACGATGACCGGGGACGGCGGCGCGGATGCCGTCGACGCGGTCCGCGGGGCGATGGCGATCTGATGACCGACTCCGCGCAATCGAAAGGGCACCACGATGCATGTACCTGACGGCTTCCTCGTCGACCACATCTCCCTCGCGACGGGCGTCGTCGCGGCGGCGGGGGTGGTGATCGCCGCGCGTCATGCCGCGCGCGAGCTCACGGTCGAGCGGTCGCCCGCGGTCGTCGCGGTGACCGGTGCGGCGATCTTCGCGGGGCAGCTGATGAACTTCCCGGTCGGCGCGGGGACGAGCGGTCACCTCATCGGGGCCGCGCTCGCCGTGACCCTCCTCGGCCCCGCCACCGCCTGCCTCGTGCTGAGCGCCGTGCTGCTTGTGCAGGCGCTCGTCTTCGCGGACGGCGGAGTGACGGCGCTCGGGACCAACATCACCCTCATGGGGATCGTCGCGGTGCTCGCCGCCTGGGGCGCCTTCGCCGGCCTGAAGCGGGTGCTCCCCGACACGCGGAGGCATGTCGCCCTCGCGAGCGCGGTGGCCGGTCTGGTGTCGGTCCCCGCCGCGGCGCTCGCCTTCGTCGGCCTGTTCGCCGTCGGCGCGCACGCCCACGTCGACGTCGGTGCGGTCTTCCGCGAGATGTTCGGCTGGCATCTGCTGATCGGGGTCGGCGAGGCGGTCATCACCGGCGGTGCGGTCGCCGCGGTGCTCGCCGCGCGGCCCGAACTCGTGCGCGGCTACGTGCCGCGGCGCGGCGGTGCGGGCTCGGCGGTGGCGGCATGACCGCCGTCGGGGTGCGTCGCCGCACCACCACCGCGTTCGTCGTGGTCGCGCTGGCGCTGTCGCTGCTCGTCGCGGGGCTGCTGCGCGCGGCGGCATCGCCGCTGCCGGACGGGCTCATGCACGTCGCGGCCGCGACCGGGTTCGCGGACAGTGCGACGGAGCACCCCCTGGCGTCCGGACCGCTCGCGGGCTACGCGGTCGCCGCGTTCGGGGCGGATGCCGGACTGCTCGGCCAGTTGCTCGGCCCGCTGCTCGTCGGCGTCGTCGGGGTCGGCGCCGTGTTCGGGATGCTCTACCTGGCGCTCGCGGTCATCGCGCGGGCGGCGGCTCGGCCGAGCTCCGATTCCGGATCGGATTGAGCAGGGCCTCGGCCGCCCACATCGCGGCGTCCGCGATATCGCGACCGCTCATCCCGAGCTCCCGCCGCATCGTGACCCAGGTGCCGGGCGAGTCGAGATGGGTGAGGGCGGCGACGAGCGCCCACCGTTCCTCGGCCGTCAGCGACGGCACCTCGAGCCGCAGCAGCCGGTCGAACCCCGGCGCGCGCCGCGCCGGGGCCGCGCCGCTTCCGCCGCGCATCGCCGCCTCGGCCACGACATGCGCGAGCTCGGAGCGGCGGTCGTAGGCCTCCATGGCCTCCCGGATCGCGAGGGGCACGTCGAAGATCGACTCCGGCTCGACCCCCGCGAACACCGTGCGCTCGATCCAGTCGGCCGCGGCCAGCAGCAGGTGCACGCGGGCCGGGAAGTTGCGGAACACGGTGCGCTCGCTCACGCCGGCGCGGAGGGCGATCACCCGGTAGGGGACGTCGTCGGTGCCGAGCTCCTCGATGAGCTCGCAGTAGGTGGAGAGGATCCCCTCCTGCGTCCGGGTGACCGCCGCGACCGGCTCACCCGTCGGCTCGGGGTGACGGCTCACGCCGCCCACGCCTCCGAGGGGAGGCTCGTCAGCAGGGTGCGCACCGTCCGCTCGAAGACCTCGCTGGTCTGCGCCGCTGAACCGTCGAGGCCGCTGCGCATCCGGGCCCAGAACATCGCCGACCCGAAGTAGCGCAGTGCGGCTGTCGTGCGGCGCAGATCGCGCGCGTTGAGCGTCGGCGCCACCGAGCGCAGCATCCGCTCGATCGAGTCGGCGAGCGGCGAGCTCGGGTTGTCGAGGGTGGGGGAGACCGAGGCGGCGCGGGCCAGCACGAAGGCGAAGGCGGGGGCCGCGTCGAACGCCCGGAACCGTTGATGCACGGTCGCGATGAACTCGGGGATCGTCGTGAAGTCGGACTCGGGGAGGCGTTCGCGCTCGATCCAGCGCGCGAGCGACTCGAGCAGATGCGATCGGGTGGGGAAGTAGCGGTAGATGGTGCGCTCCGAGACGCCGGAGTGCTCGGCGATGTCGGCGTAGGTGATGTCTTCGAAGGTGCTCTCGCGCAGCAGCGCGGCCGCGCTCGCGAGGATCGCGGCGTCGGTGTCGACTGACTCGTCCATCATGTCCCTGCTGTCCGGCTCGCCTCACCGTTGAGGCGATCAGGCGGCAGCACGTAGCGGCCGGTCTCGTCGAGGGTCAGCGCCAGTGATGAAACAAACTGCACCTCGCCGTTCGGCCCGGGTTCTGCCGAGACCAGCATATCCGGGCGTTCGAAGGTGAAGCCGGTGACATGGCAGCGGAGTTTGTCGGCCGTGGGGTTGCCGTCGTCGTCGAGCAGGGGGATCGGGATGCCGTCGTCCTGGCGCCGCAGGTAGTAGCGACCCCGGGTGGCGAGCGCGACCACCGGCGTGGTGACGAAGGCGACGACGATCGCGATGAGCACCGAGTAGGGACGCAGCGTCTCCCCGAACAGCCCCGCGAACGCCGCGAGGGAGAGCAGGGAGGCGAGCGTGACCGAGACGAGGCCGACCGGGTTCCAGTCGTGCAGCATCCCGCGCCGGAACTCCGGGAACCGCGGCGAAATCCGCAGCAGGAGCTTGTTGACGACGATGTCGCTCGAGATGGTGACGAGCCAGGCCATCACGACGTTCGCGTAGAGGCTCAGCACGAAGGAGATGAGGCTGAACACGTCGAGCAGCATGAGGGTGAGGGCGATCGCGAGGTTGAACACGACGAAGGCGCTGCGGCGCACGTAGCGTCGGGTGATCCGCGTGTAGACGTTCGACCAGGCGAGTGAGCCCGAGTAGGCGTTGGTCACGTTGATCTTCACCTGGGCGAGCACGATGAGCACGAGGGCCAGGATGAGGGCCACCCAGTCGGGGATGAGCGCCTGGTACATCCCGAGGAACTGCCGCACCGGCTCGACGGCGCGGGTGCCGAGCGTCGGGTCGATCTTGACGATGAGGTAGACCGCGAGGAACACCCCCAGCACCTGCTTGAGGCCGCTGAAGATCACCCAGCCGGGGCCGGAGAACACGAAGGAGACGCCCCAGATGGTGCGGTTCGCCCGCGTGCGCGGGGGCATCATCCGCAGGTAGTCGATCTGCTCCGCGAGCTGCGGGGTGAGGGCGAAGCACACCGAGGCGCTCGCGACCACGGCGCTGAAGGAGACCGTGCCGTCGCCCTCGCCCGGGAATACCAGGAACTCGCCGACGAGCTCCGGTTCGGTGAAGACGAGCCAGATCAGGGGCGAGAGGGCGAGCACGAGCCACAGCGGTGTCGTCCACGACTGCAGACGTTCGAGCGCGCGCATCCCGAACACGACGATGGGGATCACGACGATGGTGGAGATGACGTAGCCGACCGGAAGCGGGATGCCGGCCGCCGCATAGAGGCCTTGCGCCATGATCGCGCCCTCGAGGGCGAAGAAGATGCAGGTGAAGCCCGCGAAGATGACGGTCGTGATGATCGAGCCGTGGTAGCCGAATCCGGAGCCGCGGGCGATGAGGTCGAGGTCGAGGTTGTAGCGGGCCGCGTAGTAGGCCACCGGCAGGCCGATCGCGAAGATGATCGTGGAGGCCAGCAGGATCCCGAGCACGGCGTTCGCGGTGCCGTGCTCGAGCCCGACGCTCGCGCCGATCGAGAAGTCGGCGAGGAACGCGATGGAGCCGAGCGCGGTGGCGCCGACGGCGCCCGCGCTCCAGCGGCGGAAGCTGCGCGGGACGAAGCGGAAAGCGTAGTCCTCGAGGCTGTCCTCCGCGGCGGTGATCGCGTCGCCAGCGTTGCCCAAGGTTCACCCCCGGTGTCGGATGACGCGATTCTGCCGGGCGGGTGTTTCGGGCGTGTTGCCGCGAGGTATCGCTCGGGGGCAGGCCCCGCGGGGGCGGTGCTCGACCACGCGTGCAGCCCTGATATAGTCGTCAGGTTGACTTCGCGTCGATGCGCGCCCGTAGCTCAATGGATAGAGCATCTGACTACGGATCAGAAGGTTGGGGGTTCGAGTCCCTCCGGGCGCACCACACCCTCGGCGAGCCATTCCAGCGGCTGGCCGGTCACATGAGCCCAGCGCACGAACTGCGTGGCGCTGGGCTCGGTGAGTCCCCGCTCCCAATTCGAGACGGTCTGTCGCGCGACGCCGACCCGCACGGCGATGTCCGCCTGCTCGAGGTCTACGAGGAGCCGCGCAGCTCGTAGCCGCTTCGCGAGCCCGAGCGAGGTGTCGTTCATCAAGGTCATGGGGACACTCTAGCGGCGTGTTACAAAGAATCGCGACACGCCGCGCAATGACGTGTCGCGGCGTGTCGGTGGTAGATACTCGGCGCCATGCCCGAAAAGAGGACACCGAGCCAATCTGAGATGCGTCGGCGTGAGCGCAACCGCCAGCTGATCGCGGAGAAGCGAGCGGCGATGACGCCCGAGGAGCGCCGCGCCGCACGGGCCGAGCATGACGCCCGCTATCGCGATAGTCACCGCGCGGCTCGCCGGGAGTACGACCGCCGCCGCCGTGCCGAGGGACGCGCAGCGTGAGCGCGCCCCGGTACCGACGCAACCGACCCGAGCCGGTCGTGACGCGGGCACAGGCACTGTTCCTGGTGGTCGGCACCGCGATCGCGTCCGAGCTCGGCGTGGTCGGGTACGTGGTGCCCTTCCTGCTGTGGGGTGCCCGGTGAGCGAGGGGCGGCTCGTCCGCCGCCTGCTGCCGTTCGAGCGAGGGTTTGCGCAGCTGCCGAACAGCTGGATGCGCGATCGCGAGCTCAGCCTCAAGGCGCGAGGCCTGCTCGCCCTGCTCATGACGTTCGAGGACGGGTTCAACGTCTCGATCGCGCAGCTCGAGCGGGACGGTCACGGTGGTTACGCGTCGATCTCGACCGCCGTCGTCGAGCTCGAGAAGGCCGGCTATCTGGTGCGTCGGCCGCGACGCAAGGGTGGCCGCTTCACGGCCGACGACTGGGAGCTCGTCGACCCGACGGGCATGTCCGATCCGGCCCTGTTCGGCGGCGGCTCGGCTTATCCACAGGCCCGCGCAGACCGTCCCCGAAAATCGGGCACGGCGCCCGCTACCGTCCCCGAAAATCGCGGACGTACCGTCCCCGAAAATCGCGGAGCAGAAGAAGACTTAAAGAACACTCCTAAAGATCTACCCAGCGCTACCCCCGTACGCGCGCGTGGAGATGAGCCGTGCGCGGGCGGCTGTGGACAGCCGTGGCGCTTCCAGCCGTCGCAGTCCTACGGGCTGTGCGCTCGGTGCGTCGCCGAGCCGGGTTGGCACCTGCACCCCACCGCGGTGACCCGGTGAGCGCCGCCGAGCTCACGAGCCCGCAGCTCGCCGCCCGCCTGCACTTCCTCGCGAAGCAGCTCCGAGGCGAAGCCGACCGCCACCACGAGCACAGCCCGCTCCGCCTCGCCCTCGTGCGCGAGAGCTACCAGCTCACCTGGGCGTTCACCAGCGCCTACGCCAAAGACCCCGACCAGCGCGCCGTAGCAGAGTGCCTGGCCGACGCGGCCGTCGACCGCCTGGTCACGGTCATCACCAGACGGACCTTCGCGTCCGAGGAAGGAGGCGGGCCATGACCCGCACCACCAGCAAGAATCCGACCCTGCGCGAGCACTTCGCCCTCGCCCGCGACAAGGTCGTCACCGCAGTCCACGACAAGGCCCAGGAGGCCCACCCGAAGCAGAGCTCGACGGTCTGCGGAGCCACCCGCAACGCATCCGGCGAGCTGCTCGTCTGCGGCCTCGCCGTGCACCACCCCGGCGACCACGAAGCCGGCGCCCGCAGCTGGCGCCGCTCCTCGAGCGACGAGGAGACCGCAGCGTGAAAGACCTCGAGGCGCAGCTCGTCGCCGAACTGCTCGAGCTCGACGCGGACGCGTACGTGCACGGGTCGCTCGAGATCACCGTGCCCGCGCACAGCACGGGCTACCGGATCACCGTCGACCTGGACGACGAGGGCGAGCAGCTCGGCACCGTGGTCGGCACGCCCTTCATGCTCGCCGCGATGTCCAACGCTCTCCACCGGTACACCGTCGAGACGCAGAAGCAGCGCGCCCAGACCATGGCCGAGCTCGCAGCCAACGAGGCCGGCCGCGCCCTGCTCGTCGACGCCGCCGTGCTGGCCGCCCAGGTCGAAGCCGAGGAGAACTACCGCGAGACGACGGAGGGATTCCGTCCGTGATCCAGCGTGGCCCCGGCCTGCTCGCCGACCCTGCCGCCTCACCCGAGAAGTGGGGCGGCAGGAAGGCGCAGCAGTGGGTCGCGAAGACCCTCGCCGAGTACGGCACCACCTGCCACCTCTGCGGCCTGCCGGGTGCCAACAGCGCCGACCACGTCATCCCCATCGCCGAGGGCGGAGCCGTCTACAACCTGCTCAACCTCGGCCCCGCACACCGCCGCTGCAACTACGCCCGCGGCAAGCGCAGCATCCCCATCCGCACCGCAGTCATCGAGACCGGCCTCGCCTACTTCACCGTCCCCTGAGACGCGACCGATTCTCTAGTTCGAGGTGTGCTGGACACCCCAGCGCAGCCCCGTCCATTTTCTTTCAGCCCTCCACACAAAACCGGAAAACGCGCGAGAACGGAACGACGATGACCGAGCCGACCGAAGACCAGCCGACCCTCCCCGGGCTCGAGCTCGGCGAGCTCCGCGGCCCCCTTCGCGAGGCCGTCGTCATCACCCTCGCGGCCCTCGAGGCAGACGGTCTGCTCGGGCCCCGGCACACCGCCATGGCGCAGCTCGCGCTCACGCTCGCCGACGCCGTCGAGCGCGGCACCTACAGCGGCCGGGCCTCCGCCGCTGCCATGGCCGCCGGCCAACTCCGCGACACCCTGCTCGCGCTCCCCGCCCCGCTCGAGGCCGACGTCGCCGACCGGTTCAACCGCTTCCTCCTCGCCCTCGAAGCCGAGGCCAACCAGTGACCGGTCGGCGCCAGCTCGAGCACCTGGTGCTCGAGTTCGAGCGGCACCCCGACACCGTGCCAATCGACCGGTTCGAGGAGACCGCTACCGGGCGGGTCCGTTGCGTGCTCTGCCATCGCGAGGGGTGGCGCGGCTACGTCGGCCCCACCCCGACGCCCCCTGGCCGCCGCGATCGCAATCGCTGGAGTGTCTGGCACCCGTGGTCGCCGTGGCAGCTCGGATGCCTCGTCCCGCACGACTGGCCATGCTCGTGCGGCCGGCGGTTCCCGAGCTACGCGAACCTCTGGAAGCACCTCGGCGCACCTCGGCCCCAGGGATGGGGACGTCAGGAGCCGCCGGTGCACGTCCCGCAGCTCGTCTGCTCATGGCCCCGGGCAGCGGCATGAGCGCGCCGGCGAAGTACGCGACGCCGCGGGACCCATCGCGGCGCACCTACGGGCCGCGCATCGCGAAGATCGCCGCGGCGCTCGGCAAGCCGCCCATGCCCTGGCAGCAGCAGGTCTACGACGTCGGCACCGAGCTCGACGGCAACGGGCACCTGTACTACGAGCTCGTGCTCGTCACCGTCCCGCGGCAGTCGGGCAAGACCACCCTCGTCGGGCCGGTGCAGCTGGACCGCGTCATCACGAGACCCGGCATCCGGTGCTTCTACACCGCCCAGTCGGGCAAGGACGCCCGCAAGCGGTTCGAGGACCTCGTGAACCTGGTGACCGCGTCGCCGCTGCACGAGCTCGCCCACTACCGGTGGTCGGCCGGCGACGAGGGCATCAGCTTCCCGAACGGCTCGGCGCTCAAGCTGTTCGCCCCGACCCGCGACGCGATCCACGGCGAGACGCCGCCGCTGGTCACCTTCGACGAGATCTGGAAGTACGACGAGATGCTCGGCGACGCGCTGCTCGAGGGCGCCGTGTTCCCCGCGCAGCAGAACCTCGTCGGCAACCGTCAGGTGTGGATGATCTCGACCGCCGGCACCGCCGAGAGCGTCTTCATGCGCAAGTGGGTCGAGCGCGGCCGCGCGAACGTCGAGGCGCAGCTGGCAGGTCGCCCGCTCCCGTGGCCCCGGCTCGCGTACTTCGAATGGGGCATGGCCGACGGCGACGACCCCTACGACCCGGCCACCTACGAGCGGTTCCACCCCGCAGTCGGCCACCTCGTCACCGGGCAGGACCTCGTCGACATGTCGATGTCGCACGGCGAGCGGATGCGAGCCCTCTGCAACGTGTGGGTCGAGGCCGCCGACCCGATCTTCTCCGCAGAGGACTGGGCCGCCCTCACCGGCACTCCCACCCCGCCGTCGCGCCGCGAGCTCGCGATCACCTACGACGTCGCTGCCGACGGCGAGTCCGGCGTCATCATGGCCACCTGGCGCACCGAGGACGGCCACCCCGCCACCCGCGTGCTCCACTCGGCACCCGGCACCGTGTGGATGGTCGAGCTGCTCGCCCGCCTCCACCGCGACTGGAAGCCGGCCGTCCTCGGCGCCGACGACGGCGGCAACACCCGCCGCATCACCGACGAGCTGCGCCGCCTCCTCGGCGACGACGCCGTCACCACCACCGACGGCAAGGCGTTCTCGACCGCCTGCGACGTGCTTCTCACCGCCGCCCGCCAATCCGAGCTCATCCACGACGGCTCCCGCACCCTCGCCAACGCGATCGCGCACCTGGTGCTCAAGCAGGTCGGCGAAGTCACCCGCTTCTCCCGCACCGCCTCCACCGGCCCCATCGCCGCCCTCGTCGCGGCCGCCGTCGGCCTCTGGCTCTACGACCACCGCGAGACCGTGCCCACCACCTTCGACATCCACATCTGAGACACGCCATAAGCGCTACGCCCGAAATCAGGACACACAACAAAGAATCGTGGCGTGGGTCGTCTTCAGAGCTTCGCGCGCCGGGCGCTCGGCATCGTCGGTCGCCCGTACGCGTCGCAGTTCGCCGACGGCGAGCTCGCGCAGATCACGCTGCAGCACTGGCTCGGCGCGCTCCCCGCCTACGTGCACGTGAACCGGGCCAACGCGATGAAGGTCGCCTCCGTCGCCGCAGCACGCCACGTCATCGCCGGCACCGCCGGCCGCATTCCCCTCGTCGCCCGCAAGGACGGCGCCCGAGTCCCCGCCCAGCCGTCGCTCCTCGTGCAGCCCGAGCGGGGCGTGCCGCGATCGACGACGATGACCTGGACATACGACGCGCTGTTCTTCCAGTCCTGCACCTGGTGGCACGTCACCGAGCGCGACGCCTACGGGTGGCCGGCGTGGGTCGAGTGGGTGCCGCTCGCCAAGGCCGGCCTCGACAACGAGGGCCGCCTCATCAAGGTCGGCGACACCCCCGTGCGCCCCGAAGACGTCATCCGCTTCGACAGCCCCCTCGGCGAGGGCTTCCTGCACAACGCCGGCAAGATCGTCCAGCGTGCGATCGCGCTCGACCTCGCCGCCTCCAAAGCCGAGGACTCCCCGATCCCCGCCGTCGAGCTGCACGACGAGCTCGGCGTCGAGCTGCCCCAGGACAAGATCGACGACCTGCTCGACAAGTGGGCCGCCGCCCGCCGCACCCGCGGCGTCGCCTACACCCCGAAGGGCCTCAAGGTCATTCCGCACGGCAAGCCGGCGGATGCGCTCATCATCGACGGCCGCAAGACGATCTCGCTCGACGTCATCCGCGAGGCGAACCTGCCCGCATGGGCCGCGTCGACCGCGATCGAGGGCGCCACGATGACCTACGACAACCGGTCCCTGCGCAACTGGGAGCTGCTCGACCTCACCCTCGGCTCCTACTTCGAGGCCGTCGCCGGCCGCCTCGCCATGCCCGACGTCACCCCCCGCGGCTGGACCGTCGAGGCCGACACCGACCGGCTCACCCGCGACGACATGAAGACCCGCTTCGAGGCGTACCAGATCGGCAAGACCGCCGGCTTCATCGACAACGCCTGGATCGCCGCCCAGGAAGGGTGGGCCACCGTCCCCGCCGACACCCCCGGAGGAACCGAATGAACCGCGCCCAGCTCGACGCGCTCCTGCGCGCCGGCCTCATCACCGCCGAGCAGCACGCCGCCGCCCTCACCGCCCTCACCGCCGGCACCCGCCCCGCCCTCGACCTGCACCTCGCCGTCGGCGCCGTCCGCCTCGAGGTGGACACCGACGACAGCGGCGAGCAGACCGGCGTCGTGCACGCCGACGTCGTCACCCGCTACGACGAGATCATCGAGTCGCACGGCATGGTCATCCACACCGGCGCCCTCGTCCCGCGCGAGCCGCTCACCCGCAACAAGCTCATGCGCGACCACGACCACACCCAGCCCGTCGGCTACATGCTCGACGTCGACGACGCCCGCCAGTCCGCATCCTGGCAGGTCGCCTCCACCGAGGTCGACCGCGTCTCCCAGGAGATCAACGACCACCTCCGCGACGGCCTCTCCGTCGGCTTCACCATCCACGAGTACGAGTTCGACGAGAACTGGGTGCTCCACATCTACCGCGCCGACTGGTACGAAACCAGCCTCTGCGCGGTCCCCGCCGTCCAGGAGGCCGGCGTCTCATCCGTTGCCGCCGCCCTGGCAACCGCACGAAAGGAACACCGCACCATGAACCGAGCACAGCTCGCGGCGGCCCTCGCGGCCGGCCAGATCACCCAGGAGCAGCACGACGCCGCACTCGCGGCGCTCGACACGCTCGAGGGACACCGCCCCCCGACCGTCGACCCCGCAGTCGCCGCCGGCCCCCAGCTCAACGAGCACCAGGCGCCCCCGCCCGTCCAGGTCCTCGGCGAGACGATGAACGTCCGGCAGGTGTCCGAGCGTCTCGCCGCCGCCGCCCAGTCCGGCAGCCTCGCCGCCGTGCAGCTCGCGATCTCCGACATCCTCCCGGCCGACGACGCCGGCACCGGCTTCGTCGGCCGGGAGAACTGGCAGGGCGAGCTGTTCACCGCGAACGACCCCCGCCGCCCGTGGATCGACGCATTCGGCGCCACCCAGGAGCTCACCGGCATCAAGGGCAAGGGCTGGCGCTGGGTCGACCAGCCCGACGTCGCGGAGTACGCCGGCACCCCGAGCGACGTCCCCTCCAACGACATCGAGACCGAGTCCGTCGAGTTCACCGCATTCCGCATCGCCGGCGGATGGGGCGTCGACCGCATCTTCGAGGACCTCGCCGACACCGAGTTCTGGTCCTCGTTCTGGCCCGCTGCGACCCGCTCCTACATCCGCCAGTCGAACGCCGGCATCCGCACCCGCACCCTCGCGGCCGCCGCCGCCCCCGGCGCGATCACCGCTGGCGCCGGCGGCACCGCGACCGTCGCAGCCGGCGGCGTGCTCGCGCTGCTCAAGCAGGTCATCCGCGACGTGCGCGCGATCGAGGGCGGCATCGCCAACCGCGTGTTCCTCGGAGCGACCCAGTTCGGCCTCCTCGAGGACGTGCCCACCGAGGACCTGCCCCTGTGGCTCAAGTCCGCCGAGATCGGCCTCGACATCGCAGCCGGAGACGCGAACGTCGGCCGCCTCAGCATCCAGCTGGACAGCACCCTCAACGCCAACCAGGCGGTCGCGTTCGACAGCCGCGCCGCCGTGGTGCGCGAGAAGTCCCCGTTCCACCTCGAGGCGAACGCGATCGGCAAGGGCCGCATCGACGTCGGCATCTTCTCGTACCTGCGCTTCGAGCCGAACGACCCCCGGCTCATCGTGAAGCGCACCTACGGCGAGGTGCTGCCGAGCTGACCGACCACCTGCCCCGGCGCCCGGCCGCGCCGGGGCAGGTGCCCCCCACGAGGAGAACACCATGCCCGACCCCACACCCCGCACCAGCTGGCACGACGTCCCCAGCCTCCGCGCGACGTGGGCCGGTGCGCCCTCCAACGACCAGCGCCTCGCCGACCTCCTCGCCACGGCCCGCGAGTGGGTCGAACTCAACGCCGTCGAGCAGCTCACCCCACCCGCAGGCGACGCCCCGGCCACCATCCCCACCCGCTTCGCCGAGGCGCAGTACCTCTACGCCCGCTACATCTACGAGACCGCCCGCGTCAACGCCGGCGCCGACGAGACCGGCCTCGACGGCTACGGCGGCACCACCCCCGGCCTCACCCTCGGCCGCATCCGCGGCCGCCTCAACCCCGACCCCGCCTACCGCATCGGCTGACCATGTCCTCCCGCACCGACCTCCGCGACTACTTCGAGGCGCAGCTGCCCGCCACCATCAAGGTGTACGCCGACGCGCGCGACCTCGCCGAGCTCGAGCCCGGCTACGACGCGTTCCTGCAGCTCATCCGCACTCAGATCGAGCCAGCCAACACCCAGTCCCGCGTCATCGAGACCTTCGAGCTCACCGTGCTCATCCCTGCCTCCGACCTCAACACCGACGAGGCCGCGCTCGACGACGCATTCGATGACGTGCTGCTCGCCGTCATCCGCTCACCCGGGATGCTCTGGACCCCATCCGTCCGTGGTCGCCACCCCAACGGGCATCCCGCGATCCAGCTCAACATCACCGCAGCATCCCCCATCACCGAAACCGAGGAGTAGCACCATGGCCCAGATCCCGCTCGCCGCGCGACCGCAGAAGGACATCCGTGTCAAGGTCGGCGCCGACAACTACGAGAAACACGTCTCCGACATCAACTGGCCCTCGAACCAGACCGCCCAGTCCTGGCACGGCGGCACCCCCGACGCGATCGCCCCCGACCTCAGCGAGGGCGACCAGGTCTGCAACCTCACCTTCATCCAGGCGTGGGACGACGAGGACAGCTTCTGTCGGTTCGCGTTCGACCACGCCGGCGAGACCGTCACCATCAGCTACAAGCCGCACGCCGATTCCGACGTCGAGTTCACCGCCGAGGTGACCCTCATCCGTCCGCAGATCGGCGGCAAGGTCAACCAGTTCAACGAGTCCACGATCTCGATGCCGTCGACCGTGCCAACCCTCGTCCCGGTGCCGTAGGTCCGTGCTCGACGTCCGCCGCTCGCGCGAGCTCCAAGCCGCTCTGCTGTCCATCAAGGCAGCAGAGCGAGAGGTGCGCCTCAACATCAACAAGCGCGCCCGCACCGAGCTGCGACCGGTCTGGACAGAAGCACTCCTCGGCCACGCCCTCACCCGCCTCGAGGTGCGCGCGATCGTCCCCGGCGCCCGCATCGCCGTCGGCGCCCGCAACATCCGCGCCTACGCCGCCACCTCCACCCGGCCCCTCCGCGGTGGCCTCGTGCCCGCGATCAACTTCGCCCCCATCGAGTGGGGCGCGAAGGAACGCAAGCGCAAGCTCGAGCGCACGAGCCGCCTCGGACGCCGGCACACCGCCACCATCACCGTCGGCCGCCAGTTCCGCCCCCGTACCCGCGAGGGCTACATAGCCAGCCCCGCCGCCGCATCCGTCATCCACCGCGCGATCGCCGGATGGGTCGGCGTCATCGTCGACGAGTTCTCCCAGTTCGCCGACGTCACCCCCAGGGGCACCTGATGCCCATCGTCTTCGACTTCCTCGCCAACGTCTCCCAGTTCCTCCGCGGCACCAAGAACGTCGACGACGCGCTCGACGACGTCGCGGATAGCCTCGACGACGTCGCCCGCGACGGCGAACGCTCCACCGATCGCCTCGAGCGCAGCTTCCGCGACTTGCAGCGCGCCGCCCAAACCACCCAACGCGACGTCGCCGACGTCGGCAGCAAGGGCTACAGCAAAGTCTCCGAAGCCTCGGCCGAGTTCAAGCAGGAAGCGCTGCAGAACCTCTCCGAAGTCACCAGCTCGTTCGACGGGTCCATGTCGTCCATCCAGGACCTCGTGCAAGGTACCCTCGGCGGGCTCGCATCAAGCCTCCCCGGCATCGGCCTCGTCGCCGCCGGCGCCGCCGCCGGTGTCGGCCTCATCGGCTCAGCAATCACGGCAGTAGGCGAGGCCACCGAAGCCGACGCACAGAAGGCATCCAAGTGGGCGCAGAGCTACATCGACGCCGGCAACAACATCCTCGGCACAGCCCAGATCGTCGCCGAGTTCAATGCGATAGCACTCGACCCCGAGCGCTACAAAGAAGCCGGCACCAACGCGACCAACTGGGGCACCGACGTAACGACCGCCATGCGCGCCATGGCAGGCGATTCCACCGCCCTCCAACTGGTGCAAGACAACCTCGCCGCGATGAACGCCGAGCTCACCGCCTACGGCGAGAACCGCACCGCGCCGACGGAAGACGAGATCCAGCGATTCATGGATGTCAGCTTCGCCTACAACGCCGGATCGTCGGCGATGGCGAAGCTCAACGGCGAGATGACCGCAGGCAAAGAGATCGCCGACAACGTCTCGGACGGGCTCCTCAGCATCCTTTCGAGCGCCGGTGAGGCGACCAAGGAAGTCGACGAGCTCGGCAACGCCCTCTACACACTCCCCGACGGCACCGAGATCCTGATCAGCGCCGACACCGGTCGCGCGACGCAGAACGTCTCCACCTTCAAGGGTGACCTCGACGGCATCCCCGAGACCGTCACCACCACCGCCGTCGTCGACACAACCGCGGCAGACCAACAGCTCGAGACGTGGCGCCGCAACACGATGCGCCGCGTCGTCGAGATGAAGCTGCAGCTCATGGACCGGTACGGGCGGGAGATCTGATGGCGACCACACTCAGCTCTGGCGGCGACACCCTAACCGCGACGCTGCACCTCGGATACACCGCCACACGTCGCGGCCGCACCGTCATGCACGAGATCCTCGGGACCAACGAGCTCGCCGTGACAGGGCGGCCCGCCGGCCTGCGCAGCGGTCGCCGTGAACTGCTGTTCCGCGACGACGAGGTCGCCGTCGCGGCCGTCGAGATGCTCTCAGGCGGCGGCATCGTCACCCTCGCCGACACCGACCGCCCGGTGTTCAACATGACGTTCGTCGCAGCCGCCGTGGAGCTCGAGCTCACAAACACACGCCGCAGCTGGATCGTCCGATTCGACTTCCAGGAGCTCGCGCCGTGAGCTCGCTGATGCTGCGGGAGACGATCGCCGCCCGACTGCCGGGCGAGTTCGTCGTGACGCACCCGGAGGAGGGGCACTGGGAGACGGGGCTGATCCCGGGCGGGTTGGCGGCCGGTCCGGTGCTGCGGACGAACCTCGCGCCCGATCCGTATGGGCTCGACTTGGCGAACTTCCGCCCGGACGGCGGCACACTCACCCACTCAGCCGGCCGCATCGCCGTCGCCGTAGTAAACACCTCCCTCATCGTGATCCGCCGCACAGCGGTATCGACATCCGCGGCAGACGAAGGCTTCCCCGCCGTGGCCGGCGATCGGGTCACAGTGAGCGTCACAGGCACCCGTGGAGGAGGCTCCGTGCCGTACGTGCGGTTGCGCACAATCCTCACCCCATACCGGGCGAACAACACCGCGATGTCCGTGCTCACGGGCGCGGCGCTCGACCTCGCGACGACCGCCGCTCGGAGGGCGTGGGTGGCGACGATGCCGGCCGACACCGCCTATGTGCATGTCCAGATCAATGTCATCCGTCCGACCGGGTACGCGCCGACGGCGTACCTGGAGGAGTTCGCCGTGGAGATCGGCTCCACCGCCCCGGCCGACCCTGTGGACGCAACTTTCTTCGCCGGTGATTTCCCCGACGACACCGCGGTCCCGGGGGTCCAGTACGACTGGGTCGGCCCCGCGAATCTCAGCCCGTCGACGATGCGGGAGCTGATCGAGCTGCCGCCGCATGAGGGACTTCCGGTGTGGGTGGTCGACCACCCGGAGGAGGTGGAGGAGCTCGCGGGGATCGAGCTCGACGTGGTCGACTACCGCATTCGCCTCGACGAGTCCCGCACCCCGTACGTCGAGGCGGAACTCACATGCAGCGCCCCCAAGCCCGGCGTCTTCCAGGTGATCGACCCGCGCGACCGGCTGCGGCTCGAGGTGGACCTGACTCGTGAGCGGCTCGACACCGGCGCGATCCAGGAGCGCAGCTTCGACCTGGTGCTGCACGCGCGCGAGCTCGACGCCGGCGCTGCGACGGTCACCCTGACCGGCCGCAGCGACGAGGCGGCCCTGTTCGACGACATCCTCGGCGGCACCGTGGTCGACGACTCCGCCGAGGCGCACCAGGGCAGCCTGCGCGACATCATCGACAACCTGCTGACCGCGTTCGACGCGGAGCTCGCCCCGGGCGACGCGGATGCCGACTTCACGATCACCGACCCGGTGCGAGACGCCGACACTCTGAAGCGGGAGCCGGGCGAGCGGGCGTGGGACTTCCTGTCGAGCCTGGTGGAGGCCGCCGGCCTGCGACTGTTCTGTGACGAGCAGCGTGTGTGGCGGCTCGTCGATCCTGCGACGTACGCGCTCGAGGGGTCGGTGCGCATCGCCGCCGCCCACAACGCGACCGCAGCTCGAGACCGGATCGACCTTGCCGAAGCATCCACCGGCCCCGGGTTCGCCGAGACGATCGTGGTCCGCTACAGGTGGACCGACAGCCTGGGCGTCCAGCAGACCGTCTATGAGGCTGCCGGCGCACCGCACGGCATCGGACGGCTGATCGAGGTGACCCGCCCCTACCCCGGCCCCGGCGCCGCCCAGTCGGCGCTGCGCCGAGCCGAGGGGAAGGGCCGCACCCTCGACCCGGAGGCCCTCACCGACCTGACCGCCACCCCCGGGATGACGGTCGTCGCGACGATCCCCGGCACCCCCACCCAGGTCGGCATCGTGTCCTCGGTCGAGTTCCGCAGCGACGGGACGATGCAGGTCGGCACCCGCGGCATCGTCGACACCCCCGACACGGCGTGGCTGTTCGCGGAGGGCGACTGGACGGATGTGACGGGCATCCCGTGGACCGACATCGACGAGCAGGGAGAGTAACCATGGCGATCGGAGACAAGGCGGCCGCGAAAGGACTCTACGTGGTGGAGGCGACCGACGACCACGCGGTCGGCTATCAGGACATCAACCGGCGCGGCGACGAGCTCGCGGACGAGATCGACGCGCGAGCCGCCGGCGACGCGGCCGCGTTCCCTGCCTCGAAGATCATCATCTCCGACACCTTCCCCGCGGTCGTCAACGGCGGGCTCCTGTTCAAGGTGGTCTGATGCCCGAGTACGCCGTCACCCTCGACCCGCGTGTGCGCCTGGTGCTCGCCGTGTCCGAGGGCACCCCCGCGGCAGGGTGGCCGATCACCGCGGCCCTGTACCTCGAGCGGCTGTCGGGGACCGGTCGCTGGTCGAACTACACCGACAACTCCTGGTCGATCACCGTCGACGGGCAGGAGCTCGAGGGGTCGGGCACCTACGACCTCCGCGGCACCGTACCGCCAGGCACCACCAAGCGCGACCTGCTGATCTCGCACGTCTTCACCGTCGCCGCCGCCGCGACGACCGCCGTGTCCGGAAGCTTCTCCGACCCGCGCGGCAACGTCGCAGCCGGCACAGTCGCCGCCACCTTCGCCCTGTCGCCCCGCAACCGTGCCCGCGTTGGCGTCGGCGACGCCTGGGTGGAAGCCGAGGTGTACGCGGGCGTCAACGGCATCTGGAAGCCCGCAGTCCCCTACGCCGGCGTCGACGACGCCTGGAAGCCCGTCGTGGTGTGAGAGAGGATCCCCGATGACCACCTACCGCCTGCCGTTCCCCGTCTCGACCCAGCCGAAGAATGGGCACTGGGGTGCCGAGTACCTCGACACCGGCGCGAAGCGCGCCAACCCGCACCTCGGGACCGACTTCGCCCCCGGTGCTGGGGCTGCGATCCCCGCGGTCGCCGCCGGCACCGTGGTGGCCCGCTCGAGCTCGCCGTCGAAGGTGCTCGGGTACACGCTCGAGGTCCTCCACGAGGATGGCGTGTACGCGCTCTACTGCCACATGCGCGCTGCAGCTGCGGTCGGGGCAGGCGCGCGGGTCGAACTCGGGCAGACGGTCGGCTACGTCGGCGCGACCGGAGCGGTGACCGGAGCGCACCTGCACCTCGCGTTCTCGTGGACCAAGGGTGGCGGCTCCGTCATCGGCGCCACCTTCGACCCGATCCCCTACATCGCGGCCCGCTCCGACCCAGCCGCCGAGGAAGCCCGGCGGGCGCAGGTGCGTGCGATCGCCGCGTTCCTCAACCAGCACGCCGCCAACCTCGGCCGGGCGACCACCGACGCCGACCAGGACGGCGTCCCCGGCCCGAGGTACTGGACCCTCGTGCAGGCCCTCGGCCGCGCGTGGGGCTTCTACACCGGCGGCATCGACGGCGACCCCGGCCCCCTCACCTACGCCGCCGAGGCGCACATCTGGTCGACGTGGGTCAACCTGCCCCCCGCGGCGCCTGCACCCGAACCCCAGCCTGCCCCCGAGCCGACGCCTGTCGAGCAGCCTGTCGAGCAGCCGGCCCCCGAACCCCAGCCGGAGATCCCGGCGACCCCCGAACCCGAGGAGGAACCCGTGACCGATCCGACCCCCGTCCGCCCGCCGCTGAGTGACGAGCAGCTGCAGGCGATCCTTGCCACCGCCACCAAGCTCGGCCTCGAGCAGCCCGAGCAGCCGATCATCCCCGACAAGATCGCCAAGCCGCTCTGGATCGCCCTCGCCCTCGCCGGCATCACCGTCCCCTATGCGATCGGCCTCACCGTGATCGACTGGGCCGCCTGGGGGCCGAGCGTGGCTGCGCAGGTGTCCGGCGCGACCGTTGGGTGGCTCGGTCTCATCGGCGCCACCCTCGGCCTGTCCCGCTACGCCAAGACCCGCTCGTGAGCTGGCTGCTCCCGTACCTCAGCCCCGAGGGTGAGGCGGCGGCGGTCAACGCGGCCGCCGTCATCGGTAACGCGCTCATCATCGCGATCGCCGGATGGATCGGGATCTCGCAGGAGCGCATCCGCCGGCATGCGAAAGCCACCCGCGCGCAGGTCGAGAACTCCCATCGCACGAACCTGCGCGACGACGTCGACGGACTGCAGCGGGCCGTCACCCGTATCGAGGACCACCTCGGCATCGAGCGCACCCTCGATCATCGACCGCGACGGCGACGAGGCCGATGGATCAGGTGAGGAGGTCGCGCAGCTATAGCGCGTCGTCATCCATGTGCGCCGCCCGCGAAGACGTGGGCGCGACCGGCAACAGCCCCGGTGCCTTGCGCACCGGGGCTGGCTTGTTGATGGAGCGAAGCGCGTGCGTGACGGCCAGGCGGATGACGATGTACAGCGCGACGAGGCTGATCAGCCAGCCGGCCAGCATGGCGACGACGGTCATGGGGTCCATGCCGGGGAGCGTAGCGCGCTGCCGTGGCGGGACGCAGCCTCGACAATGCCGCGCAGCCTCGTGTCGGGCAGCCGCACGTAGACGCGCACCATCGAGATGTTCGCCCACCCCATAAGCTCGGCGACCGCGTAGGAGTCGCCGTCAGCTGCGAGGTAGAACCGGGTCGCGGCGCGGTGCCGCAGCTTGTGGATCGTCCAGGGCTGCTCGAGCAGACGATTGACGCGCTTGCCAAGCCAGCGGGCCGAGACGTGCCCACCCTCGGCTCCGGGGAACAGGTAGCCGCCCCCACGGTCGACGAGCGCGCGGTGCATCGCGGAGGTGAGCGGGACGCGGCGCAGCTTGCCGCCCTTGCCGTGCACTATCAGGTCGAACCCGAGCAGTGTCGGCACGATGTCGCGTGAGTGGAGGCGGGCGATCTCGGCGCGGCGGAGGCCGTGCTCGGCGGCGAGGTCGATCCAGAGCGCCTCGTCGACGTCGGCGCGCGCGAGCGCTGCGAGGTAGACGTCGTCGGGGACCGGGTTGGGGTTGGGGTCGCCGGGCTTGACCTTCTCGAGCACCTTCGCTGGGGACCTCTTCACGTGGCCGGCGCGCTTCGCCCACCGGTAGAAGCTGTCGATCGTCGTGCGCCGGCCGCGCTGCGTTTCGCGCGCCCATTCCTGGGCCTTGATGTAGTCGACGAGCTGCTCGGAGGTCAGACACCATGGCCCGACCTCGATGCGGCGGGCGAGATGCTCGAGGTGCTGCCGCCGCGTGTACATCGTCGACGTCGCGGCCGAGCTCGCACGCTGAGCGGCGAGGTAGTCGGCGATCGCGCTCGACCAGGTGGCGGGTATCGGGTGCATGGTCCTCCCAGGGAAACGTGAGGCCGGCCGTTGCAGGGACGGCCGGCCTCGATCGGCGCTGGGGGGTTGCGCCGAGGATAGGGGCTATGACGCGGCCGCGCGGCCCCATCGCATCTGAGCAGCCTGGCGGGTGATGCCGAGGCCGGCGCCGATCTGTGCCCAGGACGAGCCGCCGGCACGCTGCCCGTCGACGGCGAGCTGCACGGCTGCCTCGAGGTCGTCGAACAGAGACACGAGCTCGCCGAGCTCCACCTCGTCCGCCTCGGCGACACGCTTGCCGCCCGCCGCGATCATGCGGCGCAGCATGGCGAGATAGTCGGTCGTCTCGATCACGCCAGCCCTCGCGCGTGCGTCGATTCAGTGTCAAACTCGGCTTGACACACGATCGCCCAGAACGCGTCGTCGAAAGGCCAGGGCTGGTCGTGCGGTGCGGCGGGGCAGACGCCCCAGACGAGGAGGTCGCCGCACTGAGGGCAGTACTGCGGCTCGGCGTCGAGCTCAGCGGCTACAGACCAGAAGGTTGGGGGTTCGAGTCCCTCCGGGCGCACTCTGTGATGAGTCGGGACATGTGCGACAGGTGAGTCGCGACATGTGTGACGTTCACGTGGAAGCCCTGGGCCATCGGCCTGGGGCTTTCTTCGTGTTGCGCCAGTAGCTGTGGGTCGGTTCGATCTGGTTGGTGGCGATGACTTCGCCGGTGTCGAGGTGGATGACGGTCACGGTTTCGTGGTCGGCGATCGCGATGATGCGTTTGCGGTGGTGCTCGATGCCGATGCCGAGGTGGTGCATGCGTCCGGCGAGGCGGAAGGAGACTTTGCCGCGGTCGTCGACGTGGTCGTAGCGCAGTCGGTAGTGGCCGGATTCGATGCGTCGGGCGGGGAGGGCTTTCGGGGTGTCGCGGTAGGCGTCGCCGGGGGTCATGCGGTCTCTTGCGCGGTGGGGGCGGTGTTCGTTGTAGTGCTGCCGGAAGGCATCGAGTTGGTGCTGCAGCTCAGCCGGCGTGCGCGGGACGGGCTGAGCTGCGAGGAAGCGTTTCAGGGTCTGGTGGAAGCGTTCGATCTTGCCCTGGGTCTGCGGGTGGCCTGGGTGGCCGTTCTTCTGCTGGATGCCCAGCAGCGGCAAGGTGAGCTCGAACGCGTTCTTCCCGCCGACGAAGCGGGCGGTGTAGACGCTGCCGTTGTCGGTGAGTGTGGTCGCCGGCGGGCCGTAGGTGTCGATCAGGCGCAGGAAGTCGACGATCACGTCGTCGCCGGTGACGCGGCCGATCGCGGTGCAGCCCAGCAGGTAGCGGGAGTGGTCGTCGAGCCAGTTCAGGATTTCGATGTCGGTGCCGTCGGCCAGGTGCCAGTGAGTGAAGTCGGACTGCCAGGTGCCGTTGGGTTGTGCGGCCTCGAAACGGACGAACGAGTTCTTCGGGCGCTTTCTCGGTTCCGGGGTGACCAGGCCGGCGCGGGTGATGATCCGACGAATCGTCGCAGTCGACGGGACTGCATGTCCTGACTGCTCGAGATGCCAGGCGATCGTGATCGGGCCGGCATCCATCCCGGTGGCAGCGAGCTGACGGCGCAGTTCGATGATGCGCTGCCGAACCTCGTCGCTGGTCTGGTTCGGGTTCGATAGCGGGGCTCGGGAGCGGGGCTCGATCGCCTCCAGGCCCCCATTCCGGAACCGGGTCAGGAGCCGGTGCAGGTGCTGCCGGCTGATGCCGTAGCGGCGGGCGGCTTCCGACACCGTGAGCTGTCCGGCGGTGATCTGCAGGACCGCGACCTGATGCTTGTTCGACATCCATCGAGGCTGTCGCCCATGACGCGACTCATGTGTCGCGCATCACCTGTCGCCCATGTCGTGAATCCGGACACCTCCGGGCGCACTCTGGTTGAGACAGACCGAAAGCGGTTCGCGATTGCGGGCCGCTTTTCTGGTTCCCGGGGATCCCCTGCGTCACAGCGGCGGACTCCCGAGCATCCGTCCGTCCCGCTCCGCATGCGAGAAATGCAGGAGATTCTGCGCCGCCGACGGCTGGCAGCTCGGATCGGCGGGCTGGCGGACGCGAAACTCCTGCAGTTCTGAGGCGCCGGGTCGGAGCTCATCGGTTCCAATCCTCGCGCGGGATGATCTGCCAGTTCGCGCCGCCATCGGTGCTGTACACCACCTCGGAGGTCTCCTCGGGGTCGATGCTCGCGAAGCCGACCGCCAGGGACTTGGCCATCCGCTGCACGGGGGCGCCCGGCTGGTGGAGCCCCCACATCCGGCCGTCGTCGCCGAGCTGGATGCGCGCGCGGGCGGAGCCCGGTCGGGGTTCGGCGGTGCGGCGCCGTGCCGAGACGACCGCCGCGAGCGCGATGAGGGCGGCGAGCACCGCGAGCACGATCCAGATCACCGGGTTCACGGGGCGTGGTCCGGGTGGCTCGGCATGAGCCGAGAGTAGCCCGCCTTGCGGGGCGCAAGCGCTCCGCAAGGCGCGGGAAAGCCGCGGGGCGCAGCCTCGGCGTGTGCCGGCGGGCGATCCCCCGCACCCGACTCGGGACGGTTCGCCGGACGGAGAGGATGCCCGTGTCCCCCATCTCGTCCGGCCTCCAGGTGGCCGGTGAACTGTCTGTGGTGATCGTCGGCGGCGGCTACGCCGGCATGATCGCCGCCAACCGCCTGCGCGGCTCGCTCACCCCCGCCGAGGTGGCGCGCGTGCGCGTCACCATCGTCAACCCGATCGACCGCTTCGTGCACCGCATCCGCCTGCACGAGTTCGCGGGCGGCGGCGACGACCCCACCTACGATTTCCCGTCGATGGTGGGGGAGAGCGTCGGGATCGTGGTCGGTCGCGTGGTGCGGATCGACGCGGCCCGCCGCCGGCTGGCCATCGCGACGGCGAGCGGGCCGCGCGAGCTGGGCTATGACCGGCTCGTCTACGCGGTCGGATCGCGCCCCGCGCTCCGGGTGCCGGGCGTCGCCGAGCATGCGCTCACGATCGGTGAGCTGGGGGGAGCCGCCCGGGTCCGCGCGCGTCTCACCGACGGCGCCCGCGAGATCGTCGTCGTCGGCGGCGGGCCGACCGGCATCGAGGTGGCCGCCGAGCTCGCCGAGTCGTACCCGCGCGCCCGGGTGACCATGCTCACGGGCGCCGTGGCGCGGGGCATGCGTCCGGCGGCCCGCCGCCGGATCGCCCGCGGCCTGCGGAGGCTCGGCGTCGACATCCTCGAGGATGCCCGCGTGGTGCGGGTGCACCCGGGCGGTGCGGAGCTCGCGGACGGCCGGTTCCTGCGGGCGGATGCGACGGTGTGGGCCGCCGAGTTCGAGGTGCCCGCCCTCGCCGCCGACTCGGGGCTCCCGGTCGACGAGACCGGCCGGCTGCTCGTGGACGAGACCCTCGCCTGCATCGCGGATCCCGCGATCGTGGGCGCCGGCGACGCCGTCCGCGTTCCGGCGAGCGTCGGCGCCCACCTCTCGATGGGGGCGCGCACGGCCCTGCCGCTCGGTCTCGCGGCGGCCGAGCGCATCCTGGCCGAGCTGCGGGGGACGGCACCTCAGCCGATCTCGATCGGGCTGCTCGGCCCGTCGATCAGCCTCGGCCGGAAGGACGGCTACATCCAGCTGACCCGCCACGACGACTCGCCGACGCCGATCGCCTTCACGGGGCGGCTGGGGGCTGCGATCAAGGACTGGGTGTGCCGGATGACGATCGACAGCCCCCGGGAGGAGCTCACCCGCCCGGGCGCCTACCGCGTCCCCCGCGGGCCGCGCTCTCAGGCGGCCGGGTAGGGGAAGCGGCCCTCCGGGTCGTAGCGGCGGCGCACCTCGCCGAGCCGGGCGCGGGTCTGCTCGGGCCACGAGCCGGCGAGGCTCGAGAGGGGGTTGGCGCCGCCGAAGAAGTTGACCTGCGTCCCGCCGGTTCCCCACGGGGCGAGGGTCTCGAAGACGCCGCCGATGACGGCGGGGATGACGGTGCCGAGCAGCTCCGGGACCGGGGCGCCCACGACGTGCAGCGAGTACTCGGCGTCGCGTCCGCCGACCGCGTTGGGAACCTGGGGCTCCCGGGCGAGCGCCCCGCCGAGCCGACGGATCTCGACCGCGGCGAGCGGCACATCCGCGGTCGGTCCGACCGCGCGCAGCAGCGCCTCGGCCGCGTCCGCGCCGAACTCGGCGAGCAGGATGCCGCCCTCCACGACGGGCATCGGGTCGACGGGGTCGGAGTGGATGGCGCCGAGCTGGGCGTACGGCAGCTCGCCGATGGCGTCGATGAGGGGCGTCGCGACGGCACGCAGCGGTGCGAGCAGCTCCTCCGCCTCGGCGGCGGGGCCGACATAGGCGACGCGCAGGTGGGCGACGAACTGCCCGCGCAGCGGCTCCGGCAGCTGGGGGATCGGGGGAAGGCGCAGCAGGGCGACGGAGGTCGTGAGCTGCTCGGGCAGCTCGCGCGACCAGCTCGCGAAGGTGCGCAGCACGGCGGCGGCGTCGGCGGCGGCGAAGTAGAGGCCGCCGCCGTAGACGCTCGCCACCGGGAGCAGCTCGATCTCGGCGGAGACGACGACGCCGAGCCCGCCCTTGCCTCCGCGCAGGGCCCAGAACAGGTCCTGGTTGAAGGCGGCGTCCGCGGTGACGAGTCCGCCGTCGGCGGTCACCACCTGGAGCGAGCGCACGTGGTCGGCCGCGTAGCCGAAGGTGCGGGCCACCGGGCCGATGCCGCCTCCGAGGAGGTAGCCGATCGCGCCCACGTGCGGGGCGGACCCGCACAGCGGGGCGAGGCCGAGCGGGGCGGTGGCATCCAGCACCTGGCTCCACATCGTGCCGGCGCCGATGCGCGCGGTGCGCGTGGCGGCGTCCACCTCGACGGATGCGAGGCCCGCGGTGGTGAGGGCGATGCCGTCGGTGATGGGGGCGAGCGCGCCGTGGCCGCGTCCGATGACGCGCACGGCGAGCTCGTGCTCGTTGGCGAAGCGCACCGTCTCGACCACCTCGTCGACGGTCGTCGCGGCGACGACGAGCTCGGGGGTGTGGATGATGGCGCGGTTGAAGCCGGCGAGCTCGTCGACGTACTCGGCGTCGGTGGGCGTGTAGACGCGCTCCACGCCGGAGGCGCGCAGCTGGGTGACGAGCGCAATCCGGCGCTCTCGTTCGGCGGACATGGGTTCCCTTTCGGTCGGGGTGGCTGACACCCCCGTTCTCCCATGGGCACCTGTCGCCGGTCTTGCATCCTGCGGGGTCTCGGGCGCCGCCGGTGCAAGGTGGGCGGGCCCCGCGATCGCGGTCAGGTAGGCCCGCACGACCGCTTCGGCGTCGATCCGCTTGTAGCCGTAGCCGGCGCGCGAGACGAGGGTGAAGACGAGCCCGTCGGTGAGCAGCACGAGGTCCTGCACCTGTTCGGGTGCCGCGTTCACCCCGAGCCGGCGCAGGAATCCGGAGGCCACGTCGAGGGTGCTGCCGAGCAGCGGCGATGCGCTCGTGAGGATGGGGCGGATGGTGTCGCGTTCGGCGAGGTCGATGACGAGGGCGTAGCGGGCGCGCATGTCGTCGGCGCGCTCCGCGAGCCGGTTGATGAATCCGGTGAGCACGGCGACCGCGACCTCGAAGCGGCCGGGGTCGTCCTGCTTCTCGACCGAGAGGCGTTCGAGCTCGGCGAACAGCACGCCCAGGTCGCGCGCGGAGCGGTCGGCGAGCCGGCGCGCGACGAGCTCGATGAGGGCGAGGCGGGTGGAGGCGTAGTACGAGGTGGAGCCGGGGGGCAGCTCCGCCTGGCGGTCGACGGCGCGGTGGGTGAGGCCTCGCAGGCCGTCGCGGGCGATGACGGTGATCGCGGCGTCGGCGATCGTCTCCCGGCGGTTGGGCGGGCTCGGCGTGGCTGTGCTCATCTGACCTTGCATGCTAGTGCCTCTACGGGTGTAGAGTGTGGCGCATCAGCACTCCACACCTGTAGAGGAAGGTTCGAGAAAGGTCGGGACGACGATGCGCGCAGCGGTCATCGGAGCAGGGATCGGCGGGCTGTGCACGGCCGTCGGCCTCCAGCGGGCGGGGGCGGAGGTCACGATCTACGAGCGCGCCGCCGAGCTCAAACCGGTCGGCTCCGGGCTGTCGATCTTCGCCAACGGGCTCACCGCGCTCGAGTCGCTCGGCCTCGGCGACGCCTTCCGTGCCATCACCTCGACCCAGGCGGGCCGCCTGCGCGGCGGACAGCGGCGCCCCGACGGCGGATGGCTCGCCACGATCCCCTCCAACGCCGTCACCGAGCTGCGGATCGTGCACCGCGCCGAGCTGCATCGCATCCTGCTCGAGGCCCTCGAGCCGGGAACCCTGCGCCTCGGCGTCGAGGTGCTCGAGGTCTCCCCGGACGGTGCCGAGCTGCGCACCGCTGACGGCAGCGAACGCTTCGACCTCGTCGTCGCGGCAGACGGCATCCGCAGCCGCGTGCGCTCCTCCTGGCCAGGAGACCCCGGCATCCACTACTCCGGCTACAGCACCTGGCGCGGCGTCACCGAGCAGCCGGTCGACCTGGGCGGCGAGGCGGGGGAGACCTGGGGCCACGGCGAGCGCTTCGGTCTGGCGCCGCTCGCCGACGGACGGATCTACTGGTTCGCGGTCGCCACCATGCCGGCCGGCTCGACGATCGACGACGAGTACGCGGAGGTCGTGCGCCGATTCGGAAGCTGGCATCACCCCATCCCCGAGCTCATCCGCGGAACCGCGCCCGAGACCGTCTTCCGCCTCGACATCAACGACCTCGCGGGGCCGGCGCCCACCTTCCGCCGCGGCCGCTGCGTGCTGCTCGGGGATGCCGCCCACGCCATGACGCCCGACCTCGGGCAGGGCGGCGGTCAGGCGATGGAGGACGCGGCGACCCTCGTGGCGCTGCTCGGCCGGATCTCCGCCGAGCCGACGCCGTCGCCGGGCGACCTCGACACCGCGCTCGCCGAATACGACCGCCTGCGACGCTCGCGCACCCAGCCGATCGCGCGGCGGGCGCGCACGGTGGGTGCGGTCGCGCACACCCGCGGGCGCCTCGGGGTGACCGCCCGCAACGCCCTCATGCGCCTCACCCCCGCCTCGGCGACCGCGCGGCAGCTCGCCGCCATCCAGTCCTGGCGTCCGCCGGCGGCGGTGTAGGCGATGCTCGCGCTCCTCGGCCCGGCGGAGGTGCGGATGCCGGGCGCGCCGGCCGTGATCCCTCAGGCGGGCCGGGTGGCGGCGCTGCTCGCGCTGCTCGCGCTCGAACCCGGGCGGGTGGTCTCCGCGCAGCGCCTCATGGGCCAGCTGTGGGAGGACGATCCGCCGCAGTCGGGGGTGTCGACGCTCTACGTGTACGTCTCGCGGCTGCGCCGCCAGCTCGAGCCGCTCGGCATCCGCATCGCGACCCGGCCGCCCGGTTACGCGCTCGAGCTGGACCCGGAGGCGATCGACGTCGTCGCCTTCCAGCGCGAGATCACCCGCGCCGAGCACGAGAGCCGCCGACAGGACTGGTCGGCGGCGATGACCGCGATCGACCGCGCGCGCGAGCTGTGGCGCGGCGACCCCTTCGCGGGCCTCGCCGCGTGCAGCGACCTGCGGCTCGAGGCGCAACGCCTGCTGCGGTTGCACCGGCGCGTCGACGAGCTCGAGGCACGGGTGCTGCTGGGTCTCGGCGACGCGCGGCGGGCCGCGGCGATGGCGCGGGTGCTGACGGAGGCGGAACCCCTCGACGAGAGCTACTGGGAGCTCCGGATGAGCGCCGAGCACGAGGCGGGCAACACCGCGATCGCGCTCGCCCTGTTCGACGAGTTCCGCGAGCTGCTGGCCGACTCGCTCGGCATCGACCCGGGGCCGCGCGTGCGCGAGCTGCACACCCGACTGCTGCGCGATCCGGTGCGGGCATCCGCCGGGGAGGCGCCCGAGCCCTCGGCGACGACCGTCGGCCGCACGGCCCAGCGCGCCGCGGTCGATCGCGCGATCCGCGACGCCGGCGCGGGCCGGGGGCGGATCGTGGTGTTCGAGGGGGCGGCGGGGATCGGCAAGACGCATCTCGCGCGCTTCGCCGCGGAGCGCGCCGCCGGGCTGGGGCTGCGGGTCGCCTGGGCGCGATCGGCGGACGGCGCGGGCGCCCCGCCGCTGTGGATGTGGACGCGCGTGCTCGCCGCCCTCGAACCCGAGCTCGCCGATCCGCTCGCCGAGCTGCGCGGCGGCCGCGACGTCGAGCTGCGTGACGACCACGCCCGCTTCGCGCTCTCCGAGGAGATCGTCGGACGGGTGCTCGCCACGGCCGCGCGGGGGCCGGTGCTGCTCGTGCTCGACGACATCCAGTGGGCGGACGCCGCCTCGCTCCACGCCCTCCGTCTCCTCGCGTCGAGCATCCGCGAGGCGGCGTGCGCCGTCGTCGTGACGGCGCGGCACCCCGAATCCGCACGCGCCGAGGTCGCCGCGACGCTCGCGGCGTTGGGGCGCGAGAGCGAGGCGAGCCGACACCTGCTGACCCCGTTCTCGCCCGCCGAGGTCGCGGAGCTGGTGCGCGCCTACAGCCGCGAGCCGCTCGAGCCGGGCGCCCTGCGCGACCGCGTCGAGCGGCTCGTGGAGCGCACGGGAGGCAACGCCTTCTTCCTCACGAGCCTGCTCGCGGGCGAGGAGGACGGTCCGCTGCCGGCGTCCGTCGCGGAGCTGCTCGCCCAGCGCATCGCGCTGCTCCCCGAGGAGGCGCAGCGTCTGCTCGAGCTGGCCGCGGTCGGCGGGCTCGCGCTGCAGCCCCGGGTGCTCGCGCATGCGCTCGCCTGCACAGCGCACGAGGTGGCCGACGCTCTCGAGGCGGCGGCCCGCTTCGGCGTGGTGCGGGCGGATGCCGACGGCTGGGCGTTCAGCCACAGCCTCGCCCGCGACGCCGTGCTCGGGTCGTTGCCGCGTTCGCGTCGGGCGCTGCTGCACGCGCGGTACGCCGACGCGCTCGCGGCGCTGCACGCCGGCGATCCGGAGGCGGCCATCGAGGAGCTCGCGCATCACCGCGTCGAGGCGGCGCTCGGGGTGCCGTCGAGCGACGCGTTCGCGGCCTGCATGGTCGCCGCCGACCGCGCGCGGGCCAGTCTCGCCTACGACCGTGCCGCGCGGTTCCGCGCCGATGCGCTGCTCATGCTCGACCCCGATGCGACACCGCGCGAGCGCGTGGAGGTGCTCGTGCTGCTCACCGAGGAGCAGCGCAGCGCGGGCGACGTGCAGGGGGCGGCCAGCACCCTGCGCCGGGTGCTCCGCACGGCGCAGGCGCTCGGCGACCGTGAGACGACGGTGCGGGCGCTCGCCCTGCTCGGCAGCATCACGCTCTGGAACTGGCGGCAGCTCGGGGAGGTCGATCGGGAGACGATCGCCCTGTTCGAGCCGCTGCTCGCCGAGGGGGCCGTTCTCCCGCTCGGCCAGCGCATCGAGCTCCACGCGGCGCTGTCGCTCGAGCTGTACTACGGGGACGCCGCCGAGCGCGAGCGGGGGGTCGTCGAGGCGGATCGCGCCGTCTCGCTCGCCGGTGCGACCGGCGACTCCGCACTGCTCGCCCGCGCCCTCGGCGCCCAGGTGTTCTCCCGCTGGCGGCCCGGCCGGGATGCGGAGCGCCTCGCGTCGCTCGACCGCTGGGTCGCGCTCGGCGGCGACGGCGGTTCGGCGCCCGGCGAGATCGTCGCGCGCCTGCATCGCGCATCCGTACGCCTTGCGGCCGGCGATGTCGACGGCTGGTTCGAGGACTCGAGTCGCGCGGGCGAGCTCATCCCGCGGTTCGGCCGGATGGAGTTCGAGGCCCAGTACACCGGCCAGCTCGCCTGCGCCGCGATGCTCGGGGGGCGCCTGGACGAGGCGCACGAGCTCGTCGAGCGCACCTACGCGATCCTCAAGCGCACGAGCATCTGGGGCGGCGACTGGGGTCGCGCCGTGCAGCAGCTGACGCTCGCCCGCCTGGAGAACCGCGTCGGGGAGGTCGTGGACGAGATCGTCGCGAAGGCCTCCGAGGACGCCCACCGCTCGCTGCGCTGGACCGCCGTGCTCGCCCTCGCCGAGGTCGACGCGACGGGGGAGGCGCGTTCGATGCAGGCCCGCTGGGGCTTGCGCCAGGTGCCCGTCCTCCCGTACTGGGGCTCGGACTTCGAGCGCGCCCAGGTGGCCGAGGTCGCGGTGCGGCTCGGCACGCCGCTGCTCACCGAGGCGTACGAAGCGCTCGCGGATTCCCGGGCGGCGCTCATCACGGGCGGGACCGCGCTCGCCTGCTGGGGGCCGCGCGACGCGCTCCTCGCGCGGCTCGCGGCTCGGCTCGGCTGGGACGACGCGGCAGCACACCACGCCGCCGCCGCGACGCGGCTCACCGCCGACGTCGCGGCGCAGCTGGGAGCCGCCCCGCGCTGGTGACCGCTCATCCGCGACCCTCGCGGCGGCGGTCGCGGCGCCGGAGCGCGAGCAGGCCGCCGATCAGGATCGCCAGCACGGCGGCCGTCATCGGGAGCTCGAGGCCGGAGACGCCGGACTCGGCGAGCGGCCCGCCCCCGCTCGAGGGCGCGGAGTCGCCGGGCTGCCGGCCCGGTCCGGGCTCCCCGGGCTCCTGGGGGCCTTCGGGATCCTGCGGGCCTTCGGGCTCCTCGGGCTCCTGGGGCTCCTCCGGCTCCTGGGGCTCTTCCGGCTCCTGGGGCTCCTCGGGCGCGGCCTGTGCGTTCCAGACGAGATAGTTCAGCTGGCGTCTGGCCTGCCACTCGTCGTTCGCCTGCCCGTCGCCGGGGGATGCCACCAGGTGCACGTCGCCCGGGACGAGGGAGTTCAGGTTCGAGGCGTAGAGCACGGTCTCGCCGTCATCCGACACCGAGAGCAACGGGTCGGTGTCGACGGGCTCGTAGGCCACGCAGCCGTCCGCGTCCCCTCCGTCCGCGCTCGTGCAGTAGCGGTCACCCTCGGCGATCACCCGACCCGGACGGCCGTCCCGATCGGCGGTCACGAGCCGGGACGCGCCCGAGTCGATGTCCACGTGCAGCACCTGCCACGGCAGGCCCGGTGCGAGGGAGGCCCACACGACGGCCGTCGAGCCGTCGCCGCTCAGCAGCGCCTGACCCGTCGAGCCCGCAGCCCGGCTGCCCGCCGTGGCGGTCGTCACCTCGACGAGCTCATCCGTCTCGAGGTCGGCGCGGAACAGCCCGTCGTCGGCCCGCACGAGCACCCAGCGCCCGTCGTCGGAGATGTCGATCGTCCGCAGCGGCACCTCGGCGACGGGGTGCTCCGTGACCTGCCCGCTCGCGCGATCGAGCACCGCGATGGCGCCCGCGTCGGTGGCGGCCGCGATCGTCGAGCCATCGCCGCTGATCACGCGGTGCTCGGTCCCCGGCAGCGCGAACGGCGCCGAGGTTCCGGCCACCAGATCGCGCAGCCGATCCCGCCCCTCCGGGTCTCGACCGAGCGCGTAGCGTCCGTCGTCGGAGATCGACGTCGGGTCGAGGTGCACGCCGTGCCGCTCCTCCACCTCGCCGGTGTCGAGATGGATCAGCTGGTCGCCGACCGTCGCGAGCGGGTGCTCGGGCGACAGCTCGACGGGCGGGACGCTCTGCGCGGAGGAGAACAGGTAGTCGCGACGCTCGCCGGTCGACCGGTCGAGGACCGTGAAGCGCTGCCGCCATTCGGACTGTCCGTCTCCGGGACCCGTCACGACGGCGTCCACGAGGAGGAAGCGTCCGCCGTCGGCCACGGCAGCGGGCGCCGCGCCCTCGAACCGACCGTCGCTCGGGTCGAGCGCGAAGGGACGGCCGTCGGGGAGCCGCACGAGATCGTTCGCGCCCAGCTCCCGATGCGGAGCCACCGCGACCGCGATCTCGCGGATGTCGCTCGCGCCGAGCCGGTCGGTCACCCGGACCCGGGCCGTGAAGGCGCCCGCCTCCGGGTAGCGGTGCACGAACGAGGCATTGCGGTTCCACTGCGTGGACTGCGCGCGCGGCTCCTGCTCGAGCGAGGCATCCCAGGTGCCGTCGCCATCGGCGTCCAGCTCGTAGCGGACGATCGACTGCTCGGAGTCGACGGCGCTCACGTCGAAGCGCGTGTCGTAGCCCGCCTCGGCTCCGGCCGGCGCGAAGAACGCGGTGACCCGCGGGGCGAGGTTCGGAGCGACCCGCACCGGGATCTCCACGTCACCCGCCTCGTGGAACGCGTCACCGGGGAAGTGGACGG
Organism: Protaetiibacter larvae; assembly: GCF_008365275.1. Classification (GTDB taxonomy): domain Bacteria; phylum Actinomycetota; class Actinomycetes; order Actinomycetales; family Microbacteriaceae; genus Homoserinibacter; species Homoserinibacter larvae. Next base: position 395,633 of record NZ_CP043504.1, on the reverse strand, counting down.
TCAGCGGATACGTGCCCGCGGCGACCTCGGGGCCGAGGTCGACCGGGAAGGCGTACCGCCCGTCCACCACCTCGACCGCACGGCGCTCGCCGCGCCAGCTCGCCTCCCACGCCGATCCGGCGCGGTACTCGATGGGGCCGGCCGGCCCGCTGAGGGCCACCGGGATGGTCGTGATCGCGCCTTGGCCCACACTCGGACGATGCTCGGAGACCGCGCGCGCCTTCCCGATGCGGAAGGTGACGGTGGCCGGCGCCGAGCGCTCCGCGCCGTCCCACACGGCGTATCGGAAGCTCACCTCGCCCACGTAGTCGCGCGGGGGCAGGTAGCTGAGCGTCGGCGCCGTGCCGTCGAGGGTGCCGTGCTCCGGCTGGTCGAGGATCAGGTAGCTGAGCGGATCGCCGTCCGGGTCCGCGCCGCGCAGGGTCACCCAGGTCTGCGTCGCGTAGACGGCGTCGACCTCGATGTCCGCGGCCCGCGGGATGTCGTTGCCGGGGGTGTCGTCGCCGATCGTCAGAACGGTCGCGGCGCTCGCGAGCTGCGCGTAGTCGTCGACGACGGCCCGCGTCCGGGTGCCCACCGGGCCCGGCGGCAGGGCGTCGAGCCGAGCACTGTAGATGCCGTCGCCGGCGACGGCGTCGCCCGCCGTGCCGTCGTCGCGCAGCGTCGAGTTGTGCCAGGCGCCGCGCGCGTCGAGGGTCGTCGCCGCGATCGTGAGCGGGCGGCGCACCGAGCCGGGTCCGTCGATCCGGGAGGTGATGAGCGCCGACCCGAGGTCGTCGATCGCGGCGATGTCGGCGCGCACGACCGCGCGCGTCCCCTCCACCCAGTGGGCGTAGTGGATGGTGACCGGCTCGTCCGAGGTGTTGACGAAGCTCGCCGTCCACGCGCCCCGCGCCGGCCGTTGCACGGTCGCCGTGCGGTGCGACACGGTGGCCGCCCCCGCGGGCAGCGTCGTGACGGGGGTGCCCGGTCCCTGCGACAGGGTGCCCGTCACGGATGCCGGCGCGACGAGGGTGAGGCCCGTGCGGCTCGCGTCGCCGGTGTTCACCGTGCCGCCGCCGCGGAAGGTCTCGCCCGGCTGCAGCGTCACCGTCTTGGTGTCGAGCACCTGGGGGACGGCGGGCTCCGCGGCGAAGCCGGCGAAGAAGGCGCCGATGCCGCGGACCAGATCGGAGATCGCCTGCCCGAGCGACCATCCGGGAGCGGGCTGGGTGAGCCGCGGCCGCAGGAAGTCGCGGAACACGCTCTCGTCGCTGAGCAGCTCGTCGAGCAGCACGGGCGCGGTGAACACGTCGCCGACCCCCTGCAGGGCCGAACCCGCGTGGGTGGTCCCGTCGCCGGGCTCGTCCGACCAGCAGCTCGTGCCGAGTCCGGTGCCCGCGGCCGCGGCGACGCGCACCCCGTGGGTCTCGGTGACCCGCTCGTTGAACAGCCGCATGACGTCGGTGCGGGTCTCGAGGTGCACACCCGTGAGGAACATGTCCGAGCAGGGGGAGCCGCCGTTGGGCGTGCCCAGCATGAGCAGCTGCTCGACGGGGCGATCATCGCCCGTCGGCATGAGCGAGTCGAGGTAGAGCCGGGCCGCGAGGCCGCCCGTGGAGTGGGCGACGAGGTCCACGCGGCGCGCGTTGGTCACCGCCTGCACCGAGAGGATGTCGTCGGCGAGCAGCTCGGCGTTCGCCTCGATCGTGGTTCCCGCCGAACCCGGCAGGCTCTGGCCGGCGAGCGTCACCGACCAGTCGTCGCGCTGCGCGGCGACATGGTCGGCGAACTGCTGCCAATCCGCGGGGCTGCCGCCGAAGCCCGGCACGGCCACGATGGGCCGCGGCTCGACGGTCACGGCGCCCTCGAGCGCTTTCACGACGCCGTCCTCGTCGACGAGCTCCATCCGGATCTCGTACGGTTCGGATGCCGCGCCGTCGGTCCAGGCATGGTCGGTGGTGTCCCACTCGAACGAGAACTCGTGGGAGTCGCCCGGCTCGAGCGTGAACGGCTCGCTCTCGGAACGCAGTTCGCCGTCGATGAGGATGCGCAGACGCATCCCCTCCACCGCGGGCTCGTCGGGAGCGTCGTTGTCGCGCACGATCGCGGTGAGTCGCACGAGGTTGCCGTCGATCGTGCGCCCGCTCACGAGCACGCGGTCGTCGCCGTCGCCCGCCACGAGCTCCTCGTCCATCCGGCCCCCGAACTCGAGGCGCGGCGGCTCGGGGGCGGTCCCCGTCGGGTAGAGCACGACGTCGCTGTGCGCGTCGAACTCGCGCAGCCCGAGCGAGGCGGCGATGATCCGCGACTCGTTGATGCGGGAGGTGCCCGTGTAGGCGCCGTAGCCGAGGTCCACGGCATCCCCCACCTCGTGCAGCAGCTCCCAGCGACCGTCCCAGCTGATCCAGGCGCGCGGCAGACCCTGCACCTCGACCTCGCCGATGACGTCGCCGCGGTTGTTCACGTCGGTGGGCGCACCGCGGCCCAGCTCGACCACGTCACCCGCGTTCCAGGCCCAGGCCAGCGGCGTCGCGCCCGGCCCATCCCAGTAGCCGACCACATCGCCCTCGTCGTTCAGGGCGGTCGCGACCGTGCGCGTCCGGGTCTCGTCGCCCGAACCGGGCAGCTCCACCGCGGTGCCCGCGGCGTCGCGGAACCAACTGCGCCCGTCTCCCGTGCGCGACACGAAGATCATCTCGCCGCGGGCGTTCATGTCCACCACCGCGCCGGGACCCGTCAGATCGCCCGGGGTCTCGTCGGGGCTGATCCAGACCAGGTCGCGCGCCGACTCGGGGTGCCCGGTCGGGGTGAAGCGACCCACGACATGCCCGTAGGCCGACAGTGCGATGAGCTCGGTCGTGCCGCCGGCGGGCGACCACATGGGCTCCCACTCCTCGCCGTCGGCGCTCCAGCACGGCTCCTCGAACACGCCCGGATCCTCCGAGGCGCACATCCCGATCGCGACGCCGTCGCTCGTGTCGACGACCCGATGGACGCCGGCCAGCTCGGTCACCCGGCCGTCGGAGAGCCGGGTGGCGTACGAGGTGCTGTCGTCGTCGGCGCGCCCCCAGTACACCGTCGACTCGTCCAGGTGACTGATGCGCACGCGGGCGAGCGGGTCGACCACGCGCGTGGTCCACTCCGGCATCGACTCGTTCTCGCGGATGATCACGAGCGCCTCGTCGTGCACGATCTCCGCACCGATCGCGAGCTCGAGCCGCACGAAGAACTCGAGGTCGCCGTCGCGGTACTCGTCGTCGATGATCGGGATGACGACCGACTGCTCGTGCTCACCGGGTGCGAACTCGACGGTGCCGTAGAGGGCCTCGAAGTCCTCGCCGCCCTTCGCCGAGCCGTCCTTCGTCGACCAGGTCACCCGCACCGGCTCGGTGGGGGCCGCCGAGAGCACGATCGGCACCTCGACGCTCCCGCCGTCCTCATCGACCTCGGCATCCGAGACGGTCACGCACAGCCGCAGCTGCACGGTCACGGTGCCGCCGTCGCGGAACACCCGGTGGCAGTCGCCGGGGGTGGTCGCGAAGGCGCCCAGGGCGTCCGCGGCGACGAGCACGTCGTAGCTGCCCGGGATGGCGGCGTCGGGGTCGGGCAGCACCTCGAGCGCGCCGCCGAGGCGCGCCGTCCCGGTGACCCGCAGCTCGTCGAGCTGCAGCTGCCCGAGCCGCACCCGCAGCGCACCCGTGCCGGTCTGGGTGTAGTCGCCCTCGATCCGCAGCGCGTCGTAGTCGGTGACGCCGCCGGGGGCCAGCGTGCCCTCGTTGCGCACGTCGCCGAAGACCACGCCCGTGCCCGCGAGCTCCGCACCCTCGGCGACGCGCAGCACGGTCCCGGGCACACCGCCGGTCACGTCGACTCCGGAGCGGGTGCCGATGTCGAGGCGACCGCCGGTGACCTCGACGCCGCCCGCGGCGACGAACTGGGCGGTGCCGCTGAGCTCGAACGCCCCCGAGGTGACCACGCGGGTGGCGACGAGCTGCGCCTCGCCGGTGAGGGTCACCTCGCCCGCGTTCTCGAAGAGGGCGGCCGCCAGCCAGCCCGAGCTCGTGAGCGCGGCTCCCGGGGCGACCGTGACCGTGCCGCCCGAGACCAGCCCGGTCGCGGCGATGTCGAGGCGGCCGCCGAAGGTGAGGGCGGCGTCGTCTGCCGCGTGCATCGAGCCGGCGATCCGCCCTCCGTCGCCCAGCAGGCGCAGCGATCCGCCCGACCCCACGCCGACGAAGGCGTCGTTGGCCACCACGGTGGGGCTCGCCAGGGTGGTGGCGCCGCCGTCCACGGTGAGGCTCCCGGTGATCTCCGTTGTGCCCTCGCCCTCGACCGAGAGCGCCGCACCCGGATGCACGGTGCCGTTCCTGAGCTCCAGGCCCGCCGCGGCGTCGAGGGTGACGCCGGCCGTGCCCCCGTCGGGCACCTCGAGCTGCGCCGCCACCAGTTGGGTGCCGACGAGCGCGAGCGTTCCCTCCTGCAGCTGCAGCGTCGAGGTCTCGAGGGTGCCGGAGGTGGTCGCCGAACCCCCGCGACTCGTGGTCTCGCCCGACACGGTGAGGTCGCCGACGCTGCCGACGACCCCGCCATCCAGCGCGAGCTCGGTGGCCGTCGCATCCCGATCGAGCAGCAGCGTGCCCGCCACCTCGAGGGTCCCGAGCGCACCGGGTGCGCCCAGCCACAGCTCGCCGCCCGCGGCGATGGAGGTCGCCCCGAGCGTCGCGGTCGCGTTGAGCATCACGCGTCCGTGTTCGAGCACGCGCAGCTCGCCGGCCCCGCCGAGGGTGCTGCCGCCGAACCAGCCGACGGATGCCGTGGTCTCGATGCCGCCGTCCGCGTCGATCGTCCACTCGCCGTCGAGTTCGCCGCCGCCGGTCAACACGAGAGAGCTCTCCCTGCCGATCCGGGCGACGACCGTGTCCGCGGTGCCGATCCGGGTGAGCACCTGGAGCCGCGACCAGGTCACGTCGAAGGCGGTGCCGACGAACAGGTTGCCTGCGCCCATCACGAGCGCGCCGTCGGCCTGCACCGCCTGCAGCTCCTCGACCGTGAGCGTGGCGTCGGGCTGGATGCCGAGGATCGGGTCGGAGGCGCGGTCGTGCTCGCCGAGCAGGGTGATCTTCTGCACCGAGGAGTCCCCGGCCACCGTGATCCAGCCCTCGACGATGATCTCGCCCTGCCCGAACAGCCGACCGGCCTCGGCGACCTCGTCGTCGGGCACGATCACCTCGTCGGCCGCGATACAGGCGACATCCTCCTCGTCGGGGACGCCCGCGCTCCAGTTGGCCGGCTCGATCCAGCTGCCCTGCAGCGACGGGCCCACCCAGCTGGTCGTGCAGTCGGGGGTCTCCTCGGCGGCCGCGGCGGCGGCCCCGGAGGGGGTGACGAGAAGCGGCAGCAGGAGGGCGGTGGCGAGGATCGCGGCCGCCGCGCGGCGCAGGCGTGCGGGCAGAGGGGAGCTCATCGGGGGTCCGTTCGGGTGGGGTTGCGGGATCGGGCGGGCGGTCAGCGGACGACGGCCGCGGGATGGTGGAGGCGGTAGAGCTCGGGGAGGAACTGCTCGAAGTAGCCGACCTCCTCGATGTTGTGCTGCAGCCAGGCGCGCTCCATGCCGGGCACGAAGACCCGCGCACGCAGGTAGGCGTTGATCGGGGCGCCGAGCGCCCAACGGCCGCCGAGGTCCATGACGCTCGTGTAGTGGGTGGCGCCCTCGGCCCGCGACCAGCTGTGCTCCAGCTGGAAGAACTGGGCGCCGGCGATCCGCAGCACGAGGCGGATGCCGGTGAGGTCGAGCTTCTCGACCCGGTCGACGCTGTCGATGTAGTAGCGCTCGTCGCGTCCCATCGCCTCGACGATCCGGAAGCGCGCGCCCTCGCCGACGCTGCCGTCGCGCGCCGTCCGGTTCAGCTCCCAATGGATGTGGTCGAGCGGATGCCACACGCGATAGCGGGGCACCGTGGCGCCCGCGTACTCCATCGGATGGCCGATGTTCCGGAACCACCACAGCAGCATCTCGGGGGTGATCCCGCGGAGCGGCTCGTGGTCGATCGTCAACCGCAGCCGGTGGTGGGGGAACTCCGTGATCGAGACGCGGCTCTCGTCGAGCGCGCGCAGGGGCGCGAGCAGCGGCAGCGGTTCGGGGAGCGGGAGCCTCGTCATGGTCGGGCCTTCCTGCGCCGGCGCGGATGCCGGTGCCCGATCATGGTGCGAGACCGCCCTGTCATCGGGCTTGCGTCGACCGGCCTCCGCGATGCAAGGGCCGTGAAAGCCCGCCCGCCCACCCTGGGCAGGTGACGGCATCCACCCGCCCGGGCGCGCTTCCCGGTCTGCTCGCTCTCATGAGCCTCCCGCTCGTCGTCCAGGGCGCGGTCCGCCTCTCGCTGTGGGGTGTGGTTCCCGAGCGGATCCCGCTGCGCTGGGAGGGCGGCGAGGCGGTCTGGACGGTGCCGACCGACGCGGCGTTCGCGGTCGCGGCGCTGCTCGTGCTCGCGGGCGTCGGCGTCCTCGCCGCCGAGCTGCGGGCCGGCCGGCGTGGCCGACGGAGCGTGCTCACCGTCGCCGGGCTGGCGGCCTCGCTGCCCGCGACGATCTGGTGCGGCTCGCTCGTCGCCACGATCCTCGCGCCGCCGGTCGACGGCGTGTTCACCGTCGGGATGCTGCTGGTCGCCCTGCTGGGCACCGGCTACGGCCTGATCCCTCGCGCCTGGGCGCACGACTAGGAGGACCCATGGCACCCACCACCGGAGGCGGCGTCACGACGCGCCTCGCCCGCTGGCTCGACGACCGCACCTCGATCTCGGGCGCCGTCGCGGGACTCGGACGCAAGATCTTCCCCGACCACTGGTCGTTCCTGCTCGGCGAGGTCGCGCTCTACAGCTTCGTCGCGCTGCTGCTCACCGGCACCTTCCTCACCTTCTTCTTCCAGGCCTCGATGGCCCCGGTCATCTACGAGGGCTCCTACCCGACCCTCAAGGGGGTGGAGATGTCGGCGGCCATGGCATCGACCCTCGACATCAGCTTCGATATCCGCGGCGGCCTCCTCATGCGGCAGGCGCACCACTGGGCGGCGCTGCTGTTCGTGTCCTCGATCGGGCTGCACATGCTGCGCATCTTCTTCACGGGCGCCTTCCGCAAGCCGCGCGAGTTGAACTGGGTATTCGGCTTCCTGCTCTTCGTGCTCGCGATGGCGGAAGGCTTCACGGGCTACTCGCTGCCCGACGACCTGCTCTCGGGCAACGGTCTGCGCATCGCCGACGGGATCGCGAAGGGCATCCCGGTCGTCGGCACCTGGATCTCGTACCTGCTGTTCGGGGGCGAGTTCCCCGGCGAGGCGATCGTGGGGCGCTTCTACGCGCTGCACATCCTGCTCATCCCGGCCATCCTGCTCGCCCTGATCGGGGTGCATCTCGTGATGGTGTTCCTGCACAAGCACACCCAGTTCGCCGGTCCCGGCCGTACCCAGCACAACGTCGTGGGCCAGCCGATCCTGCCGGCCTACGCCGGCAAGGCGGGCGGCTTCTTCTTCATCGTGTTCGGCGCGATCATGCTGCTCGCCGCGACGGTCACCATCAATCCGATCTGGAACTACGGACCCTACGACCCGTCCCCGGTGTCGGCCGGAACCCAGCCGGACTGGTACATCGGCTTCGCCGATGGCGTGCTGCGGCTCGTGCCGCCGGGGTGGGAGCTCGACCTGTTCGGCTACACGCTGTCGCTCAACATCTTCATCCCCGTGGTCGTGCTCATGCTGTTCCTCGCCTCGGTGGCGTTCTACCCCTTCCTCGAGGCGTTCATCACGGGCGACAAGCGCGAGCATCACCTCGCCGACCGGCCGCGGAACGCTCCGATGCGCACGGCGATCGGCGCCGCCGGCGTCACCTTCTACGCCGTCATGTGGGCGGCGGCGAGCTCCGACCTCATTTCGACCCACTTCCGGCTCGCCGTCGAGGGGGTGACACTCACCATCCAGCTGCTGCTGTTCGCCGGACCGGTCATCGCGTTCGTCGTCGCACGGCGGGTGTGCTTCGCGCTGCAGAAGAAGGATCGCGAGATCGTGCTGCACGGTTACGAGACCGGGCGCATCGTCCGGATGCCGGGCGGACGCTACGAGGAGGTGCACGAGCAGCTCTCCGAGTACGAGCGCTGGCGGCTCCTGGACTACCACGAGTACGCGCCGCTCGTGGTGCGCCCGGACGAGAACGGGCGGATCCGCCTCGCCACCCGCATCCGCGGGGTGCTCTCCCGCCTGTTCTTCGAGGAGCGCATCGCCCCGGTGACGCGCACGGAGCTCGAGAACGCCCGGGAGCACTGATGGCGCTCGGTCGTCGCCTCGCCCCACCGCGGGCGACGATCGAGTTCAGCCTCGTCGGACCGGAGCGCACGGCGGCGATCGTCGTGTGGATCTCCCACGACGACCCGCGGTCGGCCCGCGCCATGGACGCCCTCGTGGACGGCGGCTGGGTGCCGCTCGAGGCGCCCTACGATCCGCCGGTCGATGCGCGACTCCCTCCCCGGGGCCACGCGGTCTTCGACGGCGAGGTCACGGCGATCCTCAGCGGGGGGCTTGTGCCCCACCTGGTGGCGGTCGCCGAGGTCGCGCCCGTCTCGCGCGAGTGGGCTCGCGCGGTGCCCGGCAACGGCGTCGTGCTCGGCTACGTCACCGATGCGGCGGCCCCCGAGCGGCTGCGGGGCATCAGCGCGCTGCGGATGCTCGAGCCCGGTTCGGCGGTGCTCGCCGGGGAGCTCGTGCTGCAGAATCCGGACGGCTGAGGCGCGGCCGTCAGGCCCCGGATCGGCCCGCCGCGCACGCCCCGCCCTGACCGCGGTGCAGCACCATGATCGGCGGATCGAGCACCTCCCCAGCCGAGGCGGAGATGCCGTCGTACTCCACCGTGCCGGACTCGTAGTCGAGCTCGAGCTCGACCGTGGCGTCATCGATGCGCTCGAGGCTCGCCATGCCCGTCCAGGTGCCGTGCATCACGTCGGAGCCGAAGCTCAGGGTCGACGACTCGGTGAGGTAGCCGATGAGGCCCACGGGATCCAGGTCGAACGTGATCGTGCCGGAGAGCGAGCCCCCGTTGCCGCTCGGCGTCCCCTTCCGGGTGACCGTCCACTCGCCGTCGAGCCCCCCGCACTTGGTCGCCGTGTAGCGCACGCCGTCCCAGCTCTGGTCGAGCACCCAGGCATCCGCGAGCGCGTAGTCGAGGTCGAGCAGGCCGATCCCGCGTCGCGAGACGAGCCGATAGTGGACCGATCCCGTGCCGTCCGACTCGGACGGTCCGGTGTAGCGCACGCGCGCGGGCGTCGGCGCGAGCTCGGCGGAGGGGGACACGGATGCGCCACCGTCCTGCAGCTCCGCGGACGCGCGGCCCTCGACCTCCTCGCCGTCGACCGTGCTGCGCCCGGTGATCTCCTGCTCGAGGCTCTGGCCGGCGTCCTGGTAGGCGTCCGGCCCCGGGGTGACGAGCACGTCGATGCAGCTGCCGCCGCGGAAGAAGCGCTCGACGTCGTCGAGCACGATCGCGCCGAGGCCGACGGCGGCGTCGGTGAGGGCCGCGATGAAGAGCTCCTTCTGGGCCGACGTCGCATGCTGGCTCGCGCGCCGGATGCCGCCGTCGCCCGTGTACCGGAAGTCCTCGCCGGGGGCGAAGCTGCGCGAGGTGAAGGTGCCGCCGCCGTCGAGGTAGGCGCTCGTGGACCCCTCCGATCCGGTCGTCGACTCCCGGAGGGCGCCCTCCATGCCCAGCGTGATGCTCGTGACGTGCGCGTCGTCGTCGACCTGCGCCGCGAGCGACACGAGCACGTCGAGGCTCGCGCCGCGCACGACGCCCCCCGAGGTGACGGAGGTCTGCACGTCGAAGGTGAGCGAACCCGAGAGGGTGCCGTCGGATGCGGGGCAGGCGAGCAGCTCGATCTTCGTGTCCCAGCTGACGAGCAGACTCGCGTCGCCGGATGCCGCGGTCATCCGGCTCGAGCTCTCGGCGTTCAGCCGTCCGTCGGCGTAGCGAGAATGCAGCTGCATGGCGAGCTCGCCGCCCTCCGCGGTCTCGGTCGTGGAGGCATCCGCCTCCGGCTCGCCGTTCGCCGCCCCCTCCAGCCCCTCACGGGCGACCGCGGGCAGTTGCAGAAGTCCGAGGTACGCCCCGAACGCCGACGCGGGGGCGTCCGCGGCGGCGTTCCCCGGTGTGCGCGCGAACGCGGGCTCGATGGTCGCGCTCGCGGCGGCGGCCGTCGGCGCGTCCTCGGGCGGCTGCGCATCGGACGTGGCCGATGCCACGAGTTCGTCGTTGCGGTGGGTGAGCGCGGTGATCTGGTCCGCGGCGTCCGGGATGCCGCCGACCTCGAGCAGCAACTGCTGCAGCAGGCCCGAGGACTCGATCACGTCGGCGACCGCGGCCGCCGCATCCACGGGGCCGGGGCGACCGTCGGCGTCGGGGGCGGTGGGGGCGCAGCCCGTGAGTCCGGCGACGGTCGGGACGGTCAGCGCGAGGATCGCGGCGAGCGCGCGCGGGAACGGTCGAGTCATGCGCCGAGCCTGCGGTGTCGACCTTTCGCGGCCCTGTCGCCGCCGGCATCGCCGCCGCCCGCGGCTGCAAGGTGCGCGCAACAGCAGCGCGCCACCGTGGAGCGACGGGTCGTCGCGGCCCGGGCAGGGGAGCGGACACCATGCTGAGCACGCAACTGCGGGCACCCGGGTGGGAGCAGGTCGAGGCGGTCTTCCGCGAGCTCGTCGAGAGCGGCGCCGAGCCGGGCGGCGAGGTCGCCGTGTGGTGCAACGGGGTCCCGACCCTCATCGCGCGGGGCGGCAGCTCGGATGCGGCGGCTCGGCGGCCGTGGACCGCGGGGACGCTCGTGCAGGTGTACTCGGCGGGCAAACCGTTCGTGGCGCTCGCCGCGCTGCTCGCCGTGCGCACCGGCTTCCTGACGCTCGACGACCCGATCGTCCGGTGGTGGCGCGACTACCGCGACTCGCCGAGCACTCCGACGACCTTGCGCCACATCCTGAGCCACACGGCGGGCAAGCCGGTGTTCTCCGCGGCGATGGACGGGGTCGATCCCACCGATGCGGCGCGCCTCATCCGCGACCTCGCCGACCAGGCGCCGCAGACCGAGCCGGGCCGGGAGCTCGCCGAGCATGCCGCCACCTACGGCCACCTCGTCGAGGGGCTCCTGCATGCGGCCGGCGCCCCCTCCATCCGGCGGTGCGCGCGGCTGCTCTCCCGGGTGCTCGGGCTGCGGGTGCGTTTCGGGGTGGACGACGACGAGCTCGGGATGCTCGCCGAGCTGGAGGTGCTCGATCCGGCGTGGGCGGATGGCTACCTCGCCACCGCGTTCGGCCGGGAGGCCCTGCTGCGCCCGCCGGGGATGCTCGACCCGGCGGTGACGAACTCGGATCGCTGGCGGAGGACGTGCTTCGGGGCGATCAACGCCCAGACCGACGCCGTCTCGCTCGCCCGCTTCGCCGACGATCTGCGGGATCCGGGCGGGAGGATCGCGGCGTGGCTGGGCGCCGAACTGCGGCAGGAGGCGGTGAGCCGGCAGGCGGCGGGCGTCGACCGCTTCCTGCAGCAGCGTGTCGAGTGGGGCCTCGGCTTCCGCGTGGACGGCGGGGAGGTCGGGATGGGCGGCATCGGGGGCAGCGCCGCCTGGTACTCGGATCGTCTCGGCTACGCGATGGCGTATGTGACCCGCGGCCTCGCGGATCACGCGCGTGTCGACGCGGTCGCCTCCGCCGTCGAGTCCCTCCTCACCACCCCAGAAATGCAGGAGAATCCGCCCCGCTGACGGCCGAGGTCCCGGCGGTTGGGGGCGGCGGATGCGAAACTCCTGCATTTCTGGGGTGGGGGCTGGGAGGATGCCGCGAGGTTGTCAACAGTGTTGACGCCCGGCGGAGGGGGCGCGCAGACTTGAGGGGACGACCCCGACGGCGAGGTCGCAGCGAAAGGGAAGCATCATGGCCAAGGACAAGCCACTCTCCGCCAAGTCGACCATCGGCACCTGGCTCAAGCATCCGGTGGGCGGCCCGCTCATCCGCCAGCTCCTCGACCAGGCCGGCGTCGACGAGAAGGTGCTGACCCCCGTCAAACTCCTCCCGCTGCAGAACCTCGTCGCGATGAGCGGCGGCCAGATGCCGCAGGCGCTCGTCGACGAGCTCGTGCTGAAGGCCAACGGCGGCGTCGCCGTCGAGGCGAGCGAGACGGACGAGGAAGAGGGCGTCTGGAACGAGCGCATCACCGGGGGCCGCTTCACCGGCAAGACCGTCATCGTGACCGGGGCCGCGTCCGGCATCGGCCGCGCCACGGCGTCCCGCGTCGCGCGCGAGGGCGGTCGGGTGATCGCCGTGGACGTGTCGGCCGAGAAGCTCGCCGACCTCGCCGCCTCCCTGCCGGATGCCGAGATCGTGACCGTCGCGGGCGACATCACGAAGCAGGAGTCGGTGGATGCGATCGTCGCCGCCGCCGGATCCCGCATCGACGCGCTCGCCAACGTCGCGGGCATCAACGACGACTTCTCGCCGCTGCACGAGACGAGCGACGCCACCTGGGATCGCGTGATCGGCGTCAACCTCACGGGCACCTTCAAGCTCAGCCGTGCCGTCATCCCCGCGATGCTCGAGGCGCACGCCGGCTCGATCGTCAACATCACCTCCGAGGCCGGCCTGCGCGGCAACGCGTCCGGCAACGCGTACACGGTGTCCAAGCACGGCGTCATCGGCCTCACCCGCTCGGCCGCGTTCATGTACGGGCGCGACGGCATCCGGGTGAACGCGATCGCCCCGGGGGGCGTGGCGACGGGCATCCCGTTCCCGCCGCACGTGTCCGAGTCGGGCCAGGCGAAGCTCTCGCCCTTCCAGATGCAGATCCCGACGCTCGCGACCGCGGAACAGCTCGCGGCCTCGATCACCTTCCTGCTGTCGGACGACGCGGTCAACATCAACGGCGCGATCCTGCCGTCGGACGGCGGCTGGTCCGTCCAGTAGCGGGGCGGCTGATCGCGATGCGCCGCTGCGCGGCTACTCGATCGGCGCGGGTGTGATCAACGACTGCAGCAGCGCGCCGTAGTGCCGCACGATGTCGCGGTGGTCGGTGGCGAGCAACTCCTCGTCGCCGACCACCCACAGGCTGTAGAGCAGGCCCCCGACGAGCGCCGCGGCGAGCCGCGCTCGCAGCTCGGCATCCGCCCCCGAGAGCCGTGCGCGCAGCGGCGCCACGAACGCCGCGTCGTGCATCTCGCGCAGGCGCGGCGCCACACCGTCCGAGTCGCTCGCGCGCAGCAGCGCGAGGAAGGTGCCGCGCACCTGGTCGGCGCCGTCGAGGATGAACTGGATGAACCGTTCGCCGAGCGTCTCGATCGGCTCGTCGATCAGCGGCTGGTGGTCGAGGTCGAGCTGCATGATCGTCACGAACAGCTGCTCCTTCGACCCGAAGTGGCGGATGACGAGGGCGGCATCCACTCCGGCTTCGCCCGCGATGTCGCGCACCGAGGTGCCGGCGTAGCCGTTCACCGGGAACAGCCGCGCCGCGGCCTCGCGGATCGCCTCGCGCGCAGGCAGCCGCCGCTCGGTCACGTCGCGAGCGCTTCCGCCGGCCGGCGCACGCGGCGCCCCAGCAGCCGGTCCACCGCGTGGATGAGGTACGCCACGATCTCGAGCGCCACCGTCAGCACGAGCACGTAGAGGAAGAACCCGCCCCAGCCGATCTCGTCGACGTTCATGAACGGGTACGGGTAGTCGCGCCCCGCGAAGGTGCCGCCGAGCGCGTGGTGCAGGAACGCCCAGCCGAGGTACAGGTACGGCGGCACCGCCCACAGCAGCGGGTCGAACCAGCGCTGGTGCCCCTTGGGGGTGAACAGCAGCCAGTCGAGCAGGGTGAGGATCGGCACGATCACGTGCACGACGGTGTCCTCGGGGGTGAAGCGCTCCTCGGGGGGCACCGTCGGGATGAGCACGATCGTGTAGATGAGCATCGTCACGAGGATCGACATGAGCACGTAGCCCGCGACCCGCGGCGAGGGGCTCGAGGCGCCCCGCCATCCTTCGCGGCGCACATCCCGCACCGTCACGACGAGCGAGACGACCGCCCACACCGTGCACGCCAGATTGCTCAGCGAGGTGAAGAACACGAAGCCGTCGAGGCTGAACTGCCCCTGGTCGAGGTTCAGGATGAGGGCGAGGGCCCAGAGGGCGACCGCCGCGTAGACGATCCGAGAGGCCAGGGCAGCGCTACGCCAGTGGAGCATGCACTCAGGATGCCACGCGCGTGCGGGTGAGCCGCGCACCCAGCACGAGCCCCGCGATGTCGATGACCGCGTGCAGCACGACGAGGAACACGGCGACGATCGCCGGCAGCCCGAACGCCGCGATGAGCCACACCGCGCCCAGGATTGTGAGGTGCAGGGCGATCACCCGCGCGTAGGCGCGGCCCACGCCTGCGGGCTGCGGCGGGTCGGCGCGCAGGGCCAGGAACCACTGGATGAGCGTGGTCAGCACCCAGGCCAGCACGACCCACAGCGGGTCGAACGGGGCGGCCGGGGTGTTCGTGATCACCGGGATGAGCGAGATCAGCACGATCACGAACACCCCGTGCACGAAGGTGAAGATGCCGTAGTGCATCACGAAGAACGAGGCCGGCATCCCCACCGGCTCGCCCGCGGCCGCCCGGCGGCGCAGGGTGATGAAGGTCACCCCGCCGATGGTCACGTTCTCGAGCCAGTACAGCAGCACGATGGGGCGCCAGTCCCAGCCCCACACGAACAGGCCGACGAGCGGCAGTACGAGGTAGAGGGCGACGTCGAGCGCGATGGCGCCGGAGCGGTGCGGCGTCACGCGGCGATGCCGCGCTTCTCGAGCGAGTCCTCGACGATGGTGAGGCCCTCCATGCCCGGCAGTTTCGCGATGTGCGAGTCGACGTCGCGCACGAGCTTGCGGCCGTCGGGGCCCGAGAACAGGTGGTTCATCACGTGGGTCACCTCGGCGTCGTCCTGCACGCCGGATCCGACGGGACCCCAGAAGCGGCTCAGCGCGAAGCGCGCGATCTTCTGCGCCTTCTTCGAGCTGTTGAGCCGGTCGCGCGCCTGCGAGGCGTAGAAGGCCACGTGCCGGGTCTCCTGCTTGGCGATCCGCTTGAGCAGCTCGGCGAGCACCGGATGCCCTTCGAGCTCCGCCATCCGCAGGTAGGCGGCGTTCGCCGACCACTCGTTGGCGGCGCCCCACGCCATGTGCACGGCCACGAAGTCGTTGCCGACGAGCCCGCCCATGACGGACTGCTTGATGGGGTCGAGGCGGTCCTTCCAGCCGAGCTTCAGCCGGGTGGCCTTCAGCTGGTCGAAGTCGACCGTGATGTCGTGCTTGGCGAGCACGGCGGCGAGCGCCTCGCCGTGCCAGAACTCCTCGCGGTTCCACATCGTCATGAAGGCGCCCACCTCGGGCTCCTTGTGGGACGGCGTGGTCAGCAGGTCGCGCAGGTAGCAGACGGTGTGGTACTCGATGTCGCACATGTAGCGCAGCGTGCGGAGGGTGTTCTCGGGCAGCGGGTGGGTCTCGAAGGTGTCGAAGTCGAGGTCGCCCCACGCGACGGCTTCGGAGTTCGTGGTGTAGCGGTCGATGTCGAATGCCATGCGCTCAGCCCTCCTCCGCCACCATCAAAGCACGGTTCGCGGAACGCGAGCCCCGCTTCCAGGTGTCGATCCGCCAACGTCTGCGGCCTGCCTCGCGCGCCAGGCGGCTGTCGGGGTTGACGGCGTGCGGATGCCCGACGAGCTCCAGCCAGACGAGGTCGGCGTGGCTGTCGCCGTAGCCGTAGGAGGCCGAGAGGTCGTAGCCGCCGCGCTCCGCGTACTGCCGCAGCCAGTTCGCGCGCGCTTCGTCGACGATCGGCGGGCGGGCGAGGTAGCCGGTGAGTTGGTCGTCCTTGACGTGCATGGCCCCCGCGACGACCTCGTCGAAGGCGCCCGCGACCGGCTCGGCGAGGGTGCCGATGGATCCGGTGACGAGCACCGTGCGGTGTCCCGCGGCGCGGTGGGCCGCGGCGCGTTCGAGTGCCGCGGTCGCCGTGTGCCCGAGCATCGTGTCGGCGTAGCCGCCGCGCACCGTCTTCTCGAGCCTCGCCTGCGACATCCCCTCGTAGCGTCGCAGGAAGGTGCGGATGAACTCGCCGCGGTCGCGTCGCTCGGCGCGCAGGAGTCCAGGCAGCTGGGCGAGGATCGACACGACGGCGGCCGGCCACGCGGTCCAGCCCCAGCCGGCCGAGCGCACCCAGAGGTACTGCTGCACGAGGTTGGTGTCGACCACGGTGCCTTCGAGGTCGAAGACGGCCACGACATCCGTGCGCTCCGGCAGCTCTGCGACCGGGCGGCGCTCGGTGCCGGTGGCTTCCGGCCGGCGCGCGAAGGCGCGGGTGAGGGTTGTGATGGCGGGGAAGTGCACGCGCTGGAGGTAGTCCTCCCAGTCGATCGCGGCGATGTCGAAACCGCGGTCGGCCTGCGCCTTCTTCGGGATGGCGGCGTGCAGGGCGCGCGTGTTGGTGTCGTCGAAGATGATCTCCGTCTGCACGTAGGCGCGGTACAGCTCGGCGAAGTTCTCGAGCGTCTCGAGGTCGCTTCTCTTGGTGCCGAGCTCGGCGAGCTGCGCGCGGGTGCGGGCGGTGGACGGCAGGCGGGTGAGCCAGCGTTCGCGGCGCTCCAGCCGGGTGCGCGAGCGGCGCAGGGCGCGCTCCACTTTGCGTCCGCCGGGGAAGCGCCAGGTGGGCACCCGCACCTCGCCGTCGCCCGGGCTCGGCATCGGGTTCGCCGTGAAGTACGCGTTGACGTTCTCGAACATCCGGTGGAACGGCAGCGGGTTGGAGGCGCCCGAGCTCACATGGAAGTACTCGGGCGCTCCCGTCGGCGGGTTCGCGGCGGCGGCGAGGATCGCGTTCACCACGAAGTCGACGGGGATGAGGTCGAGCACGCTGTCGGGCAGTCCCGGAAACTCGGGCAGCAGGCCGCGGCCGTAGGCGAGGATGAGCGGGTCGGCCACCTTGAAGCCGTCGATCCAGCCGGGGAACGGGTGCGCGAGCGCCGACTCGATGATCGCGGGCCGTACGACCGAGAGGCTTCCGCCCTCGGCCGCCCACAGTTCTTCGGCCGCGCGCTCGGCGAAGGCCTTGGTGAGCGTGTAGACGTCCGTCCAGCCGAGGCTCTCGGCACGCGTGCGCCCGGCATCCACGAGCGCCGCGGTGACCCAGGCGACGCGGGCCTCCTCGCTCGCCCGGGCGACCGCCTGGGGGCCCTCCTTGCCGTGCTCGGCGCGGGCGCGTTCCATGAAGGCGCGCAGCTGCTCGCTCTGGCGCGAGAGCAGTTCGACGCGCTCGCGTGCGCTCGTGGCCGCCGCGTACTCGGCGCGCCAGTCGACCTCGTGGCCGAGCCGCGCCTCCGGCACGACGCCCTTGCGCAGCCCGCCCACGTAGCAGGTGGAGACGTGCACGACGTGGGGCGTCGACCCGGATGCGCGCAGAGCCTCGTAGAGTCCGATCGCGCCGCCGACGTTGGTGTCGAAGGCCTGGTCGATGGGCGGGTCGAACGACACGGTCGAGGCGGAGTGGATCACCACATCCAGGTCGCCCGGGAGCGCCGGCACCGAGCCGAGCCCGCCCTCCACGATGCGGATGCGGTCCCGCACAGCCGCCTCGACTCCCTCCTCGCCGACGGCCTCGCGCCAGGCGCGGAAGACGGGCTTGCGCAGCAGGGTGCGCAGGCGGTCGTCGCCGCCGGCCGAACCCTTGGTGCGCACGAGCAGCGAGATGGTGGTCTCGGGGTGCGACGACAGCAGACGTTCGAGGATCGCCTGGCCCACGAATCCGGTGCCCCCGGTCAGGAAGACGTGTGCGCGACCGAGCTCGGTCGCGGCGCGTTTCGGCGTCACGGCACGAGCCTCGCCGTGAGCGTCGCGCCCTGCGCGGCACCCAGCCCGGGGAGGGCGGCGAGCCGTTCGCCGATCCGGGCGACGGCGCTGCGCCCCTCCGCATCGCCGAACACGAAGGTCTCGAAGAAGCTGCGGTCGGCGGCCGGGATCTCGGTGGCGCCGATCGGCCAGGCGGCCTGCGCGATGGCCTTCTTGGTGAGTCTCACCGCGCGGCCCGACGCGGCGAGCCGGCGCTCCGCCTCCTCGGCGAGGAAGCGCACGTGCCGATCCTTGAGGGTGACGAGGTTGCTCGCGAGCCCCGACAGCACGCCCGCCACCTC
This sequence comes from Protaetiibacter larvae, assembly GCF_008365275.1. Lineage (GTDB taxonomy): Bacteria > Actinomycetota > Actinomycetes > Actinomycetales > Microbacteriaceae > Homoserinibacter > Homoserinibacter larvae. The sequence goes on along the minus strand of NZ_CP043504.1, from coordinate 377,432 downwards.
GCCGAGGGTGCGGTAGGCGGCCTGGCTGATCCACTCGTCGACGAGGCCCGTGGTCACGTGGGCGGCCACGATCTGCGGGCCGGCGATGTTGCCGGCGAGCGCCCGCAGGATGGGTCCGCGGCGTTCGGCGCGCTCGGCCGCCGTGCGGCGAGTGGGCCCGGTGAGCGGACCCGGTGCGGCGCCTGCCGCCTCGAGCACGGCGTCGAGCGCGTCGGCGATCCAGAACTTCTCGAAGGCCCAGGTGGTGAGGAAGGCGGTGACGCGGGCGTCCTTGTGGGTCGCCGTCACGAGCAGGTTGCGCAGGCGGTGCATGGTGCCGCGTTCGAGATCCCGGAGCACCCGCACGAGGTGCACGGCATCCGTGCTGAGGGTGGCGTCGGCGATGGCGGCCGTGTCGATCTCCGCCCGGTGGCTGCCTCGCGCGGTGCGCGCGAACTCGCGCACGTCGAACGGTGTGGAGACCGTCGTGGATCGCGAGGACATGCCGGTGGTGAGCCTTCCTGGACGGCGCGTGCAGGCCGAGGGCGCCTGAACTGACCGTACCGCACCGCGCATTCCGCTCGTGTGCTGCAGGGGGCTGCGTGCAGTGCGGTCATCCCGCTCGGAGCGGTTATCGTGAGCCGCATGCCCATCGCCCTCGTCACGGGAGGCACCGCCGGCATCGGCGCCGCCTTCGCCCGCGCCCTCGCCGCCCGCGGCTACGACCTCGTGCTGGTCGCCCGCACGGCATCCCGGCTCGAGGAGTTCGCGACCGAGCTGCGCACCACGGGGACCGAGGTCGAGGTTCTCGTGGCGGATCTCGGCGACCGCGCGGATGTGGGCCGCGTGGCCGCGCGACTGGCCGACGCCGAGCATCCGATCGAGCTGCTCGTGAACAATGCCGGCTACGGCATGAAGTCGCGGCTCGGTGATCCGGATCTCGCCGAGGCCGACGACGCCCTCGACGTCATGGTGCGCACCCCGCTCGTGCTCTCGGCCGCCGCGGTGCCGGGGATGCGCGAGCGCGGGCACGGCGCGATCGTCAACGTCGCGAGCGTGGCCGGGTACCTCTCGATGGGGCTGTACTCCTCGATCAAGGCCTGGCTGCGGGTCTACAGCGAGAGCCTCGCCAACGAGCTGCACGGCACGGGCGTCACGGTCACGGCGCTCATGCCCGGCTGGGTGCACACCGAGTTCCACGACCGGGCATCCATCCGCAAGTCGTCGATCCCGTCGTGGCTGTGGCTGAACGCCGACCGGCTCGTCGCGGCATGCCTGCGGGACGTCGACCGCGGCAAGGCGCTCTCGACTCCGACGGCCCGCTACCGCTTCCTCAGCTGGCTGCTGCGGCACCTGCCCGCCCCGACCGTGCGATGGGTCTCGCGGAAGATCTCGGGCTCCCGCCACCGGTGATCCGCGCGGCATGAGGCGGGACTAGCCTGAACCCATGGCGGACACCGGCGAGGGCGAGAAGCCGCGCCGGGATCGCTTCACCTCGAAGGCGCAGGCGGCGGCTCGCTTCGTGGCTCAGCGACTCATCCTGAAGCCGGTCGCCTGGTCCGTCGTGGATGTGACCGTGGTGGGCGCTCGGGAGCTGAAGAGCGTGCCGAGGGCGTTCGTCGTGGTCGCCAACCATTCGAGCCACCTCGACGCTCCGCTCATCCTCGGTGCACTGCCCCGCAAGCTCGCCCGCTACCTCGCGGCGGGCGCCGCCGCCGACTACTTCTTCGACGTGTGGTGGCGGCGCGGCCTCACGGCCCTGTTCTTCAACGCCTTCCCCGTCGACCGCTCGGGGGCGAACCCGCGCAGCGTCTCGGCGCGCTCACTGCTGGACCGCGGCGTGCCGCTCCTGGTGTTCCCGGAGGGGACCCGCTCCAAGAGCGGCGAGCTCGGCCACTTCAAGTCGGGGGCGGCATCCCTCGCGATCGCCGCCGGCGTGCCCTGCCTGCCGGTCGCCCTCATCGGTGCCGGGCGCGCGCATCCGCGCGGTTCGAACTGGCCCAAGCCCGGGCGCCTGCCGGTGGGCGTCGTGTTCGGGGAGCCGATGGCGGCGCAGGACGGCGAGACGGCCGTCGCCTTCACCGCTCGCCTGCGCGCCGAGATCGTGCGACTGCACGAGGCCCATGCAGCACGTATCCTGGGCGCGTCGCCGGGGACGCAGTCGCCCGAGGAGAGCCCGTCGCCCGAAGGAGGCAGATCGTGACCGATGTCGAGCACATGAAGTGGTGGGGATGGGGCGTCGAAGGCGTCGGCTTCCACCACGAGGACAAGCCGGCGTTCGCACCCTTCGTGCTGCAGGCGGTCGGCCTCGACCTCGCCACCGCGCAGAAGGCGGAGCAGCCCGACTTCGACGCGCTCACGCTCGCCGCATCCGCGGCCCGTCCCGCCTTCGTGGCGGCGCTCGCGGGCATCGTCGGCGAGGACCACGTCGCGACCGACCCGCTCGAGCGCGTCGTCCACAGCTACGGCAAGAGCCTGCGCGACCTCGTGCGCATCCGCTCCAACGCGATCGCCCGCGCGGTCGACGTGGTCGTGTATCCGGCCGACGAGGCGGAGGTGCAGAAGGTCGTGGATGCGGCGGTCGCGGAAGACGCCGTCATCATCCCCTTCGGCGGCGGCAGCAACATCGCGGGCTCCCTCGAACCGCGCGCCGACGAGACCCGTACGGTGCTGTCGCTCGACCTCGGGCGCCTCGACGAGGTGCTCTCAATCGACGCGGAGTCGGGGCTCGCCCGCATCCAGGCCGGTGCCCTCGGCCCGCACCTGGAGGCGCAGCTCAACGCCCAGGGCTGGACGATCGGGCACTTCCCCGACAGCTTCACCCACTCGACGATCGGCGGCTGGGCCGCCACCCGCTCCTCCGGCATGCAATCCGACAAGTACGGCGACATCGCCCAGATCGTGCGCGGCCTGCGCGTCGTGCGCCCTTCGCGCGACGGCGCGGACGGCGTGCTCGTGATCCCCGCCATCCCGTCCGCCTCCACGGGCCCGAGCGTGCGGGACATGATCGTCGGCTCGGAGGGGCGCCTCGGCGTCATCACCGAGGTCACCGCCCAGGTGCACCGGGTGGCCGAGGAGCGCACCATCCAGGCGTACTTCTTCCCCAACTGGTCGGCGGGGCTCGCCGCGATGCAGGCGATCTCCGAGTCGGACGCCACCCCGATCATCACGCGCGTCTCCGACGCCCGTGAGACGGGATTCTCGCTCGCCACGAGCAAGCAGCGTCACGGCTTCGACGCCTTCCTCGCCGAGAAGGCGCTGCCGGGCATCATGAGATCCAAGGGCTGGAACCTCGACGACATCTGCCTCTCGTTCATCGGCTTCGAGGGCGGCGCCGCGCACGTCAAGCGCCAGAAGAAGCTCGTGGGCGCGATCGTGAAGCAGCACGGCGGCATGGGCGTCGGCACGGGTCCCGGGGTGCTCTACGACCAGAAGAAGTTCGACACCCCCTACCTGCGCGACTTCCTGCTCGACCGGGGTGCCGCGGGCGACGTCTCCGAGACGGCCGCCCCGTGGTCCAAGCTCGCCCAGGTCTACGACGCGACGATCGCGGCCGCGAACGGTGCATATGCCGAGCTCGGCATCAAGGGCTGGATCATGTGCCACCTCTCGCACTCGTACCACTCGGGGGCGTGCCTCTACTTCACCTTCGCCTTCGTGTTCGGCGACGAGCCGCTGCGTGAGTACGACCTCGTGAAGTCGGCCATCCAGCAGGCCTTCGTCGACAACGGCGCCACGATCTCGCACCATCACGGCGTGGGCGTCGAGCATTCGCCGTGGCTCGAGCAGGACATCTCGCGGGAGGGCGTGGCGGTGCTGCGCGGGCTCTTCGCCTCCGCCGACCCGGGCGAGAACTTCAACCCCGGCAAGATCCTGCCCGGCGTCGAGGTGAGAGTGGAGGGATGACCGCCTTCCACGTCTCCGCCGAGGTCGCCGACGCGCTCGCCGCGGGCCGCCCGGTGGTCGCCCTCGAGTCGACCATCATCAGCCACGGCCTGCCGCGCCCCCGCAACCACGAGGCGGCTCGAGAGTTCGAGGGGATCCTGCGCGAGCGCGGGGTGACGCCCGCGACGATCGCGGTGCTCGACGGGGTGCCGCAGGTGGGGCTGGACGCGGAGGGCGTGCGCCGGATCGCCGAAGAGGACCTCGCGAAGGCCTCGGTGCGCGACCTGCCGATCCTCGCCGCCCTCGGTCGCTCGGGGGCCACCACGGTCGCCGCGACGGCGCACCTGGCCGCGCTCGCCGGCGTCCGCGTGTTCGCGACGGGCGGCCTGGGCGGGGTGCACCGTGGCGCCTCGGAGACCTTCGACGAGTCGGCGGACCTCACCACGCTCGCCACGAGCCCGGTCACGGTGGTCAGTGCGGGCGTGAAGAGCGTGCTCGACATCCCGGCGACGCTCGAGCGGCTGGAGACGCTCTCGGTGCCCGTCATCGGATTCGGCACGACCGCGTTCCCCGCGTTCTGGCTGCGCGAGTCCGGCTATCAGCTCGACTGGAAGGTCGACACCGCGGAGGAGGTCGCGGCCGTGATGGCGGCGCGCGACGCCCTCGGCTCGACGAGCGGCATCGTGCTCGCGAACCCCATCCCGCTCGCGCAGCAGTGGGATCCCGCCGAGCACGACCGGGTGCTCGCGACGGCATTCGCCGCGGCCGAGGCGGCCGAGGTGCGCGGCAAGGCGGTCACCCCGTTCCTGCTCGGCTACATCGTCGAGGCCTCCGGCGGGAAGAGCCTCGAGGTCAACCTCGACCTGGCGCGCAACAACGTGCGCGTCGCCGCCGAGGTGGCGACCGCGTGGTCTCGGCTCGGCGCGCGTCGATGACGGGCGAGCGGATCGTCGTGGTCGGCGACGTCATCAACGACATCGTCGCCGTGCCGCGCATCCCGCAGCGACCCGACACCGACACCCCCGCGAGCATCCGCCCGCGCTCCGGCGGGTCGGCCGCCAACACGGCCGCCTGGCTGGGTTCGCTCGACGCGCCCGTGGATTTCGTGGGTGCGGTCGGATCGGCGGACGCCGACGCCCACGAGCGCGAGTTCCGCGAGGTCGGGGTGGTGCCGCATCTGCAGCGCGAGCACGGCATCCCCACCGGAACGATCGTGATCGTGGTCGAGGGCGAGCAGCGCTCGATGCTCACCGAGCGCGGGGCGAACGCGGCGCTCCGGGTGGAGACGGTCACCGACGAGTTGCTTGCGGCGGCGGCCGTGCTGCACGTGAGCGGCTACAGCATCCTCGACGGCTTCGGCGCGCGTGGGGCGCGGGCGCTGCTCGATCGCGCCGCGGAGGCCGGCGTCCCGGTGTCGGTCAACCCGGCCTCCGTCGGGTACCTCAGCGACTTCGGCGTCGACGCGTTCCTGGGCGCGATCGCCGGCACCACGCTGCTGTTCCCGAACCTCGCGGAGGCGCGGCTGCTGACCGGCCTGGAGGATGCCGTGGCGGCGGTGCGCGCCCTCACGGTGGACTTCCCGATCGTCGCCATGACCCTCGCCTCGGAGGGGGTGCTCGTTTCGGCCCGTGGTGCGGATCCGGTTCTCGTGCCGGCGCCGGCCGTGCGGTCGGTCGACCCCACGGGCGCGGGCGACGCCTTCACGGCGGGCTTCCTGGAGCACTGGGTGCGCTCGGGCGATCCGATCGCAGCGAGTCGGGCCGGCGTGCTCGTGGCGGCGCGCGCCGTGATGCTCATCGGCGGCCGCCCCCCGATCTAGTTCGGGATCGCGCCCGCGCGCAGCTTCTCGGTGAGCTCGGCGAGGCGCGCCTGCTCCTCGCGGCTCAGCACCGACATCCGCGCCACGATGGATCGGCCGTGCTGGGCGCCCACCCGGCGGAAGACCTCCGCTCCGCGTTCGGTGAGCGTCACATTGGTGCCGCGGGCGTCGCTCGGGTCGGGGCTCTTCTCGACGAGCCCGCGCGCGACCAGCCGGTCGAGGAGGCGGCTCACGCTCGGCTGGGTGAGCAGCAGGTGCTTGTTGAGGTCGCGGATGCGCAGCGCGCGCCCGGGCTCGCGGTAGAGGTTGAAGAGCACGTCGTACTCGGTGAACGAGACCTCGTCGTCGGGGAACTCGGCGAGCAGTTGTCGCAGCACGGCGACCTGGGCGCGGTAGAGCGACTCCCAGGTGTTGATGGCGTCGGCGCGGTCGGTCACGGGTTCACTCTAGAGAGAACCCGGGGGAGTGCGAGAACCCATCACGTCCGGGGCGTTCGCGCTCCCACGCGTCGACCGCCCCGGACGTGATTGAGGGTCGGCCGCAGAGGCGAGCGGCCGACCCTCTCCCTTGCACCAAGAGTGTCCTGCAATCACATTCCGCTTCCCCCGCCACAGCAAACGGTTGAAGCTCTATGAATGTATAACGGAACGGTAACGCTGTCTAGTTACCAGTTCGTTATTTTTCTGCGAGTTTGCCCTGAGGCCTTCTGGGCCCCTCGAGTCAGGGCGAGGTTGCGCCCCGGCGCCGGCGGTGGGGGGAGCACCGGCGCCGGGACGCGGTCTCAATCGGCGCCGCCGGTGCCCGCGAAGTAGCGGCGGAACGCGCCCACCTCCATCGCGAACACGCCCTTCGCGCCGAGCGGCACATCGCGCCACCAGCTCACGTCGCGCGCCCGGTAGTCGCCCGCGGTGGTCGACGGCCCGGTGCCGGGCGTGGACCCCCACGGGTTGCGGGCGACGATGTAGTCGACGGGCCGCAGCTCGTAGCGCTGGAAGATCTCGGTGGGCAGATCCAGCCGCGCGTGGGTGAGCTCGTTGATGGTGGTGCCCGCGACGAGGTCGCGCAGGATCGCCGGGTCCGGACCGGGAACGCGCCACTCGGGGATGATCCGCGGGAGCTCCACCTCGAGGCGCAGCCGCGGCACCCACTCGTAGCGCCGCATCCAGCCGAGCACCGAGTAGGCGTGCGAGGCCACGACACCCGCCTCGTTTGCGGCGCGCGTCGCCTGGTCGGAGCCGGCGCCGTGCGACCAGGCCACCATGGGGGTCGTCGTGCGACCACCCGAGCTGTGCGACTTCACGAGGGTGAGCAGCTGGGCGTCCGTGAGGGAACCGTGGTCGTGACCGTAGCCGTGCCCGCCCGTCAGCGACACGGTCGCCGCGACGGTGTTGCCCCACGCCAGGTTGGGGATGTTGGGGAAGTCGTCGTTCGTGCCGAACCGCCACTTCGCGAACGCCTTCTCGTACACCGCCGGCCAGATCTCGCCCGTCTCCGCGGAGTGGGCGTAGTGCGAGGTGCTGCCGCCGGATGCCACGAGCACCCGGTCGGAGACCTCCACCGTCGTCCAGCCGCCGCTGCCGTACCCGCCGTTGCCGCCGTAGAAGCTCACCTGATGGGTGAAGGAGTCCTGGGCGGTGGCCGTGGCGCGGGTCCGGTCGGCGATCGTGAACGGCTTCGCCCACGCGACCGACGCCATCGCGGCGATGAAGTAGCAGTCGCCCACCTGACCCTGCACCGGGTCGAAGAACTCGGTCGTCTCGTTGTAGAAGCGGCCGGTGTCCTGCCAGCTGAACCCCGGCGGGTGGTAGCCGGGCTCGAGCGGGAACAGCACGTCGAGCACGCGCGGATCGAAGAGGTGGATGTAGGGGGCGGCGATCTCGTCGAGCCGTCCGAGCTCGGCGAACACCCCGTCGCGGGTCAGGGTCGCGCCGCGCACGGGAACATCGGCGGGGCTCTTGCGGCCGAGGGCGGCGAGGATGTCGGCGAGGGTCTTCGCGCGCGAGACGTCGGGGGCGGCATCCCCCTGCTCGTCGGTGTCGTCGGTGCCGATCGCAGGCGGAGCCGCGGGGCGCTTGCGCACCGGGCGGCCGCCGCGGATCGTGCTGCCGTAGAACAGCGGGGAATCCGCCGAGCCGATGATCTCGGTGTAGGGCAGCTCGAAGACGTCCTCGAGGATTCCGCGGGCGTCGCTCGCGCTGTCCCAGTCGATGCGGCGGCCGGCGACGAGCGAGGCGAGGGCGTAGGGGTTGGGGGCGCCCGTGAGGGCGACGGCGTCGGTCTCGGCCTCCGCCGTCTCGGACGGGCGGACGGCCTCGGCCGTCGTGTGACTCGCGCGCGAGCGGGCCGAGGCCGTGCGCCGCGCGGATGTCGTGGTGGACATGGGCATGCCTTCCTCTCGACGACGACGACCGAGTGGGCGGCCGCCGGCGCGTCTGCAGGGGCATGACGCGCAGAGGAGAGGAGGCGCCCCGGGGCGCCCTGATACCTCGGGGTGCTAGAAGACGTCGGGCGACGGCGTCGACGCCCAGCGGATGGTGACATCCGCGTGGCGGTCGAAGCGGTACCCGGAGCCGCGCACGGTGCGCACGATGTCCTCGTAGGCGCCGAGCTTCGAGCGCAGGCGCCGCACGTGCACGTCGATGGTGCGCTCGTTCGGGGTCTCCTCCTCGGTGCCGTCGGCCCACAGGGTGGAGATGATCTCGGCGCGGTCGATCGTGCGGCCCTCGCGGAGCACGAGGAACTGCAACAGCTCGAACTCCTTGTAGGTGAGCGGCGCGGTCTCGCCGTCGAGCTGCACGCGCTTGCGCGAGATGTCGATGACGACACCGCCCTTCGGCTCCGGCGGCTCGGCCGGGGTGATCGCCTGGCGGTGCTTGGCGAGCGCGGCCGGATCCTGCAGGGCGAGGCGCACGACCTCGACGTCGCGCCCGCCCGCGCCCTGCGGGGCGAGGGCGACGGCGGCGTAGGTCTCGGCGCCGGGAACGAGCTCGCCGACGAGCTGCTTGAGCGCCTCGACGATCTGGGGGAGCGTGGTGCCCGCCCCGGCGGCCTTGAGGTCGTCGACGCCCACGTAGAGGGCGAAGCCGCGCGCCTCGGTGCCCTCGGGCACGGCGCGGATGCGGGGACGATCGGCGGCTGCGGACCCGGTGGGCTGCGGGACGGCGCGCGCGGCGGGGTAGGGGCGGGCCGGGGGACGGAGGGTGTCGAGAGTGGCGAGAGACATGTCGTCGAATCCTTGCGAGGTGTCGGCGGCCGCATCAGAAGCGGCGGGCCGGGAGCTGTCGAGGCGGGAGACGCCATCCGGGCTGGACGAGCCGGACGTCGGGGAGTTCACCATTGCGGGCGTTGACTCAGGCGAGGGGCGGTCTTAGGCGCACATTCGACAACACATGACCGAGCGCGCCGACATCATCATGTCGGCAGTCCCGAAGGCCTCGAAGGAGGTCGTGGGGCGTGCGAGAACGGTCATGCGTGTCAGTTTGTGACAGTGTGACGCCGTGTGTCAACCGCGACGCCGCGTCGCGTAACACTGTGACGCGGCGCGCGTCACACCAGGCCGTAGAGCCGGTCGCCCGCATCCCCGAGGCCGGGCACGATGTAGCCGAGCTCGTTGAGCCTCTCGTCGAGCGCGCCGACGACGATCGTGACCTCACGGCCCTCGGTCGCCTTCCGCACCGCCTCGATGCCCTCCGGGGCCGCGATGAGGCACACCGCGGTCACATCCACCGCGCCGCGCGCGAACAGGTACTCGATGGCCGCGCCGAGCGATCCGCCGGTCGCGAGCATGGGGTCGAGGATGAAGCACTGCCGGTTCGAGAGGTCGTCGGGCAGCCGCTCGGCGTAGGTCGTGGGCTGCAGCGTCTCCTCGTCGCGGACCATCCCGAGGAACCCCACCTCGGCGGTCGGCACGAGCTTGACCATGCCCTCGAGCATCCCGAGCCCGGCCCGCAGGATCGGCACCACGAGCGGCTTCGGGTCGGCGATCGCCAGCCCGGCGGCCTCGGCGACCGGCGTCTGCACGGTCACCGGGGTGGTGCGCACATTGCGGGTGGCCTCGTAGGCGAGCAGCGTCACGAGCTCCTCGGCGAGCGCCCGGAACACGGGGGAGGGGGTGCGCTCGTCGCGCAGCACCGTCAGCTTGTGGGTGATGAGCGGATGGTCGGCGACGTGCACTCGCATAGGCTCAATCTATGCCCTCGGCCCTCGACGTGGAGGCGATGCGCCTCGCCCTCGCGGAGGCGCAGCTCGCCCTCGCCTCCGGCGATGTCCCGGTGGGCGCGGTGCTGCTCGATGCGGACGGCACGGTGCTGGCTCTCGGCCGCAACGAGCGCGAGAAGCACGCGGATCCGACCGCGCACGCGGAGATCGTGGCCATCCGCCGGGCGGCCGAGGCGCGCGGCGACTGGCACCTCGTCGACACGACGCTCGTGGTCACGCTCGAGCCGTGCGTGATGTGCGCGGGGGCGATCCTCGCGGCGCGCATCCCGCGCGTGGTGTTCGGGGCGTGGGACGAGAAGGCGGGCGCCGCGGGCTCCGTGCACGAGCTGCTGCGCGACCGTCGCCTGCCGTACCGCGCCGAGGTGGTCGCGGGCGTGCTCGAGGCCGAATGCGCCGCGCTCCTCACCGACTTCTTCGAGGCCGCCCGCGCCCCCGACCCCAATCCGTGAGAGTACGTACTTCGCGGCGGTTGCGCCGGCGTGTCGCCCCGGAAGTGCGTACTTTCGGGGAGGCTAGTCGGCGCTCTTGATGACGATCGCGTCGGTGGACGGGTTCTCGTCGCGCGGCACGTAGATGTCGGGCTCGAGGTAGATCGAGCGCGCGATCGGCACCGCCGCGCGCACATCCGCCTCGATCGCGTCGATGGCGGCGGCGAGCTCGGCCGCCTTGGTGGTCTTCGGCACCGCAATCTTCGCGGCCACCAGCAACTCGTCCGGGCCGAGGTAGAGGGTCTTCATGTGGATCACGGCCTCCACCTGCGGGTGGCCGTTGAATGCGGCGAGGATCTTCGCGGCGTCGGCCGCCGACGCGCCCTCGCCCACGAGCAGGCTCTTCGTCTCGACGCCGAGGATCACGGCGACCAGCACGAGCAGCACGCCGATCGCGATCGTGCCCACGCCGTCCCACACATTGTCGCCCGTGATGATCGTGAGGCCCACGCCTGCGAGCGCGAACACCAGGCCGGTGAGCGCCGCGACATCCTCGAGCAGCACGACGGGCAGCTCGGGCTGTTTCGCGTGCCGCACGAACTGGATCCAGTTCTGGGCGCCGCGGGTGTGGTTCGACTCCTTCACCGCGGTGCGCAGCGAGAACGACTCGAGGCCGATCGCGATCACGAGCACGAGAATCGGCAGCCACGGCACCTCGAGCGGGTGCGGGTGGGTGAGCTTCTCGACGCCCTCGTAGATGGAGAACACGCCGCCCACCGAGAACAGGATGATCGCCACGACGAAGGCGTACACGAAGCGCTCGCGGCCGTAGCCGAAGGGATGCTCGGCGTCGGCTTTGCGGCGCGAGCGGCGACCGCCGAGCAGCAGCAACAACTGGTTGCCGGAGTCGGCGATCGAGTGCACGCCCTCGGCGAGCATCGAGCTCGAGCCGGAGAAGAAGAACGCCACGAACTTCGTGATCGCGATCCCGAGATTCGCCAGGAAGGCGGCGATGATCGCCCTCGTTCCGCCGGAGGCGCTCATGCCCGTCCCCTCTTCGCCGTGCTCACCTCGACCAACCTACACTCGCGGTATGAGCGTGAACCTCCCCGCCGTGGCCGTCATCGGAGCAGGGTCGATGGGGGGCGCGATCCTGCAGGGCCTGCGCCGGCCGGAGGTGGTGGTCGAGGGCGGCATCCGCGCCACCAACCGCACCGAGGAGAAGGCGGCGCCGCTGCGCGCGCCGGGGGTTCTCTCGCTCGCCACGGAGGCCGATGCGCAGGCGCAGGCCACCGCGTTGCGTGGCGCCCGGATCGTGCTGCTCGGGGTGAAGCCGGTGGGGGTTCCCGGCCTGCTCGAGGAGATCGCCCCGCTGCTCGAACCGGATGCCGTCGTCGTGTCGATCGCGGCGGGGGTGCGGATCGCCACGATCGAGGCGCGCGTGTCGAACGTCGTGCTGCGCGCCATGCCCAACACGCCCTCGCTCGTGGGCCGCGGGGTCACCGGGGTGGCCGCGGGTCCCCGCGCCTCCCGGGAGGACACGGCCCTCGTACGCGCGCTGTTCGAGACGGTCGGCTCGGTCGTCGAGCTGCCGGAGGAGCGCATCGACGCGCTCTCCACCATCTCGGGCTCGGGCCCCGCGTACGTGTTCTTCCTCATCGAGCGGCTCACCGAGACGGCGCAGCATCTCGGCTTCGACGGGGCGACGGCGCGGCTGCTCGTGGAGGAGACCTTCCGCGGGGCGAGCGAGCTGCTCGCGGCATCGGATGTCGACCCCGCGGAGCTGCGGCGTCGCGTCACGAGCCCCCACGGCACCACCGAGCGCGCGATCGCGGTGCTCGAGGACGCCGACCTCACGCGCGTCTTCGACGCCGCGACCGCCGCGGCGCTGGTTCGCGCCCACGAGCTGGCCAATCCCACAGCGTGATCTCGATACACCGCCTGCGGCGGCACTCGATCAGCGGGGGCGTGCGTCCCGCTCCCCGACCGCCCACTCTGCGGAGCAGGCTCAGCTCTGCAGGGTCGCGAAGCGCTCCAGGTCGGCGGTCGAACCGCTCGCGATGATGAGGTCGTGGTTGGAGATCACCGTCTCGGGCGTCGCGTAGGTGAACGCCTTGCCGGGGCTCTTCACCCCGACGACCGTGATGCCGTACTTCTGACGCACGTGCGATTCGGCGAGCGAGATGCCGCGGATGGGCTTCGGCGGGTACATCTTCACGATCGCGAAACCGTCGTCGAACTCGATGAAGTCGATCATCCGCCCCGACACGAGGTGCGCGACGCGCTCGCCGGCCTCCGCCTCCGGGTAGATGACGTGGTTGGCGCCGATGCGGCTCAGGATCTTGCCGTGCGACTGGCTCACGGCCTTCGCCCAGATCTGCGGGATCTTGAGGTCGACGAGGTTGGCCGTGATGAGCACGCTCGACTCGACCGAGCTCCCGACCGCGACGACGGCGATCTGGAAGTCCTCGGCGCCGATCTGCCGCAGCGCGTCGATGGATCGCGCGTCCGCCTGCACGGCGTGGGTGACGCGCTCCGACCATTTCTGCACGAGGCCGAAGTCCTCGTCCACCGCGAGCACATCGCGGTCGAGTCGCTGCAGCTGTCCCGCGGTGGCGGCGCCGAAGCGGCCGAGCCCGATGACGAGCACGGGCGCGTCGTGGGGGATCCTGTCAACCAACGATGGGCCTCTCCTCGGGGCGGCGGAACAGTTGTCGCCGCACACTCGCCGCGAGCGCCGCGGCGAGAGTCACTGTACCGATGCGTCCGAAGAACATGGTGGCCGCGAGCACGTACTGCGCGGGGTCGGACGCGTTCATGGTGAAGCCGGTCGACAGCCCGCAGGTCGCGAAGGCGCTGATGACGTCGAACAGCACATGGTCGAGCGGCTCGTCGGTGAGCAGCAGCAGCAGGATGCTCGCGCTCGCGACGACGGTCGCGCCCCACAGCACGACGCTCACGGCGAGACGCAGCACGTCCGGCGGGATGCGGCGCCCGTAGGCCTCCATGTCGTCGGATCCGCGCGCCTCGGCGAAGGCCGCGAGGAACAGCACCGCGAGGGTCGTCACCTTGATGCCGCCCGCGGTGGATGCCGAGCCGCCGCCGATGAACATGAGCATGTCCGTGACGAGCTGGCTCGAGCCGTCGAGCTGGCCCATGTCGAGCGTCGAGAAGCCGCCCGATCTCGCCATCGACGAGATGAACAGGCTGTGCAGGATGCGGTCGCCGAGCGACATCCCCGCCATGGTCGCCGTGTTGCCCCATTCGAGGACGAGGTAGGCGACGGTTCCTCCCACGAGCAGCAGCACGAAGGTGATGAGCGTCACCTTGACATGCAGCGACCAGCGGTGCGGATGCCGCAGGTTCTTGCGCAGCACGTAGATCACCGGGAAGCCGATCGCGCCGAAGAAGACCCCGATCATGAGCGCGCCGAGGAACCACCAGTCGCTCGCGTAGGGCGCGAGACCCTCCGTGGTGGGCACGAAGCCCGTGTTGGTGAAGGCCATCGCGGAGTAGTAGATCGACTCCCAGGCGGCCGACAGCGGCGGCACCCCTTCCAGCAGCATCCGGGGGAAGATGAGCGCGGCGACCGCGAGCTCGATCACGATGACGCTCACGGCGACCGTGGCGAGCAGGTTGCCGGTCTCGCCGAGGCGCACCGCCTGCCCTTCCGAGACGGGGCCGCGCCGGATGCGCAGCGGGTTGGCGTCGCCCGCCGCGATGAGCTTCTGGCGCAGGCCCAGCTTGCGGCTGATGACGAGTCCCAGGATGGAGGCGACGGTCAGCACCCCGATGCCGCCGATCTCCACGCCCACGAACACCAGCACGTGCCCGAAGGGCGACCAGTAGGTGGCCATGTCGACGGTCGAGAGGCCGGTGACGCAGATGACCGAGACGGCGGTGAAGAGGGCGTCCACGAACGGCGCCTGCTCACCCGTGGTGGTCGCGATCGGCAGCGAGAACAGCAGGGTGAAGACCGCGATGAGGCTCGCGAACACCGCGACCGCGAAGCGCGCGGGGGTCGACGTGGCGAAGTCGGCGACCCGATCCAGGGCCCGGACCACGACAGGATCGCGGTGCACCGGCGTGGTGCGCATGCGTTCCCCTCCGCTCGTCGTGCGACCCGCGTCATGGTACTCCCGGGACGGCCTGGCTAGTCTGTCGGAATGGCCGACATCTTCGACGTGCTCGCGGACGGTACCCGCCGCGAGATCCTCCGCCAGCTGCTCGAGAGCCGTGGCGAGCTCGCCGTCGGCGATCTCGTGACCGAGCTGGGCATCGCGCAGCCGACGGTGTCGAAGCATCTGAAGGTGCTGCGCGATCACGGTCTCGTCGGGGTGCGCGAGGAGGGCCAGCACCGCTACTACCACCTCGACGCGAGCCCGCTCGAGGAGATCGAGGTGTGGCTCGAGCCGTTCACCGACTTCACGGTGGGCACGGATGCCGACGGCGCGACCACGGTGTACGCGGCCTGGGCGGGCGCCGAGGTGGGGGACCGCATCGGTCGCACGGTGGCCGACACGGCGAATGCCGCACGGGTGGCGTTCGAGACCGCGCAGGAGAAGCTCGAGGGCGCGCGCCAGCGGGTCACCGAGAAGCTCCCGAAGCTGCGCGGACGCGAGGGCTGAGCCCCGTTCTCCGGGACGATCCCCGCTATCGCTAGGATTCAACGACCCGAGCGCCCCCGCGACGCCTTTCCCGCGTGCGCCGCACGGGACGAGAGGAGTCCGGGTGGTCGGCGAGCGGGACGACGCATGGGCGCAGCTGCACGATCCGACGACGGATGCCGCGCGTCTCATGGAGATCGCGCAGGCGCACCCGGAGTTCGCGGCGCAGATCGAGGCGCATCCGAACGTCTACCCGGGGCTCGTCGACTGGCTGCATGAGCACGCCGCGGCAGGCCCAGCCGCGACGCCGGAGACGTCGCCGGACGCGGCTGCCGCGACGGCCGCGGCCGCCGACGCGCCCTTCGGACCGCGCCCCGCACCGCGCGTGCGTGCGGCGATGTCGCGGCGGGCGCGCACCGTCCTCCTCACGGCGGGTGCCGTCGTGGCGCTCGGCGCGATCGCGGTGGGCGCGGTGTTCGTCGTGCAGGCGATCCAGCGGGGCTCGGACGCGCGTCCCGAGGCCGCCGGGGGCGATGGCGACGTCGCCCGTGCCGCCGACTACCGTCTCGGCGCCGAGGTGACCTGGTCGCTCGAGCCTCCCCTCGAGGTGCAGCCGAACGTCGACTACCGGGGGATCACCGCCCGGCCGATCCTGAGCGACGAGGTGTGGCTGACCCAGTGGGTGACCGACACGGCGGGGAACGGCGCGGTGGTCGGCGACGCCCTCGTCGCGGTCGACGCCGCCGACGGCGAGGTGCTCTGGACGGATGCGGGCTACCGGCGCGAGTGCGCCGATCGCCTCATCGACGACTCGCTCGTCTGCGCCGACCAGGACACGCAGCGCGTGCAGGTCTTCGATGCCGCCTCGGGGCCGGTCGCGGGGGCTCCGCTCGCCGGACGTGCCGCCAACGGCGTCATGGGCTACGACGACACGGCGCTCGTCGCCGTTGAGCGGATGGGCGACAGCGGGCACGACGAGCTGACCTTCGGGCGCTACGAGCTCGATGGCACGACCGTGTGGGAGTTCACCCGCGACTGCGAGTTCGGCGCGCCGCCCAGCGCGGGCGCGGGATCGGCGGCGCTGTTCTTCCCGATGGGTGAGGGCAAGGTGCTCGCGCACGGCAGCTGCTGGGGCGGCTACGTGGATGTCGAGACGGGCGAGGTGCTCGAGGAGGGCTCCGCCGAGGAGTACTTCGTGCCGGGCATCGGCGGCGACGACAGCTGGGGCATCGTCGGCGAGGTGCAGGTGGCGGTCGACGAGGGCGCGCTCGTGGGGTTCACCGACAACTCGCCCGACAACCAGCTGTGGCGGGTCGAGCTCGGTCTCGGCGACGCCTACTGGCAGTTCTTCGCCGCCGACGACGCCCCCAACGCCCCGCTGCTGCTGGTGGGCGACGAGCGGATGCTGCGCGTGGATCCCCTGCTGCCGCCGACGCGCGTCGACGGGATGCCCGACGAGCTGCCCGACTGCCCCGCGGGGTGGACGCCGGTGGCCTGGTCGGAGTGGGACGGAGGGATCACCCTCGTCTGCCAGGAGGTCTCGGGGTCGAGCTTCCGCGCCTTCCGCGTGGGAGGCGGCGAGACCTCGAGCGACGATGTCGAGGTGACCCCCACGGGGTATCGGATCGTCTTCGAGGACGGCGAGCTCGAGCTCGCGCTCGGCGGATGGTGGGTGCTCGACGACTCCGAGACCGCGGTCGGGGCGATCCGCGGCTGGACGGCGGGGCGCGCGGAGGCCGCGAGCTACCCCGAGCTGCCGTCGGGGGTGCAGGCCTGCCCGAGCGGCACCTTCCCGCTCTCGCTTTCGCTGTGGCGCGGCGGGTGGCTGCTCGTGTGCGGACTCGCGAGCGACTCCCCGAGCTCGCTGCGCTTCGTGGACGGCGAGCGCTCCGGCATCGGCGAGGCGTACCTCGACGGCGACCGGGTCTGCGGCGTCGACCAGGAGGGCGTCGAGCTGTGCGTGAGCGCGGCCCCCGCCCTCGTGCAGTTCAGCGCGGACGGCGGCGTGCCGACGCAGCGCTCGGTGACCGACAACTACTTCGCGGGACGCGGCGAGGGCGGTGCCGGGCGGGGCACCGGCGCGTACGGGGTCGAGACCCCGGACGACACCCCCGAGCAGCAGGTCGCCTATCTCGTGGCGGTGCTCCAGAAGTCGGCCGAGGCGCGCTCGACCGTGGGCGCCGTGCTCGCCCCGCTCAACGCCTGCTCGGTCGACGGTGCCGACATCGAGGCGCTGCAGCGCCTGCTGCAGGCGCGCACCGATCTGCTGGCGGCGCTCCGGACGACGCCCGTCGACCAGGTGCCCGGTGGCGCGGATCTGCTCGCCCAGCTCGTGCGGGCGCTCGAGCTCTCGGAGCTGGCCGACCAGCAGTACGTCGACACCGCCAACCAGATGGCGACGGGGGACTGCGCCGGCGGGCGAGCGACGTACCGCGTCGCGATCGCGACGGCGGACCAGGCGGAGGCGGCCAAGCAGGCTTTCGTCGCATCCTGGAACGCCACGATCCCCGCGCAGTTCGGTGCCCCGTCGTATTCCGCGGGAGACATCTGAGCCGGGTTCGGGCGACGACTGCTGGACACGGGGTTTCCCCGACCGCTAGCCTCTCGCCTGAGCACTCCTGTCACAGGAGTCACATCATCCACACGAGGCACTTCAGGAGCAGGCGGACACGATGGCGCGTGATCTCTCGGACGTGCGCTTCCTGACGGTTCAGGAGGTCGCCGACATGATGCGCGTCTCCAGCATGACCGTCTACCGTCTCGTGCACTCCGGAGAGCTGCCCGCCGTGCGCTTCGGGCGGTCGTACCGCATCCCCGAGTCGGCGGTGGGCGCGGTGATCGGGGTCGCCGACGCGGACCGTTCCGCCGGCTGACCTCGCCCGCCCGCGGGTTTGATAAACTCACCCGGTTAGGCTTCCCGCGGTTCGCACGGACCCGGAGTGGTCCGCTAGACGAACGAACGAGGTGAACATGGGTTCCGTCATCAAGAAGCGCCGCAAGCGCATGGCGAAGAAGAAGCACCGCAAGCTTCTCCGCAAGACGCGTCACCAGCGTCGCAACAAGAAGTAGGAGTGCGCGCACTCCGCTGAAGCCCCGGGCCGTCAGGTTCGGGGCTTCGTCTTTCCCACCTGCTTCGCCTCGCGGCGAACCCGGCGCTGCTGCGCCCGGATGGAGGCGGGGTCGAGCTTCATCGTCGGCCAGTGCCGCTCGCCCGCATAACGGGCCAGCCCCGCATCCGGGTTGACGGCGACGCGGTTCCCCACGAGCTCGAGCAGCGGGATGTCGTTGCGGCTGTCCGAGTACGCCCAGGACGCCTCGAGGTCCGCCCCGAGCCGCTCGATCAGCTCCCGCGCGGCGACCGCCTTGTGCTCGGCGTGCAGCACCGGGCCGACGAGCCGGCCGGTGTAGACGCCGTCGACCGCCTCCACCCGCGTGCCGAGTGCGCCGGTGAGGCCCAGCTTCTCGGCGATCAGCTCGCCCACCTCCACAGGTGTCGCGGAGATGAGCCACACCTGGTGCCCCTTGTCGAGGTGCTCGCGGGTGAGGGCGACCGTCTCGGGCCACAGCCGCGGCTTGATGCGGTGATCCCAGATCCCCTCGGCGATCGCCTGGATCTGCTCCTCCGTGTGCCCCGCGACGAGTCCGAGCGCGCGCTCCTTGGCCGAACCCATGTGCTCGTGGTTCTCGCCCACCTGGATGAAACGGCGCTGATGCCAGCCGAACAGCGCGATGTCCCGCCAGCTGATGACGCCGCGCGCCCACGCCTCACGTCCGACGTGGAACACGCTCGTTCCGCGCATCAGGGTGTTGTCGACGTCGAAGAACGCGATGATCGGGCGCTCGCTCGGGGTCGGGTTCGGGGCCTCGGGCATGACCCCCATAGTCTAGGTGGGTGCCCACGCCGCGCCTCACCCTGCTCGGGAAGCCCGGATGCCATCTGTGCGACGACGCCCGGGCGATCGTGCTCGAGGTGGCGGGGGAGCGCGGGCTCGCGCTCGAGGAGCGCAACATCCTCGACGACGAGACGCTCCTGGATCGGTACGCCGAGGAGATCCCGGTGGTGCTCATCGACGACCGTGTGCACACCATCTGGCGCGTCGATGCCGACCGGCTGCGGCGCGCCCTCGACGAGAGGCAGAACCCCGCATGATCCGGCACATCGTCACCTGGAGGCTCGCCGCCGAGGATGCGGCCCAGCGCGCGGCGGACGCCGACGGCATCAAGACGCGCCTCGAGGGGCTGCGCGGGATCGTGCCGGCCGAGCGCATCGACGTCGGCATCGACCTGGGGGAGACCGACGGCAACTGGCACGTCGTGCTCGACTCCGACTTCGCCGGGCGCGAGGAGCTCGCGGCCTACCAGGTGCATCCGGCGCACCTCGAGGTGGCGGCGTTCGTGCGTTCCGTGACCGCGGCGCGCTCGGCTGTCGACTATCTCGGCTGAGCTCTCCGGCGCCGCCGCGCCGTACCCCCCTAGCGGGGGGCGTGCAACGGGTCTAGTCTCGCGGCATCCCTTCAACCCGAGGAGCCGGACATGCGTTTTCAGATCGTGCGCAGCAAGAACCCCACGCAGCCGTACTTCTGGCGGATCGTCTCGGAGAGCGGGCAGACCGTCGCCGTGAGCGGCAACTACGTCGCCAAGGCGTCGGCGGTGAGCATGGTCGAGGCGGTCATGCGCTCGATCCCGCGTGCGGTGGTGGAGGACCTCACGGCGATGCAGGAGTCGCCGCTGCGCCAGTCGGCGTGACGCCTACTCGAACTGCTCCCAGTCGGGGCAGCCGTTCG
The DNA here is from genome assembly GCF_008365275.1 of Protaetiibacter larvae. Lineage (GTDB taxonomy): Bacteria > Actinomycetota > Actinomycetes > Actinomycetales > Microbacteriaceae > Homoserinibacter > Homoserinibacter larvae. The sequence goes on along the minus strand of NZ_CP043504.1, from coordinate 357,712 downwards.
TCGTGAAGGTGGACGCCTCGGGGATGTCGGTGATGAACACGTACGCCCCGTTGTTCTCGGCGACCGTGCCGGAGTCGCCGGTGATCGACCAGGTGCAGCCGTCGGGCAGCACGCCCGGGTCGCCCTCCAGCTGATATCCGCCGAAGGGGATCTGGTCGGGGATCGCGTAGCTGCCGGTGCCCGGGATGGTCGCGCCGGAGAAGCTGTCGTCGCTCGTTCGCTCGTCGCCGTCATCGGTGGTCGCGCCGTCGTCGGTGGTGGAGGAGGCGCCGGCATCGGGTCCGGATCCCTCCGACGACGGTGCGGTCGGCGCGCAGGCGCTCAGGACACCCATCACCAGCAGGGCGGGCAGCAGGACGAGGGCGGGATGACGGCGGCTCATGGCGCCACAGTAGGTCGGCGGTCAACCTCGCCGATATGCGGGTTTCGGCGTATTCGGGCTCAGTCCCAGAGCGCCACCGCGTCACCGCGCCGGGCGATGAGGGCGGCGCCGTCGAGCTCGATGCTCTGCTCGGGGATGCCGAGCGACGTCCAGCGGTAGTGCAGGGTCAGCGGCGCGGCCGGGGGTGCAGGCCACAGCCACGCGTCGTTGCCGATCTCGTAGTGATCCCCGCCGCCTCCGCCGCCCCCGCCGAGCATGGTCAGGTGGGGGCCGGTGGGCGCCTGGTCCGGCATCGGCCACGTCGCCCCGGCCTCCACGCGGGTGCCGTCGGGGAAGCTGAAGCCGAGCCGCAGCGCGTCGTTGGCGCCGGGGCCGAGGTGGTGACCCATGACATCGTCCGAGAGGGAGCGCCACGCGCGGCGGTCGAGGTCGCCGCGCAGCACGACGCCGCGCAGCATCAGCTTCACCCCGTTCGGGAAGACCTCGACGCCGCGCAGGGTCAGCGCGGCGTGGGGGGTGCGCCCGAGCAGTCGGGTGATCGGCGCGACCGCGGGAAGCACGTGGGCGGGCGGTTGCATCCATTCGGGTGCCGTGTAGCCCCGGTCGTGGCTGTCGTCGTGATCCGGGAGCGGCGCGAAGAACATGCCGCCGATGTTACGGGGGCAGCTACGGCGTGAGGCGGTTCGGCCCGCGGAAGAGGTAGGTGACCTCGCGGATCGAGCTCTGGTGCAGCAGCAGCATGATGACGCGGCTGAGGCCCATCCCGAATCCGCCGTGCGGCGGCACGCCGTAGCGGAAGAAGTCGAGGTAGAAGCCCAGCTCCTCCGGGTCGAGGCCCTTGTCCTTCGCCTGCGCGACGAGCACCTCGATGCGGTGCTCGCGCTGGGCACCCGTCGACACCTCGGTGCCGTTGAACAGCAGGTCGTAGCTGTTCGTGAGGCTCGGGTCGCCCTCGTGGCGCATGTGGTAGAACGGCCGGATCCCGGTCGCGTAGTCCGTGACGAACACGAATTCGTGGCCGAACTCCTCTCGCACGTACTCGGAGAGGCGGCGCTCGCCTTCGGGGTCGAGGTCGCCGTCGGCGCGCGGCACGGTGTAGCCGCGGGACTCCAGGATGCGGTGGGCTTCGGCGAGCGGGATGCGCGGGAACGGGGTGGCCGGCACGCTGACCTCGACGCCGAACGCGGCCTCGATCTCGGCGCCGTGCTTCTCCTTCACGGCGGTGAGGCCCGCGACGAGCAGCTGCTCGTGCATCCGCATGACGTCCTCGTGGGAGTCGACCCAGCTGATCTCGGCGTCGACCGAGATGAACTCGGTGGCGTGGCGGGAGGTGAAGCTCGGGTCGGCGCGGAACGCGGGCGCCACCTCGAAGACCTTGCCGAAACCGGCCGGCTGCGCCATCTGCTTGAAGAACTGGGGGCTCTGCGCGAGGTAGGCCTTGGTCTCGAAGTACTCCACCTCGAACAGCTCGGCGCGGCTCTCGGAGGCGGAGGCCATGAGCTTCGGGGTGTGGATCTCGATGAAGTCGTTCTCGACCCACCAGCTGCGCAGCGCGTGCAGGAAGGTGGTCTGCACGCGGAAGACGAGGTTCTGCTCGGGGCGGCGCAGGTCGAGGAAGCGCCAATCGAGGCGCTTGTCGATCGACGAGTCCTCGGCGATCGGCAGGTCGAGGGCCGTCGACGCCCGTTCGAGCGTCTCGATCTTCACCTCGAGCCCGCCCAGCTTGACGCGCTCGTCGTGCTTGAGCTCGCCGCTGACGGTGAGGAAGCTGCCGGTGGTGAGGCCGGAGATCGTGGTGGCGAGCGGGTCACTGCCGGGCTCCTCGACATCCGTGCGCGGGTGCACGAGCTGCACGGCGCCCGACTCGTCGCGCAGCACCACGAACTGCACCTTCTTCTGATCGCGCACCGTCTCGACCCATCCCGAGACGGTGGCGGGCCCGTCGGCTGCGGCGGCGAGGTTCTTGACGAGGGTGCGTGCGGTCACGGGGGGCAAGTCTAGTCGGGCTCGGTTGTGCGGCATCCGGTGCCCTCGGCTCCCATCTCAAGGAGCGCAGCATCCCATCTCAAGGAGCGCAGCCGCCCATCTCAAGGAAGTGGGCTCCCGATCTCGGCACATCCGCCACAGTGGACCACACGCGCCACATCGACTCCTTGATTTGGGAGGCTGCGCTCCTTGATTTGGGATGCGGGACGGGGCGGGGCGGGGTGCGCAGGGGCGGGACGGGGCGGGCGGCTAGAGTCCGACACCATGGCCATCGAGTTCCCGGATCCGGACGCCATCGCGCGCGTGCTCGTGCCGCTCGGCGAGCTGACGCGTCTCGATGTGCTCGACGGCGGCACCTTCGCCTCGGTGTGGGAGGCGGAGTTCGCATCCGGCGAGATCGCGATCGTCAAGATCGCGCCGCCCGACGACGCCCCGACGCTGCTGCGCTACGAGGAGCGGATGCTGCGCACCGAGGCGGCGCTGCTGCGGCTCGCCGAGGAGCGCGGCTGGCCGTACCCGCGACTGTTGCTGCTCGACGCGAGCCGCGAGCTGCTGCCCGTCGACGTGCTCGCGATGAGCCGCATCCCCGGCGAGCGCTGGGATCTCGTGCGCGAGACGATGCCGGCGGCCGCGAACGAGCGCGCCCGGCGCGAGCTGGGTGCGGTGCTGGGGCGGGTGCACGCCGAGACCGGAGCCGAGTTCGGCTACCCCTCCTCATCGACGCTGCGCGCGGGCAGCTGGCCCGAGCTCGTGATGGCGGTCGTCGACAGCCTGCTCGCGGACGCGCGGCGCGCGAAGGTGTCGCTGCCCGAGGGGCGCATCCGGGACGCCTTCGTGGAGGGTCGCGCGGCGCTCGCCGAGGTGACGGTGCCGCGGCTCGTGCACGGCGACCCCTGGCCGGGGAACGTGTTCGTGGTGCCGGAGACGGGGGAGCTGCGGGGCGTCATCGACGTCGAGCGGGGGCTGTGGGGCGATCCGCTGTTCGACGTCGTCGCGGGGGATGCCATGAACGTGGGCGAGCCGGATCCGCGCCTGCTGCCGGCGGACGGGTTCACCGACGCCGAGCGCACCCGCATCGAGCTGTATCGGATCTGGTTCACCGTGCTCATGACGGTCGAGATCGTGCCGCGCGGCTTCGAGGGCGAGTGGCTCGTCGGCTACCGCGCCGAACTCGGCCGCAACCTGGAGACCCTGCTCGTCCGGTGAGGGGTCGCGAGGTGCGCTCGAGACGGCGTGTCTCGAGCGGTGCGCGGCCCCTCACCGAGAGGCGGCTCAGGAGGCGTCGCGCTGCGCGACGGGGGCGTGATCGGGGGCGTGGACGGCGGCGTGGTCGGTGGCGGGGTCGGTGGCGAGGTCACCCCAGCGCAGACCCCATGCGACGAGCGGCTGGAGCGATCTCAGCAGTTCGAGGCCCGGCTGGGTGAGCCGGTAGCGCACCTGCACGGGCGTCGAGGGGATGACGCGGCGCTCGACGAGGCCGGCGTGCTCGAGCTCCCGCAGCCGCTGCGCGGCCATCCGGTCGGAGAGCCCGTCGACGGCCGCGACGATCGCGCTGAAACGCGCCGCGCCCCGCCCGATCGCGAGCATGATCCCGGGGCTCCAGCGGCGCCCCGCGAGCTCCGCGGTGGTCTGGAAGCGACGGCAGGCGTCGTCGTCGATGTGCAGGATGTCGGTCTCGGAAGCCACTCACCTATCGTAAGCGACTCACGCGACGATTGCCGGGCGAGCCGCGAGCGCGCACCCTGGACGCATGCCCGACTACGGCCATCCCCTTCGCTTCGGAACCTTCATCACGCCCACCGCCGCGCGTCCGCAGAACCCGGTCGCGCTCGCGCAGCTGAGCGAGCAGCTCGGCTACGAGCTCGTGACCTTCCAGGACCACCCCTATCAGGCGGCGTTCCTCGACACCTGGACCCTGCTCAGCTGGGTCGCCGCCCAGACCTCCCGCATCCACGTCGCGGCCAACGTGCACAACCTGCCGCTGCGTCCGCCCGCCGTGCTCGCGCGTTCGGCCGCGAGCCTCGACCTGCTCTCCGGCGGCCGCTTCGAGCTCGGCCTCGGCGCCGGTGGCTTCGCGGATGCGGTCGCCTCGATGGGCGGCCCGCGCCGCACTCCGGGTGAGGGGGTCGCGGCGCTCGAGGAGGCGCTGCCGATCATCCGCGGCATCTGGGATGCCGCCGAGCGCAGCCCGCTGCGGGTCGCGGGCGAGCACTACCGCGTGGAGGGCGCCAAGCGCGGCCCCGCGCCCGCCCACGACATCCCGATCTGGGTCGGCGCCCTCAAGCCCCGCATGCTGCGGCTCATCGCGCGCGCGGGCGACGGCTGGCTGCCGAGCCTGCCGTATCTGGAGCCCGGCGGGTTTGCGGCCGGCAACGCGGTCATCGACGCGGCCGCCGGCGAGGCGGGGCGGGACCCGCGCGAGATCCGGCGGCTGCTCAACATCGGCGGACGGTTCCAGGATCGCGACGGCGGGTTCCTGCAGGGCCCGCCCGGGCAGTGGGTCGAGCAACTGCTGCCGTTCGTCGTCGACGACGGAGCCTCGACGCTCATCCTCATGGGCGACGACCCCGCGACGCTCGAACGTTTCGCCGAGGAGGTCGCGCCCGTTCTGCGGGAGGCGGTCGCCGCCGAGCGCGCAGAGCGCGGCACCGCGGTGAGCGACCGCATCCGCGGTGCCGCGGCGCTCGCCGCTCGCCGCCCCGGCATCGCCTACGACGAACTGCCGCCCGCGCTCGCCGAGAACGCGGTCGAACCGGGCGACCCCGAGTACCGAGCCGTGCGCTCGGGCTACCTGCGCGGCGGATCGCCGGGGCTCGTGCTGCGTCCGCGGAACGTGGACGAGGTGGTGCAGGCGGTCGCATTCGCGCGCGAGCACCGCGAGGTGCCGCTCGGCGTGCGCAGCGGCGGCCACGGCATCAGCGGGCGTTCCACGAATGACGGCGGCCTGGTGCTGGATGTCTCGGCGCTCGACGCGGTCGAGGTGCTCGACGTGGATCGTCGGCTCGTGCGGGTGGGCCCGGGGGCGCGCTGGCAGGAGGTGGCGGCGGCACTCGAGCCGTACGGCTGGGCCATCACCTCGGGGGACTACGGCGGCGTCGGGGTGGGCGGGCTCGCGACGGCGGGCGGCGTCGGCTACTTCGCGCGCGAGCACGGCCTCACGATCGACGCGATGCGGGCGGCCGAGCTCGTGCTCGCCGACGGCAGCATCGTCCGGGTCGACGCCGAGCACGACCCGGAGCTGTTCTGGGGCGTGCGCGGAGCCGGCGCCAACCTCGGCGTCGCGACCGCCTTCGAGTTCGAGGCGTTCGAGGCCCGCGAGGTGGGCTGGGCGCAACTCGCCTTCGACGCATCCGACACCGCGAGCTTCCTCGAACGCTGGGCGGCGACGATGGAGGCGGCCCCGCGCGACATCTCGGGCGAGGTCATCCTGGGTGCGCCGCGCGGCGACACGATGTACGCGCAGGCGCTGCTGCTCGTCGACTCCGACGACCCCGACACGATCCTCGAGCGCGTGCAGCCCTTCGCCGAGCTCGCGCCGCTCGTGGGCCAGTCCGTGCAGCTCGCGCCCTACGCCGCCGTGATCGCGAACGCGGCGGGCGAGTCGAACGGCGGCAGCGGCAGCCCGGTCTCGCGGGGCGGCCTCGTCGAGCATGTGACGCACGAGCTCGCCGAAGCGCTCGCGGGGATGCTGCATTCGGGTCGCGTGCACTTCTTCCAGGTGCGCGCGGTGGGGGGCGCCGTCTCCGACGTGCCCGAGGACGCCACGGCGTACGCGCATCGCTCCGCGAACTTCTCGCTCGCCGCGATGTCGGGCAGCGCGTCCTGGCTGGTCGAGCAGTGGGATGCGCTCGAGCACCACATCCTCGGTGTCTACCTGAGCTTCGAGGCCGACCCGCGCGGCGACCGCGTCGAGCGCGCCTTCCCGCCCGCGACTCTCGCGCGCCTCCGCACGCTCAAGGCGCGCGTCGACCCCACCGCGCTGTTCCGCGACAACTTCGCCGTCATCCCGGAGGGGGCGATCGCAGCCCGCTCCTAGACTGGGCGGGTGAGCGCCGACCTCGTGCATCTCGTCCGCCACGGCGAGGTCGAGAACCCCGACCGCATCCTCTACGGGCGCCTCCCCGGCTACGGCCTGTCGGCCCTCGGGCACCGGATGGCGCAGCTGGCCTCCGACTCGCTCGCCGGGCGCCCCATCACGCGCCTCGTCGCGAGCCCCCTGCAGCGCACCCGCGAATCCGCGGCGCCCTGGGCGGCGCGCTTCGCTCTCGAGACCGAGCTCGACCCGCGGCTCATCGAGCCCGCCAACCGCTTCGAGGGCGGCAACGTGCGTCGCGGCCTCAGGAACCCGCGCAACTGGCCCTACCTCGTGGGTCCGTGGCGCCCCACCTGGGGCGAGGCCTACGTCTCCATCCGGGCCCGGATGATGGACGCCATCGCGCAGGCGCACGCCGGCACCCCGGGCGGCGAGGTGGTTCTGGTCAGCCACCAGCTGCCCATCTGGATGGTCGCCCGCACGGTCGCCGGCAAGCCGCTCATGCACGATCCGCGCACCCGGCGCTGCTCCCTCTCGAGCATCACGACGCTCGCCTGGGACGGCGAGGGGTTCGTCGAGGTGGACTATCAGGAACCTGCGGCAGAGTTGCTTGCGCAGTCCATCGATCTGGGAGCCGTGTGAGTACCCGCGCCACACCCGCCCGCCGCCTCGGCGTGCGCCTCGCCGTACCCGCCGTCGCCCTCGCGGCGCTCCTCGCCGGATGCACCGAGCAGGCGAGTCACCTCACCGAGGTGTACGAGCAGGGCGCGGGCGACTACGTCTCGGGCGATGGACGCATCATCACGCTCGCCGCCGACAAGCGCGACCCCGCGGTCGAGTTCGCCGGCACCCTCGACACGGGCGAGGCCTTCTCGTCCGCGGATGTGGCCGGCCGGGTCGTCGTCGTCAACTTCTGGTACGCGGCCTGCCCGCCCTGCCGCGAGGAGGCGCCCGAGCTCGAGAAGCTGCGTGCCCAGTTCGAGGCGAACGGCGCCGAGGCGTCGATCGTCGGGGTCAACGTGAGCGACACCGCGGATGTCGCCCTCGGCTTCGAGAAGGACCACGGCGTGGGCTACCCCTCGATCGTCGACGCCGCCGACAACGCCGTGCAGCTGGCCTTCGCCGACAACCGGCTCCCGCAGAACTCCGTTCCGACCACGCTCATCCTGGATCGCCAGGGGCGGGTGGCGGCGCGCGTGAGCGGCCTCATCACGAGCCCGAGCGTCGTCTCCGACATCGTCGACACCCTGCTCGCCGAGAAGGCCTGACCGAGGTGGGGCCGGGCGACATCATCGTGAGCGGCGGGCTGTGGCTCGCCGTGCCGATCGCGCTCGCCGCGGGGCTGCTGTCGTTCCTCTCGCCCTGCGTGCTGCCGCTCGTGCCCGGCTACCTCGGCTACGTCTCGGGCGTCGCGAACGGCGCGCCCCGCACCCGCTCGCGGATGGTGCTCGGCGCCGCGCTGTTCATCGCGGGGTTCAGTGCCGTCTTCATGGTGGTGTTCGTGCTCGCCGGTGCCGCGGGCCGCTTCCTGCTGGAATACGGCGAGCTGCTGATGCGGATCGGCGGGGTGCTCATCATCCTGCTCGGCCTGGTCTTCATCGGCCAGGTCACCGTGCTGCAGCGGCAGCTCAAGCCCGGCTGGCAGCCCCGCACCGGGCTCATCGGGGCGCCGCTGCTCGGCATCCTGTTCGCCATCGGCTGGACCCCGTGCGTCGGCCCGACCCTCATCGCCGTCGGGTTCCTCGCCGGCTACGGGGGGGATCCGGGGCGTGCCGCCCTCATCGGTCTCGCGTACTGCATCGGCCTCGGCCTGCCGTTCGTGCTCGTGGCGCTCGGCTTCGGCTGGGTCGGTTCGAGCGTCGGATGGTTCCGCCGCCACATCCGGGCCGTGAACATCGCGGGCGGTGCCCTGCTCGTGCTCATCGGCCTGCTCATGGTCTCCGGGCTGTGGGGCGTCATCATGTCGCACCTGGGGACGGTGATCAATGGCTTCACCCCCGCGCTCTGACCGCGCGGCCCGGTCGACCGACCCGCTGCGCCCCTCGGACCACATCGACTCGGCACCGGCCGACCCCGCGATCGCCCAGCCCCGGCTCGGCGTCGTGGGCTACCTGCGCTTCTTCTGGCGTCAGCTCACGAGCATGCGCACCGCGCTCGTGCTGCTGCTGCTGCTCGCACTCGCCGCGGTGCCGGGTTCGCTCGTGCCGCAGCGCAGCTCCGACCCGAACGGCGTCAACCAGTACCGCATCGACAACCCCGACGCCTTCGAGGTGCTCGACAAGCTCGGGGTGTTCTCCACCTTCAGCTCGCCGTGGTTCTCGGCCATCTACCTGCTGCTGTTCATCTCGCTCGTCGGCTGCATCATCCCGCGCACGAAGCACCACCTCGACGCCTTGCGCGCCCGCCCGCCGAAGACCCCGGCGCGCCTCGCCCGGCTCGTCGGTTTCACCGAGCGCACGAGCACGGCGGATGCCGAGGCGGCCGTCGAGGAGGCCCGCGCCGTGCTGCGCGGGGCCGGCTACCGCGTGGAACGGTACGGGGACTCGATCTCGGCCGAGCGCGGCTATCTGCGCGAGACGGGCAACCTGGTGTTCCACACCGCCCTCGTGGGGGTGCTCCTCACGGTGGGGCTGGGCAGCGGCTTCGGCTACAACGGCCAGCGCGTGATCATCCAGGACACCGCCTTCACCAACTCGCTCGCGAGCTACGACTCGTTCATCCCGGGACGCTTCTTCACGGAGAGCGCGCTCGAGCCGTTCTCGGTGCGCCTCGACGACTTCGACGGGCGCTACCAGCTGGATCCGGCGTCCCTGCAGTACCACCCGCTCGACTACACCGCGCACCTCTCGGTGCGCACCCCCGGCACCGACTGGACCGCGGGCGAGCTCAAGGTGAACGCCCCGCTCGAGGTGGGCGGCACCAAGATGTACCTGCTCGGCAACGGCTACGCGCCGATCGTGACGGTGAGGAACGCGGACGGCGACGTCGCCTTCTCGGGTCCGGTCGCCTTCCTGCCCCAGGACGCCAACCTGCGCAGCCTCGGCGTCATCAAGGTGCCCGACGGGCTCGACGCCCAGCTCGGCATGCTCGCCTTCTTCTACCCCGACCCGGCCCCCGTGGGAGACGGCACCTACACCTCGCTCTCGCCCTACGCGGGCGACTCGAGCCTGCTGACGGTCACGGTGTACCGCGGCGACCTCGGCCTCGACGAGGGGGGCAGCGTCAACGCCTACGCGCTCGACACCGACGATCTCACCCCGCTCGCCGGGCCGAAGGCCGACGTGAAGGCGCTCGAGCTGACGCAGGGCGAGACGGTCGAGCTGCCCGAGGGGCTCGGCACGATCGAGTTCACCGGTCTCAAGCGCTTCGTGAGCGTCGACTTCCACCACGATCCCACCGAGGGCTGGGTGCTCCTGTTCGCGCTGCTCATCCTCGGCGGGCTGCTCACGAGCCTGTTCATCCCGCGGCGCCGGATGTGGATCAAGGCCGTGCCCGACGGTGCCGGGGTGCGCCTCGAGTACGCGGGCCTCGCGCGCGGGGAGGACCCGACCCTCGCCGCCGCGGTCGCCGAGATCGCCCGCAGACACGCTGAGAGGCTCGAACGTAGGATGAACGCGTGAGCACCGAGACCCTTGCCGCCTACTCGCTCCTCGCGGTGTACTCGGCCGCCGCCGTCTATGTGATCGCGTTCGCCGCGTACGTGGTCGACCTCGCCCGTCGCTCGAGCGAGGCGATCGCCGCGCAGTCGGCGGGCGGCGCCGTCCTGAACCAGGCCTCCGGGGGCACCACCGTGCTCGCGCCTCCCGCCCCGCCGACGAGCGAGGCGGGCACGACCCGGCCCAGTCGGGCGATGCGCATCGCCTTCGCGCTCACCGTGCTCGGCTTCGTGCTGCACCTCGGCGCCCTCGTGCTGCGCGGCATCGCGGACGGCCACGCGCCGTGGTCGAACATGTTCGAGTTCGCGCTGACCGGCACCGCCGTCATGGTCGCGGTGTTCCTGCTCGTGAACCTGTGGCGCGATGTGCGCTTCCTCGGCGCCTACGTCACCGTGCTCGTCGCGCTGCTGCTCGGGCTCGCCGCCGTCAACGTGTACGTGCCCGTCGTCCCGCTGCCCCCGCCCCTGCAGTCGGCCTGGCTCGTCATCCACGTCCTCGTCGCCACCCTCGGCACGGGCTTCTTCGCCGTCGGCGCGGGGCTCTCGCTCGCCCAGCTGCTGCAGGCGCGCCGCGAAGACGGGGCGTCGCAGAAGTGGCGCTTCCTGCGCAGCTTCCCCAGCTCGGAGGCGCTGGAGAACACCGCCTACCGGCTCAACGTGATCGGTTTCGCGTTCTGGACCTTCACCCTCATCGCCGGCGCCATCTGGGCCGAGCACGCCTGGGGCCGCTACTGGGGCTGGGACACCAAAGAGGTGTGGACCTTCATCATCTGGGTGGTCTTCGCCGGCTACATCCACGCGCGGGCGACCCGCGGATGGCGCGGCTCCCGCTCGGCCTGGCTTGCGATCATCGGCTTCGCGGCCGTGCTGTTCAACTTCACGATCGTCAACCTCTTCTTCAAGGGCTTCCACGCCTACTCGGGCCTGCCGCTCGACTGACGCGAGCGGGGCGCGCCCGACGCCGTCGTTCGCCTTCCGTTCACCTCGGCATCGACCCCCGTACGGGTGGCACCGATAGCTTCCGGAGCTATGAGCCTCCGCACCCCCCGATTCGGCGCCGCTCTCGTCGCCACCGCCACCGTCGGCGCCCTCGTGTTCGCCCTCCCCACCGCGGCCCATGCCGCGGACGCCCCGAACGTGAAGATCACCGAGTGGATGTACAACCCGGTGAACTCCTCGGGCGAGTTCATCGAGATCACCAACCTCGGCTCCGCCCCGCAGAGCCTCGCCGGCTGGTCGTTCGACGACGACGGCCCCGTTCCCGGCACGGTACCGCTCGACAGCCTCGGCACGCTCGCCGCGGGCGAGTCCGCGATCATCACCGAGTCGCCGGATGCCGTCTTCCGCGCCGAGTGGGGCCTCGGGGCGTCGGTGAAGATCCTGGCCGGCAACACGGTCAACCTGGGCCGCTCCGACCAGATCAACATCTTCAGCGGAACCGACCCGGTCGCGAACCTCGCCGACCGCCTCGTCTACAACGACCAGGGCGCCGGCGCCGTCAAGGGACCGCGCACGCAGGGCGTCTCGGGCATCCCGTCGAGCGAGGCGGCACTCGGCGCGAACAACGCCTCGCTGTGGCAGCTCTCGGTGGTCGGCGACGTCGAGAGCTCGCGCGCCTCGACCACGGGCGACATCGGTTCCCCCGGCACGAGCCGCTTCTCCGCCGGCGGCGGAACCGACCCGGGAACGGACCCCGGCACGGACCCGGGAACGGACCCCGGCACCGACCCGGGCGCCGACATCGACCCGAACTGGGCGAGCATCCGCATCAACGAGGTGTCGTCCGACAACGGCAACACCCCGGTCGGCGACGCGATCGAGCTCGTCAACACCGGTGCCACCGCCGTGAGCATCGCGGGCTGGCTGCAGATCGACAGCGGCAGCGCCGCCTCGGCCGCCACCTTCTCGGCCACCCTCGCCGACGGCTCGGCCACCACGGTCGTGCCCGCCAACGGCTTCGTGTACTTCAGCTCCACCAAGGGGCTCGGCAGCGGCGGCGACGGCGTGAAGCTGTACCTCCCGGATGGCGCGAACGGCGCGGCCGGCACCCTCGTCGACGCGGTCGAGTACACCGCGGGAGAGGCGGGCGCCGACGAGGGCAACAACTTCGGTGCCGGTGCCATCGCACGCTGCCCCGACGGTTCGGGCGAGTTCGTCTCCGTCGCCGCGAAGAGCTTCGGCTCCCCCAACGCGAGCGCGTGCGAGACGCCGCTCGACAACCCCGCCGACGACCCGATCCCGACACTGCCGTGCCAGCCGGAGGCCCCCGACCCGGCCGGCGCGCTTCCCGTCGGCGCGGTCACCCCCGGCAGCTGGCCGGGCAGCGCCGAGGTCGCCATCGCCGACACGCAATGCGCCTGGACGACCGTCACCGGTCCCGAAGGGCGCGACATCAGCGGCCTCGTCTTCGACCCGAGCAACCCGAACGTGCTCTACAGCGTCAAGAACAAGAGCTGGGTCTACCGCCTCGTGAAGCACGACGGCCTCTGGGTGCCCGACACCGCCGACGGCTGGGCCGCCGGCAAGCAGATCTTCTTCCCGGGCGCCCCCGACACGGCGAGCAACCAGCCCGACTCCGAAGGCCTCACCATCGGACCGGACGGGGCGCTGTACGTCACGACCGAGCGCAACAACGCGGCCAACAGTATCCCGCTCAACGCGATCCTGCGTTTCGACATCACGGGATCCGGCGACCGGCTCGTCGCGACCGATCAGTGGGACCTGACCGCGGAGTTCCCGGAGCTCCACGCCGGCAACCGCACCGAGGCGAACCTGGGCTTCGAGGGCGTCACCTTCGTGCCCGACGGCTACCTCACCGCGAACGGCTTCGTCGACCAGTCGACGGGCGCCGCATACCGTCCGCTCGACTACCCGCTGCACGGCACCGGGCTCTACTTCGCGGCTCTCGAGAACGACGGCAAGCTCTACGCCTACGTGCTCAACAGCGACCACAGCTTCCACCGGGTGGCCGTCGTCGACACGGGCATGGGCCACGTGATGGACGTGCAGTACGACGCCGACGCGAAGCGCATCTGGGCGCTGTGCGACAACAGCTGCGGGGTCACCTCGACCGTGCTCAAGGTCGACGCGACGGGTGCGATCGTGCCGGAGGTCGCCTACAGCCGCCCCGCATCGCTGCCCCTCAACAACCTCGAGGGTTTCGCGATCGCGCCGTCGTCGAGCTGCGCCGGCGGCACCAAGGAGGTCGTCTGGTCGGACGACGGCATCTACGGCGCCGGCCCGGGGAGCGCGACCGAGGGCCACGCCCTGTACAGCGGACGGATCTCCTGCGAGCTGCACCTCGGCGAGCAGGGCGTGCCGAAGCCGGCCGCCTGGGACCGGAAGAAGGTCTACACGACCGGCAACCAGGTGAGCTACGGCGGCAAGGTCTTCGAGGCCCTCTGGTACACGCTCGGCGAGACCCCGGGTGCGAACGCCACCGGCGCGTGGGCGGAACTCGCCGTCGCCGCCGACGGGAGCACCCTGTGGACGCCGTCGCGCATCTTCGTCGCGGGCGACCAGGTCAGCTACCAGGGCCGCACCTTCCGGGCCCTGTGGTGGACCCGGAACCAGGCGCCGGGCGGAGTCGGCGGACCGTGGAGCGAGGTCGTGGCGCCGACGACGCCGGGCGGCATCCCCGCCGGGAGCGCGGCCACCGTCTACACCGGCGGTGAGAAGGTCGTCTACAACGGCCGCAGCTACCAGGCGCAGTGGTACGTCGTCGGCACCGCGCCGACGGCCGCCGCCTACGGCCCCTGGAAGCTCATCGGCTGACGCGCAGCACCCCGAGCGCGCGCCGCAGGCGATCGTGCCACCAGGCGACGCGCTCGGGGGGCGCCGCGTGCGCGCGCAGCAGCGCGGCATCCGGCTCCACCGGGCGAACCGGGATGCGGCCGTCGACGGGCGTCAGCGGCTCGCCCGTGACGTCGGCCGCGAGCAGCGCCGCCGTGCCGAGCCCGCAGTCGTAGTCGAGCTCGGGCAGCGCCGCGGCGAGCCGTGCGCCCATCGCGAGTCCGACGCTCGTGTCGATCGCGCTCGACACGATCGCGGGCAGCCCCGCCTCCGCGACGATGCGCAGGGCGCGGGCCACGCCCCCCAGCGGCTGCACCTTCACCACGACGAGGTCGGCAGCCCCGGCGCGGGCGACCGCGAGCGGATCGTCGGCCTTGCGCACGCTCTCGTCGGCCGCGATCGGCAGCTGCCAGTCGTGCAGGCGCTCGCGCAGCTCGGCGAGCTCGTCGATCGACGCGCAGGGCTGCTCGAGGTACTCGAGGTCGAAGCCGGCGAGCGCGTGGGCGGCGCGCTCCGCGGCGTCCACGCTCCAGCCGCCGTTGGCATCCACCCGGATGCGGCCCGCCGGCCCCAGGATGCGCCGCACCTCGCGCACCCGCGCGACGTCGTGCGCGAGCGACTCGGCGGCATCCGCCACCTTCACCTTCACCGTGCGCACCTCCCCGAAGCGCTCGAGCACCGCGGCGATCTGCTCGACCGGCACGGTGGGGAGGGTCGCGTTCACGGGCACCTCGGCGCGCGAGCTCGCGATCGGATCCCCCCACGCGGCCTCGATCGCGGCGGCGAGCCAGGCGGACGCCTCCTCGTCGCCGTACTCGAGGAACGGCGAGAACTCGCCCCACCCCGACGGTCCGTGCAGCAGCAGGGCCTCGCGTTCGGTCACCCCACGGAAGCGCGTGACGAGCGGCAGGCGCACCACGTGGGCGGCGGCGAGCAGTTCATCCGGCTCGGGGAGCATGCACCCAGTCTGCCCCCTCGCGCCTCAGCCGCGATGGAGGCTCGTGAGCACCACGATCGTCGCGAGGGCGAGGCCGAGCAGGCCGCTGCCCGTCGCGATCGCGCGCGTCCTCAGCGACCCGCCCGGTGGCGTCGAGCGCGGGCCGAGCTCGCCGAAGGGGCGACCCGGGGCGGGGTTGCCGTTGATCCCCGGCGCCAGCCCGGGAACGATCGGATCGCGGTCGCTCGGCGTCGTCATGCCGTCATTATCGACTGCTGAGCGACGTTCAGGAGGCGTCGCGACTCGCTTCGTCACGCGCCCGCGTGGGCGATCCGTCGCCCCACCCCTCGCCACCGCCTCGCTAGGGTTGAGCGCGTGAGCGATGGGCTGCAGATCTTCGACGCGTCGCACGAGGTCGACGTCGCGGACGAGGCGGCGGCGCCGAAGCGTCGACCGCGCTGGCCCGGCGGGCTCGCCGGCGGGCTCGCCATCCTCATGGTCGTCACCGCGGCCGTCGCGTTCGCCCTCGCCACCTCCGGCCGCTTCGAGCTGGGGCTCGGGCTCGCGATCTCGGCGACCCTGCTGAGCGGGCTCGCGGTGGTCGCGGGGCTCGTGGCCGTCATCGGACGCTGGGGGCGCGGGTGGGGCATCGCGGCCATCGCGGTCGGGGTGCTGCTCAACCCGGTCGTGCTGCTGCTGGGACTCAGCTGGCTGGGGGCGCTGTGAGCGTCTCGGAGCTGTTCGACCCCGAGGTCTGGCGCGAGGTGCCCGGCTTCGAGGGGCTCGCCGACGTCAGCTACCACCTCGACACCACCGGACGGATCGCGCGCGTCGCGTTCGACCGCCCGGAGGTCCGCAACGCCTTCCGCCCGCAGACGGTCGACGAGCTGGCGCGCGCCCTCGACGACGCGCGACAGAATCCGCGTGTCGGGGTGGTGCTGCTCACCGGCAACGGTCCGAGCCCGAAGGACGGCGGCTGGGCGTTCAGCTCGGGCGGCGACCAGCGCATCCGAGGGCGCTCCGGATACGAGTACGCCCATGCAGATTCCGCAACTCAGGAGAATCCGCCCCTCGCGGTCCCGGATGCAGCGGATGCGGCGGCAACTCCTGAACTACGGAACCGGCGCGAGGGGGTGGGCAGACTCCACATCCTCGAGGTGCAGCGCCTCATCCGGTTCATGCCGAAGGTCGTCATCGCGCTCGTGCCCGGCTGGGCGGCCGGCGGCGGCCACTCGCTGCACGTCGTGTGCGACCTCACGATCGCGAGCCGCGAGCACGCCCGCTTCAAGCAGACGGATGCCGATGTCGGCTCCTTCGACGCCGGCTACGGCAGCGCCTACTTCGCGCGCCAGGTGGGCCAGAAGTTCGCGCGCGAGGTGTTCTTCCTCGCGGAGGAGTACGACGCGCAGCGCGCCCACGAGATGGGCGCCGTGAACGCGGTCGTGCCGCACGCCGAGCTCGAGCGCACCGGCCTCGCCTGGGCCGAGACGATCCTCGGCAAGAGCCCCACCGCCATCCGCATGCTCAAGTTCGCCCTCAACGCCGTCGACGACGGAATGGTCGGGCAGCAGGTGTTCGCGGGGGAGGCCACCCGGCTCGCCTACGGCACCGATGAGGCGGTCGAGGGGCGGGACGCCTTCCTCGAGAAGCGCGACCCCGACTGGGGCCCGTACCCGTGGCACTTCTGAGCCGATGAGGCCGCTCGTGCCGATCGCCGCCGCCGCGGGCCCGGCCGCGGTGTTCGAGCGGTTGCGGGCGGCGCTCGCCGGGGGGCCGGCGCTTTTCGTGGCGTCGGGGAGCGGCGACCCGAGCCCGCTTCCTGCGCAGCTCGGCCAGGCGATCGGCCTCGTCGTCGAGACGAGCGGGTCGACCGGCCGCCCGAAGCGGGTGGCGCTTCCCGCGGATGCCGTGCTCGCCTCCGCCGCGGCGAGCGAGTCGGCGCTCGGCGGCCCCGCCCAGTGGGTGCTCGCCCTGCCGGTGCACTACATCGCCGGCCTCAACGTGCTCGCCCGCTCGATCTGCGCCGGGACGGAGCCGGTCGCGGTTCCCCCCGGAGGCTTCACGGCATCCGGGTTCCTCGACGCGGTCGCGCGACTCGCGATCCCGGAGCGCTGCGTCGCCCTGGTGCCCGCGCAGCTCGCGACCCTGCTCGACGACCCCGCGGCCACCGACGCCCTGCGCGGCTTCGCCGCCGTGCTCGTGGGCGGGCAGGCGACCCCCGCGACCCTGCTCGAGCGGGCGCGCGCGGCAGGTGTGCACGTGGTGCGCAGCTACGGCTCGAGCGAGACGAGCGGCGGCTGCGTGTACGACGGCGTGCCTCTCGGGTCGACGCGCGTGCGCGTGGAGGCCGGCGAGGTGTGGCTCGGGGGTGCGACCCTCGCCCAGGGCTACCTGGGCGACGACTCTCTCACCGCCGAGCGGTTCGTGGTGGCGGATGGCGCGCGCTGGTTCCGCACCGCCGACGCGGGGGAGTGGGACGGTGCGCGGCTGCGGGTGACCGGGCGCCGCGACGATGTGATCGTCTCGGGCGGGGTGAAGGTCGCGCTCTCGGCGATCGAGGAGCAGCTGCGGCGGCATCCCGGCTTCGCGGAGGTCGCCGTCGTGGCGGTGCCGGATGCGCGCTGGGGTGAGCGCCCGGTCGCTGTCGCCGCCGGGCGAGCGGTCGACGACGCGGCCGCGGTCGCCGCGGTCGCCGCCGCCCTCGGGCCGGTGGGCCGCCCCGACCGTGTCGTCCGCGTCGCCGCGCTCCCGCTGCTGCCCACCGGCAAGCTCGACCGCCGCGCCGTCCTCGACCTCGCCACCCGCCCCTGAGTGGTGCGGTTTCGGCTGGATGGCGCGGCTTCGCCGGTGCCATCCAGCCGAAACCGCACCAGCGGCGCAGGTAGGCTTCTCGATCGTGGCGAAGCAGCAACGATTCGATCCGAAGGCCCTCGAGCGTGCGAAGGGCGCGTCGGCGAAGGGCGGCCCGGCCAAGGGCGCTCCCGCGAAGGCCAAGGCGTCGGGCCCGAAGAACCGGGGCCGCAGCGGTCGCCCCGGCGGTCGCCCGCCGGCCGAGGCGAGCCCCGCCCAGCTCGGCGACTGGATCGGCGCCGCCCGCCCCCTCACCCTCGCCCTCGCGATCGCCCCGGTCGCGCTCGGCACGGGCGCCGCCGCCGTGCTGTGGGACGGCCCCTGGTACCACCATTGGGTGCGTGCCCTGCTGTGCCTCGCGGTCGCCGGTCTGCTGCAGCTGGGCGTCAACTACGCCAACGACTACTCCGACGGCATCCGCGGAACCGATGCCCACCGGGTAGGTCCCGCGCGACTCGTCGGATCGGGCCGCGCGAAGCCGCGGCACGTGCTCATCGCGGCGCTCGTCTTCTTCGGCCTCGCGGCGATCGCGGGCCTCATCCTCGTGATCTTCACGCAGCACTGGTGGCTGCTCGCCGTCGGAGCGGTCGCGATCGCGGCGGCCTGGTTCTACACGGGCGGCAGGCGCCCGTACGGCTACGCGGCGCTCGGCGAGGTGGCCGTGTTCGTCTTCTTCGGTCTCGTGGCGGTGCTCGGCACCACCTTCGTGCAGGCGGGCACCGTCAACCTCGAGTCGTGGCTGGGCGGGGTGAGCGCGGGGCTCTTCGCGGCCGCGGTGCTGCACGTCAACAACCTCCGCGACCGCGCCCAGGACAAGGCGGCAGGCAAGCGCACCGTCGCCGTGCTGCTCGGCGACCTCGGATCGCGCGTGCTCTACGCGGTGCTCGTGGCCGCGCCGTTCGGCATCCTGGCGTTCTTCGTGGTCTTCTACGACAACGCGGCGTACGTGTACTTCGCGCTCCTCGCCGCGGCGCCCGCGATCCTCATCGTGCTCACCGCGAAGACGCCGCGCGAGTACGTGACGGCGCTGAAGCTGACCCTGCTGACCGCGGTGGCCTTCGGGTTGGGGCTGGGCGCGGCGATCGCCTTCTGACGGACCGCGTCAGTCGCGGTCTTCGGCCTGCTCGTCGACGCCCGCATCGGATGCGGGGCCCTCGGGCGACCCGCCGCGGCGCTCGCGGCTCGCGGCGAGTTCCTCCGCGACGCGGTTCCGCAGCCCGGGGAAGAAGATGTACGAGACCGTGAGCCCCACGACCGCGGCCACGATCGCGGCGAGCCAGTACTCCAGGTGCAGCACCCACAGCACGATGAAGGTGACGCCGAAGAGCGCCAGGCGCAGCAGGGTGTACGGGATCCAGGCGGGCACCCGGCAAGTCTAGGTCGCGGCGGGCGCGCGGCGGCCCGGCCTAGAATCGGGCCATGGCCGTCGTGCTGCGCTACCTGCCGTTCATCATCGTGCTGGTGCTGCTCATCGCCGCCATCGTCGACCTCATCCGCATCGACCCCTCGCGGGTGCGCGCCCTGCCGAAGCCGGTGTGGGCGCTCATCATCATCGTGATCGCCTTCGTCGGTCCGATCCTGTGGTTCGCGGCCGGCCGGGAGCCGCTCGAGAAGCGCAACCACGGACGCTACCCGAGCGCGCCCGTCGCGCCGGACGACGATCCCGCGTTCCTGCGCCGCATCGCCCGCGAGAAGGAGCAGGAGCAGCGCATCCGCGACCTCGAGCAGCGGCTCTCGGAGCTCGACGCGGACCCCGACGACGACGCCCCGAAGTCGTGAGGTGACGCCTCCTTCCGCAGACGCCCCCGCGAGCGTCTACGCCACCGCCCTCCTCGCCGGCCTCGTGCGGCGCGGGGTGACGGATGTCGTGGTGTGCCCCGGTTCGCGCTCGCAGGCGCTCGCCCTGGCGGCCGCCCGTTTCGAGCAGGCGGGACTGCTGACGCTGCATGTGCGCATCGACGAGCGCTCGGCGGGCTTCCTCGCGCTCGGACTCGCCGTCGAGTCGGGGGTGCCGGCCGTCGTGGTGACGACCTCGGGCACCGCGGTCGGCAACCTGCATCCCGCCGTGCTGGAGGCGGCGCACTCGGGGGTGCCGCTCCTCGTGGTGAGCGCGGATCGCCCCGAGGAGCTGCGCGGCGTCGGCGCCAATCAGACCACCCGGCAGGCCGGCATCTTCCGTGACGTCGCCCCCCACTCCTGGGATGTGGCGGCTCCGGTCGGTGCGGAGGGCGAGGAGCAGGCGGCGGATGCGCTCGCGGCCGAGGTGCTCGACGGCATCCGGGGTCCCCGGCATGTGAACCTCGCGTTCCGTGAGCCGTTGTCGTCGGCGGTGCGGCTGCCGGATGCGGCACCCGGCGAGTGGGTCGCGCCCGCCCCGGTGTCGGTGGATGTGGTGACGCTCGCGCCCCGCCCCGGCACGGTCGTGGTGGCAGGCGCGGGCGCCGGCGAGGACGCCGAGCGCGTCGCCCGCGAGCTGGGGGCGCCGCTGCTCGCCGAGGTCTCGAGCGGCGCGCGCTTCGGTCCGCAGCTCGTGCCCGCCTACCGGGAGCTGCTCGGCGCGGCGGGCTTCGGGGATCGCGTCGAGCGGGTCATCGTGTTCGGGCATCCGACGCTCAGCCGCGAGGTACCCGCGATCGTCGAGCGCCGCGGCGTCGAGACGATCGTGGTGCGCTCCCCGGGGCTCGACGACTACAACCCCGGGCACCGGGTCGCGCGCTTCGCCGACCGCGTCGAGGTGACGCCCGGCCCCGAGCCCGACCCCTCCTGGGCGCGGCGCTGGGTGCACACCTCGCGCCTGCTGCTCGAGGAGGTGGAGGATTCGGTCGCCTCGCTCGGCACCGACTACGCCGAGCGGGCCGCCTTCGCCCGGGATCAGCTCGAGCGGATGCGCGCCCCCGTCACCCGGCGGCGGCTCGTGGAGGCGGTGTGGGCCGCCACCTGGCCGCACGACCGCCTCGTGCTGGGGGCGTCCCGTCTCATCCGGGAGCTCGACAAGGTGGCGACCGGCAAGCGCATCCGCGTGCACGCCAACCGCGGGCTGGCGGGCATCGACGGCACGATCGCGACCGCCACGGGCATCGCCCTCGCCTCGCAGCGCGACGAGACCCGCCCCGGCGTCACGCGCGTGCTCATGGGCGACCTCGCGCTGCTGCACGACGTCGGCTCCCTGCTCGGCGGTGCCGGCGAAGCGTGGCCGCGGCTGCAGCTCGTGGTGGGCAACGACCACGGCGGCACGATCTTCGACGGGCTGGAGGTGGCGCGCTCCGCGGATCCGGCGCTCGCCGACCGCGTGCTGCTCACCCCGCAGTCGGTCGACCTGGCGGCCCTCGCGGCCGCTTACGGCTGGCAGCACCGGGCGGTCACCGAGTCGGGGCAGCTGGACGGCGCGCTCACGCCGTCGCCCGGCCGTGTGCTCGTCGAGGTGGCGCTCGGCCGCTAGCGTCCCGGCGGCCCTGAGCGCACATCCCATCTCAAGGAGTCGCGCAACCCATCTCAAGGAGTCGGCGCCGCACGAGTGCCTCACGCGCCACACGACGCGACTTGCCTCACATCACCTCCTTGAGATGGGTTGCGCGACTCCTTGAGATGGGAGCGGCGGATGCGCGAACGGGGCCGGATGCGCGAAAGTGGGCGCATGAGCGACCTCGCCGCAGCGCTGCGCGTCGGACCGGGCTTCACCCTCGCCGACATCGACCCGGACTCGACCCCCGGCTACCGGGGCGATCACGACGACGGCGACAAGGATCTCGCGAAGGGCGCCGTCGAGCTCGACGGGCTGCAGGAGCGGCTGTTCGCCAACAAAGACCACGACCCGCGCAGCGTGCTGCTCGTGCTGCAGGGGATGGACACCGCCGGGAAGGGCGGCATCGTGCGGCACGTCGTCGGATCGGTCGACGTTCAGGGGGTGCGGCTGCGGGCCTTCAAGAAGCCCACCGAGGAGGAGCTCGCCCACGACTTCCTGTGGCGGGTGCGGCGCGAGCTGCCCGGCCCGGGATACCTGGGGGTCTTCGATCGCTCGCACTACGAGGATGTGCTCATCGGCCGGGTGCGGGAGCTCGCGCCCGCGGAGGAGATCGAACGGCGCTACGGCGCCATCGTCGACTTCGAGAACGAGGCCATCGCGGCGGGTACCGTGATCGTGAAGGCGATGCTGCACATCTCCGCCGAGGAGCAGCACGACCGGCTCGCCGAGCGGCTCGAGCGCCCCGACAAGTACTGGAAGTTCAACCCGGGTGATCTCGCCGAGCGCGCCCTCTGGTCCGACTACCAGGAGGCGTACCAGCTGGCGCTCGAACGCACCTCCACATCCGCGGCGCCGTGGCACGTGGTGCCCGCGAACCGCAAGTGGTACGCGCGGCTCGCCGTGCAGCAACTGCTGCTCGAGGCCTTCGCGTCGCTCGGGCAGGGCTGGCCGCCGCCCGACTTCGACGTGGACGAGCAGAGGCGCCTGCTGGGGGACTAGCCGAAGGCCTCCACGATGGGGCGGAACTTGAGCTTCGTCTCGGCGAGCTCCACATCGGGGTCCGATTGCGCGAGGATCCCGGCGCCCGCGAAGGCGCGGATGCCGCCCTCGGCGTCCACCTCCGCCGAGCGCAGCGAGACGGCCCACTTGCCGTCGCCGTTCGCATCCACCCAGCCGACCGGCCCGCCGTAGCGACCCCGGTCGAGCGGCTCGAGCTCGCGGATCACCTCGAGCGCCTTCGCGGTCGGGGTGCCCGCGACCGCCGCGGTGGGGTGCAGGGCCGCCGCCAGGTCGAGCGCCGAGGAGCCGTCGCTCAGGGTGCCCTCGATGTTGGTGGCCAGGTGCCAGAGGTTCGGCAGTTTGAGGGCGAACGGCACCTCGCTCGCGCTGATGCCGCCCCCGCCGCCGGCGCCGCGCGCATGCGGTCCGAGCGCGGCGAGCACGCTCTGCACCGCGTAGCGGTGCTCGTCGACGTCCTTGGTGGAGGTGGCGAGGGCGAGCGCTGCCGCGTGGTCGGCATCCGCATCCGCCCCGCGGGCGACCGAGCCGGCGAGCACGCGCGCCGAGACGTGTCCGTGGCTCACCCGCACGAGCGTCTCCGGGCTCGAGCCGATGTGACCGTCGACGGCGAAGGTCCAGGTGTCGGGGTAGCCGAGCGCGAGGTCGACGAGCACGCGGCGCAGGTCGCCGCCGGTCGGCAGGTGGCCGACCAGGTCGCGCGCGAGCACCACCTTGCGCAGCTCGCCCGCCTGAATGCGCGCCACCGCGTCGGCGACGATCTCGCGGTAGTGCGCGCCGTCCAGCCGCCCCGGCTGCAGCGAGAGCCGGAACTCGGCGCCGAGCGGCCGGATCGAGGGCTCGGGGGCGGGGGTGTCGTCGCCGTCGAGGGTGATGCGGGTCACCCAGCTGACCCCGTCGCGCCGTCCGATGATCGTGCGCGGCACGATGAGCACGCTCGGGTAGGCGGAGTCGTCGTCGAAGGTGAAGGCGCCGAAGGCCAGCAGGCCGCTGCCCGACAGTCCGACGGAGTCGTCGACGGTCGCGGCGGCGGCGATCCGTCGCCAGGTCTCTGCGGCGCGCGTGATCCGGTCCGGCCCGCTGAACTCGAGGCGCAGCGCCTCCCCGAGCCCGGCGACCCCCTCACCACGGCGCACGAAGAGCAGCGGCGACTCGGCGTCCAGCAACGGCAGTAGCGAGGTGACCGGATCCGCCACCCGCGAGCGGGCGGTGAGCTGCGGCACGGGGCCGGCGGGGTCGATCACCTCTCCAGCCTAGGCCTGACCGCACGGCATGGGGCCTGGATAGGATGGCAGATGGTGAGCAGAGCGGACATGGACAAGCGACCCGACGAGGTGTCGGGGATGTTCAGCGACGTCGCCCGCGGGTACGACCGCACCAACGACCTGCTGTCGGTCGGCAACTCGGTGCTCTGGCGCATCGCCACCGTCAACGCGATCGACCCGCAGCCGGGCGAGCGCATCCTCGATGTCGCGGCCGGGACGGGTACCTCCTCGGCGGCGATCGCCAAACGCGGCGCGACCGTGGTCGCCGTCGACTTCTCGCCGGGGATGATCGAGGAGGGCCGCCGACGCCACCCCGAGCTGGAGTTCATCGAGGCCGACGCCGAGCGTCTGCCGTTCGGCGACGAGGAGTTCGACGCCGTCACCATCAGCTTCGGCCTGCGCAACATCGCGCATCCGCTCGTCGCCCTCGGGGAGCTGTACCGGGTGCTGAAGCCCGGCGGGCGGCTCGTGATCTGCGAGTTCTCGCACCCGCCGAGCGCCCTCATGCGGGCGGGCTACGAGGCCTACCTCAAGGTGGCGCTGCCGCTCGTGGCGAAGCTCTCGAGCACCAATCCGGCCGCCTACCGCTACCTCGTGGAGTCGATCCAGCAGTGGCCCGACCAGCAGCAGCTGAGCAAGTGGATCCGCGGCGTCGGGTTCACCCGGGTCGCGCACCGCAACCTCACCGCGGGTGTCGTGGCGCTGCATCGCGGTCGCAAGCCGGTCGACCCCGCCATCCGCGCCTCCGCCGCCCGTCGTCGCGGGCCGCGGAAGCCCACCACCTGATGCTCGACAGATCGGCCACCTCGTGACCCCGACCCCCTCGCTCACCCGCCGCCGTACCCTGGGTGCCACGCTCGGCCTCGGCGACGCGCTTTTCGCTTCGAGTGAGGAGAAGAGCTTCGCGCGGGCCATCGAGGCCGGGCTCGAGCGTGTCGAGGAGGGGCTGGCCGCCCAGCTGGCGTTCGCCGACGACATCGCGGACGCCGCCGGCCGCTACCTGATCGACGCGGGCGGCAAGCGAGTGCGCCCGGTGCTCGCGCTGCTCACCGCGCAGCTCGGCGACGGCATCACCGACGCGGTCGTCACGGCGGCTCAGGCGGTCGAGATCACCCACGTCGCCTCGCTCTACCACGACGACGTCATGGACGACGCGCAGCTGCGCCGCGGGGTGCCGACCGCTCAGAACGTGTGGGGCAACTCGGTCGCCATCCTCACGGGCGATCTGCTGTTCGCGCGCGCCTCGAAGCTCATCGCCGGACTCGGCGAGCGCGCCCTCACGCTGCAGGCCGACGTCTTCGAACGGCTCTGCCTCGGGCAGCTGCACGAGACGGTCGGGCCGCGCCCCGGCGAGGACCCCATCGCCCACTACCTGCAGGTGCTCTCCGACAAGACCGGGTCGCTCATCGCCTGCGCGGCCGTCGTGGGTGTCGTCTTCTCGAACGCCGACGAGGCGTACCGTCCCGCGGTGGAGGCCTTCGGCGAGCGCATCGGCGTCGCCTTCCAGCTCATCGACGACGTCATCGACCTCTCGACCCAGGTCGAGCAGACCGGCAAGGCCGCCGGAACCGACCTGCGTGCGGGGGTGCCGACGCTCCCGCTGCTGTACCTGCGCCGGGCGGCCGCCACGGATGCGGATGCCGCCGCGCTGCTCGTCCGGCTCGAGGCGGCCACCGCGGCCGAGGCCGACCCTGCCGACTTCGCCGGCGTCGTCGCCGAACTGCGCGAGCACCAGGTGACGCGCGACACGCTCGCCGAGGCGCACCGCTGGTCGGCCGAGGCCGTGGCGGCGCTCGCGGTGCTCCCCGAGGGTCCGGTCAAGAAGTCGCTCACCCGCTTCGCGCAGGCCATCGTCGAGCGCTCGAGCTAGGCGCGCCCCGCATCCACCGCCCTCGGGTCCAGGAAGGAACACCCCCGCATGAAGCTCCGCCTCGCGATCGTGGGCGCAGGCCCGGCCGGCATCTACGCCGCCGACATCCTGCTGAAGTACGAGCGCGGCTTCGACGTGTCGATCGACCTCTTCGAGCAGCTGCCCGCGCCGTACGGCCTCGTGCGCTACGGGGTCGCCCCCGACCACCCGCGCATCAAGGGCATCATCACGGCGCTGCGCGAGGTGCTCGACCGCGGCGACATCCGCATCTTCGGCAACGTGCTCTACGGGCGCGACATCACCCTCGACGACCTCAAGAAGCACTACCACGCCGTGATCTTCGCGACCGGTGCCGTGCACGATGCCGAGCTCGCCATCCCGGGCATCGAGCTGCCCGGCAGCTACGGTGCGGCCGACTTCGTGAGCTGGTACGACGGGCACCCCGACTACCCGCGCACCTGGCCGCTCGAGGCGGAGTCGGTGGCGGTGATCGGCAACGGCAACGTCGCGCTCGATGTCGCGCGCATCCTGGCGAAGCATCCCGAGGATCTGCTACCGACCGAGATCCCGGCGAACGTGTACGAGGGGCTGCAGGCCTCGCCCGTCACCGACGTGCATGTGTTCGGCCGTCGCGGGCCGATGCAGGTGAAGTTCACGCCCCTCGAACTGCGGGAGCTGGGTGAGCTGCGCGACGTGGACATGATCGTGCACGAGGAGGACTTCGACTACGACGAGGGCTCGAAGCGCGCGATCGAGTCGAACAAGCAGGTGTTCGTGATCGACAAGGTGCTCACCCAGTGGCGTCAGCGCGAGGTGGGGAAAGCCTCGCGGCGGCTGCACCTGCACTTCTACGCGAAGCCGCTCGAGGTCGTCGGCGACGAGAACGGCATCACCGCGTTCCGCTACGAGCGCACCGAGCCGGACGGCGAGGGCGGCGTGCGCGGCACGGGGGAGATCCGCGAGGTGCCGATCCAGGCCATCTACCGGGCGGTCGGCTACTTCGGCTCGCCGCTGCCCGGCATCCCCTTCGACAAGAAGCACGGCGTGATCCCGAACCACGAGGGCCAGGTGCTCGACAAGGACAACCGCATCGTGCCGGGCGTCTACGCCACGGGCTGGATCAAGCGCGGGCCGGTCGGCCTCATCGGGCACACCAAGTCGGACGCCATGGAGACCATCTCGCACCTCGTGAAGGACCAGGCGAGCTGGTGGAGTCCCGCCGAGCCCGACGAGGCGAGCATCCCTGCCTTGCTGGCCGAGCGCGGGGTCGCGTACACCGACCTCGACGGCTGGCACCGCCTCGACGAGCACGAGATCGCCCTCGGTGAGCCGGAGGGCCGCGCCCGCATCAAGGTCGTCCCGCGCGAGGACATGGTGCGGATCTCGCGGGACAGCGACTGACGGGCTGACATGATGTCGAGGTGATGATCCCTCGAACACGCGCCGGCGTCGCCGCCCTCGCCGCTGTCCTCGTCGCGACCGCGCTCACCGGATGCTCCGCGTCGACCGCGGGCGAGGTGGAGCGCTACGGGCAGGCGCTCCGCGAGCTCGACGGCGTCGAGAGCGTCGAGGTGGGGATCTCCCGACCGCTGCCGACGTTGGTCGACGCGTCCGTCGACGTCGTGCTCGAGGCGGACGCCGAGGTGCTTGCGGCCGTCGTGGCGACGGCGTGCTCGTTTCCGCGGTCGCCCGACATCCGGCTCTCCCTCGCCGTGACCGCGGGAGCCACCACGCTCCGGCAGCTGGGTCTCGCCTCATGTCCGGGTGACGAGCTCGCCGAGCTGGCGGAGCTCGCGGAGGCGATCGAGGGGACGGCGAGGGCGCCGATCGTGCTCGAGTTCGCGGCGGACGAGGTGTTGAGGCTGTCCGTCGTGGGGGACGATCCGCTCGACGTGCTCCGGGCGCTGGCCACCGCGGCGTTCCCGGGGGACTTCTCGGTCAGCGGCGGCCCGATCGAGTTCGCCACCGGGCCCGGCGCCGAGGTTCCCGCGCTCGCGGAGGACCTCCTCGCGCTCGACGCGCGGTTCCCGGTGCTCACCGCCGCGGTCGCCCCGGACAGCGCCCGGCTGCAGGTGCAGGGCAGCTTTGCGGCGAGTCTCACGGCCGACGTCGCGGCGTTCCTCGAATCGCGCAGCGCCTCCCGGTGGGGCGCGCGGTCCGTCTCGGTCACCGAGGACGGGACGCTGCCGTCCTCGAGCCCGGCAACCGTCCTGCGTGACGCGCTCGCCCAGGAGCTCGGAGTGGCGGGGCTCGCGAACCGCGGCCGGCTGTACTTCGTCGTCGCCGGCCCCGACGCGCTCACGGAGCTCAGCACCGCGATCCAGTCCCGCAACCCGGACGGTGTCGAGATCGTGATCGAGTCGATCGGGGTTCAGCCGCGCTTCGGCCCGGAGCTCGGCACGCCGCTCGCGCTCTCGCCGGACGACAACCCCTACCCGGCCTGGGCGGAGCAGTGGCGGGCCGCGGCGGCGGTGCCCGACGTGGCGAGCGTGACGGTCGGCCGCGGCACCCTCGTCGTGACTCTCGCCGAGGGCGGCGACGTCGGCGCCGTCGAGTCGCTGCTGGCCGACCTCGCAGCGCGCTTCGGGGTCGCGGCGCGCATCGCCTGACCCCGCTCGTCACTGCAGGCCGGCCGTCAGGCGCATGAGGTTGTCGACGATCCGGATCCAGCGGGGGCGCCGCTGCCACTCGTCGAGCGTGAGCTCGCGGCTCACCGCGCGGTAGTCGTCCTCCACCTGACGCAGCTCGCTCAGGAACGGCTCGCCGTGGATCATCACCGAGATCTCCAGATCGAGGGTGAACGAGCGCATGTCCATGTTGCTCGACCCGATGATGGCGACCTCGTCGTCGAAGGTCATGTGCTTGGCGTGCAGGATGGTCGGCGCGGGGTAGAGGTAGATCTTCACCCCCGCCTTGAGCAGCGCCTCGTAGTAGCTGCGCTGCGCGTGGTACACCATGAACTGGTCGCCGATCTCCGACACGAACAGCTCCACGTGCAGGCCCGACTGGGCGGCGGTCGTCACCGCGTAGAGCATCGAGTCGTCGGGCACGAAGTACGGGCTCACGAGCACGATGCGCCGCTGGGCGTTGTAGACGAGCGAGTTGAACAGCCGGAGGTTGTTCTCCACCGAGAAGCCCGGGCCGCTCGGCACCACCTGGCAGTCGAGGTGCCCGTCGCCGACGCGGATGGGGGCGGCTTCGCGCATGAGCAGCTCGTCGGTCTCCGAGTACCAGTCGGTCACGAAGATCGCGTCGATGCCGGCCACCACGGGCCCCTCGAAGCGCACCCAGTAGTCCTTCCAGTGCAGCCCTCGGCGCCGGTTCTTCTTCCGCTGGTACGGGGTCTCGATGACGTTGATCGACCCCGTGAACGCCACCTCGCCGTCCACGACGAGCAGCTTGCGGTGGTTGCGCAGATCGGGCCGCTGGATGCGCCCGTGGAACGGCAGGAACGGCAGCATGAGGTGCCACTCGACGCCGAGCTCGGTGAGCCGCCGGCGGGTGCGTCGATAGCCGGGGTACTGGAAGTTGCCGAGGTGGTCGAGCAGCACGCGCACCTTCACGCCGCGGGCTCGCGCCTCGCCGAGGGCGTCGAAGAACGGCTTCGTGGTCTCGTCGAGCGACAGGATGTAGAACTCGACGTGCACGATCCGCTTGGCCTTGCGGATCTCCTCCACCATGGCGTCGAAGGCCTGCTGGTTGTCCGCCCACATCCGGGCGCTGTTGCCGCCCACGAGCGGCATCGCGCCGAGCGTGCGGTTGAGCTCGACGAGCGGTTCGAGCCAGCTCGGCCAGCTCGGGTCCTTCTGCACGAGCTCGATTCCCTCGGTCGTCTCGAGGATGTACTCGTTCACCTGCCGCTGCTTGCGACGCCGACCGCGGGGCAGCCGTGCGCTGCCGAAGACGAGGAACAGCAGCACGCCGAGATACGGGATGAAGAAGATCGCGAGCAGCCAGGCCATCGCCGTCTGCGGGCGCCGGTTGCGCGGGACGACGATGAGCGCGGTGATGCGCACCGCCAGGTCGATGACGAGGAGCGCTCCGACCGTGACGAGCGTGATCCACGGGGTGGGGTCGTCGTCCACGCGCTCAGTTTGTCAGGTGTATCAGGCGCACCGCATCGCCCTCTTCTCTCGCGACGGAACCGCCCCCCCGCGACCCAGGAGCAGCGATGACCCTCATCCACGAATCCCTGCCGAGCGAGCTCCCCGACGCCCTGCTGTCCGAGTTCACCGCCACGCGGGTGGGCTTCGACTGCCCGCAGCCGCTGTGGGACGACGACACCTCGCCGTTCGTGCTGCTGGAGGCCGCGCTGCGGGCGGGAGGGGCGAGCGGTCGCCTCGTGCGGCTCGTGGTCGCGGGCGGGGTGGTCGTCGGGGCGGAGCGGATCGAGTCGCTGCTCGGCAGGCGCATCCCCGCGCGCATCCGGGATGCCGCGGCCCGTTTCGCGGCGTCGACGGGCACCGCTGCGGCGGCCTTCGGCATCGATCTCGTCGTCGATGACGGGGATCGCTGGTGGTTCGGCGGGGCGACCGCGCTGTCGAATGCGCCGATCACCACCCCGCGCCGCGCACCAGCAGGGGGGTCGTGAGCCCGGTCGTGCGCGTCGCCGCGCTCAGCGCGTCCGCCACGCCGGCGCCGCGCGCGAGTTCGCGGTGCACCGCAGGCAGCAGTTCTGCGGCGCGCTCGTCGCCGACGGCGGCCGGGGCGGCGAGCACGGAGCGCGCCCCCGCGTGCAGCCAGGCGCGCGCCATCCCGAGCGCCTCCATTCCCCAGCGGCTCGCGGAACGGCCGAGCTCGCACGCCGACATGATGACGACACGGGGTACGCTCGCGAGCTGGTCGATGTCGTAGCCGAACCACGGCCCGTCGGCGAGCTCGAAGCCGGAGAACAGCGGATGCTCGGCCGAGTGCCGCCCGTGCGCGGCGATGTGCAGCAGCTCGACGCTCTCGGCGATGCGCGTGACCTCCCCCGCGGTCGCGTCGTGGCGCGCCTGCCGGGCGGGCGGATCCCACGCCTCCGCCGCGTCGGTGATCTCCTGGCGGGCACGCTCCACCCCGGGGCCGGAGGCGAAGCCCACCCGCTGGATGACGGATCGCGCGAGCCGCTCGTCGAGCCAGCGCCGCGCCGACTCGGCGGCCACGAGCGGGCGCCCCGCGAGGGTCGGCAGCATCGTCCACGGGATCCCGGCGAGCGCGCCCGCCGGCGTCAGCACCATCCGCTCGGCGTGCCGCAGCTCGTCGGCGAGCGGCGCCAGCAGGATGCGGTCGAGCGCGGCGAGGCGCGCGGCGAGCGACGCGTCCGCGCTCTCCCGAAGCGGGGCGGGCAGCGTCGCGGCGCTCACGTCGAGGTCGGCGAGCAGCCCCGCGAGCAACCCGACGACCTGCTCGGCGCCGCCCAGCTCCACGATCCGACCGCGCGGGGAACCGCCGGGGGCGAGCACGAGGGCGGCGAAGCGGTCGCCCGTCCACAGGTGGGCGACGAACGAGGCGTCGTCGGCGACGAGTGCCGCGCCCAGCTCGTCGAGCGTCACCGCGTGGCCCGGACCGTCGGCATGCGCGACGTCCGCCCAGTGGATGCGGCGCACCGCGTCGCGCAGCCGCGCCTCCCGGGCACCCGACTCGGGGGTCGGAGCGTCGCGGATCCGCAGCTCGCGCAGCTCCGTGAGGGCCGCGGCGACCCGGTCGTCCGCGGGAGGGCGCAGCGGCACCAGGTTGCCGCTCAGTGCGCGCACCCGCTCCGACCAGGCGAGCACCTCGTCCGGGGACCCCCGGTCGAGCGCGGCGCGCACCCCGAGCACCGCGAGGTGCCTGCCATGCACGGCGGCGCCACCGCGCAGCTCGAGGCTGCCGAGGCTCGACTGCCAGGTCGTGAGGGTCGCGATGCCGTGCGCGGCGGAGGCGATCACCGCGGCCAGGTCGCCGCGTGCCCGCGCGAGCTCGGCGTCGAGATCCTCTGCGCGCACCTGGACGGCGAGGGACGCGGTGGCATCCGGGCGGACCGCGTCGCGGATGGCGGACGCCTCGGCGTACCGCCCGCGGGCGAGGGCCGCGAGCGCCAGTTCGAGGCGCAGCAGTGCGGCGTCGTCGCCGCGATGGATGGCGTCGAGCTGCTCGGCGGTCGCCGCCCCCAGGCGGTGCACCGCAGCCCCGCGGTCGCCCGCGAGCAGCCGGCCGGTCACGACGAGCGCGTCCGCGCGGGTCGCCCAGCTCGCGTTGCCGCGGGTGCGGAACCGCCGAGCCGCCCGTCGGGCCACGGCCGCCGCCTCGGCGGGCGCGTCCAGCAGCAGGGCACGGGCGAGCGCCACCTCCGCCTCCGCCTGCGTCTGCCGCAACCGCCGGGCACCGTAGATCTGCACCGTGCCGCGCAGCAGTCGCGTCGCCTCCGTGCTCATCCCGGCCGCGAGCAGCGCCTCCGCCCGGTCGGTGTCGCCGATCGCACGCATGACGGGCGAGAGACCCCCCAGCACCGAGCCGGCCGCATCCATGGTGCGGATGGCGAGCGCCAGGTCGCCGCGCAGCATCGCCGCGTAGCCCTGGTTGCCGTGCGCCTTCGCCTCCTCCACGGGCTCGCCCGCCCGGCCGAACGCCTCGGCGGCGCGCGCGAAGTCGTGCTCGGCCGCCTCGATCTCGGCGCGATCCAGGCGCACCAGCCCGCGGTTGAGGTACGCGCGCCCGAGGCTCAGCGGTTCGGCGTCCAGCCGCTCGATCGCGTGGCTCAGGTCGCGGATGGCGGCCTCGGCGCGGCCGCGCCGCAGCTCGAGCAGGCCGCGCTGGCTCGTGAGCACGGCACGGGTCTGCTCGCGGATGGATTCCCCGGCGAGCGCCGCGTCGATCGCGGCGATCCCGGCGTCGGGGGAGCCGCGTTCGGAGTCCAGGTAGGCGAGGGTGCCCGCGACGAGTGCGGCGGTGTCCGGATCGGGGTCGCGCGAGGTCGCGGCGATGAGGTCGCGGCGCGCGGCAGCGTGCCGACCGGCGTTGCCGGCCGACACGGCTCGCGCGTACAGTTCCGCGGCGGTGCGGGGTCCCCCCATCCGGCTCCTCAGCGCTGCAGGCGCTCGAGCACGGCGGCGACGGCCGCATGCGCGCGCTTCACGCGCGAGCCCCCGTCGTCGGGATGCTTCTGCAGCTCGGCCGCGATGAGGCCCGCCACGACGGGGGCGGCGAAGGAGGTGCCGCTCCAGAGCGCGAAACCGCCGCGGAAGTCGTCGGGGTCGACGGTCTCGCGCGCGACGCCGTCGAGCGGGTCGGAGCCGACCGGCTGGACGCCGCCCGCGAAGGCCTCGCCACCCTTCGGGACCCCGGCGGGGATCGTGCTCACGATCGATGCGCCCGGGGCGAAGGTCTGCACCCACGGGCCGAGGTTGCTGAACAGCGCGACCGTGCCGTTCGGGTTGCGCGCCCCGACCGAGACGAGCGGTGCGCCGTCTCCGGGGTCGATCCACGGGGCGCCGCCCGCCGGCTCCGGATTCCACGGGCCGTACGCCGCGGGGAACAGCGGCCGCTCGGTGGAGTCGTTGCCGGCCGAGCACACCACGACGACCCCTGCGCGCCGCAGGCGCAGCAGCAGCTCGGCGGTCGTGATGTCGAACTGACTGCGCTCGGGGGTCTCGTGGTAGTAGCCGAGCGAGAGGTTGAGCACGTCGAGCCGCGCACCCGCCTCGACCCGCTCGATGACGCCGGTGAGGGCGTCCACGAGCTCCTGCTCCTCCCACAAGCCGTCCGAGCCGGCGATCCGGATGGGGGCGATCCGGGCGTGCGGCGCCTTCTGGTGCACGAGGCCCGCCACGAAGGTGCCGTGCCCGGAGGCCGGATCGATGACCCCGTCGAGCGGGCCGAGCAGGTCGGGGTGCCGCTCCGGGTCGTCGGCCGGGTCGGTGCGGCCGATCCCGCCGAAGGTCACCGTGTCGACCACGGGGTCGAGCCAGTCGTGCTGGCCGCACCCGGTGTCGAGGATGCCGACCACTGCCTCCTGCGCGGGCTTCGCGGTCGCCGCCGCGGGGTCGGGCCCCACGTAGTCGACCACCTGCCGCCCGCCCGCACCGACCGCCCCGTACTCCTCGATGGGCGAGGACCCGAGGTAGGGGTTGGTGGAGTGGTACGGGTTGGTCGAGTGGTACGGGTTCGTCGAATGGTAGGGGTTGGTGGAGTGGTAGGGGTTGGTCGAGTGGTACGGCGCGACGAACCCGACGTGCTCGAGCCCGACCCCGGGAAGCTCGAGGCCGCGCTCGCGGGCCCGGCGCAGCACGTTCCAGGCGTCCGGGGTGGCGGCGTTCGGTGCGACCGCGCGCAGCCGGTACCGCTGCGTGCCGGGCTCGCCACTCGCCCAGGGGTAGCGGCGCAGGCGCTCCTCGCGCACCTCGGGAGGCTCCGGCAGTCGAGGCGCGCGCTGCCGGCGCTGCGCCTCGGCCGCGGCCTCCGGATCCAGCGCCCACCCGAACTCGGCGACGAGCTTCTCGAGCGCGGCACGCACCGGGTCGTCCGGCGGCAGCAGCGTCGAGACGAGCAGCCGCGCCGGGACGTACCCGGTGGAGAGGGCGGGATCGAGTGCGGCGTCGTCCCGGGTGACCTCGCGCACCACCCCGAGCGGAAGCTCCCGCTCGGCGCGGCGGCGCCAGTTCGACTCGTCTGCGGCCATCGGGGGGTCTCCGATCTTGGGGGGTGGGGGTTCAGACACGGAACTCGCCGGTCACGCTGTGGCCGTCCTCGTCCGCCGGGTGGATGGCGAGCCGGCACGATCCGCTCGGCACCTCGGCGAACTCGAAGCGGCCTTCGGCGCTGATCGGCACGGAGGCGTGCTCGACGCCGTCGATCTCGAGCACGACCCGGCCGGCGCGCGGGGGCGCGAGCCAGCCGTCGATCCGGTGGCGGTCGCCGTCGGTGTCGATGCGCAGCATGAGGGTGATCGCCTGGGCGCCGAACTGCAGGATGCGGGGCGCCTCCCCGCGGACGCCGGCGAGCGTGTGCTCATCGGACACGAGCAGCAGTTCGCGGTACTCGTCCGCCAGGCGATGGGTCTCGAGCGCGACCAGCACGTCCTCGACGAGCCCCTCGGGCATCGGATCGCGTTCCTCCCACAGCTGCCGCAGCGAGGCGAACAGCCGGGCGTCGTCGTTGCTGGGCATCATCCGGCCGCCCCTTCGATCATGAGTTCCCGGAGCTTGCCGAGGCAGCGTCCGCGGGTGGGACCGATGCTGCCGATCGGCATGTGCAGCTCGGTCGAGAGGCTCTCGTAGTCGGGACGCTCGGCGAAGGCGATCACACGCAGCAGCCGGCGGCAGCGTTCGGGGAGCGCCGCGACGGCGCGCCACAGGCGGGCGGACTCGATGCTGCGCTCGGCGGACTGCTCGGCCGCCTCGACGCTGTCGCCCAGCCATTCGAGCGTCTCGTCGGCGACCGGCGCCTGCTTGCCGACCGCCTTCGCGACCCGCCACGACTCCCGGCGCGCGGTCGTGGTCAGCCACGCGACGACGGTGCGGGGATCCTGGATGCTCTCGCGGCTGCGCACGAGCGCGAGCCAGGTGTTCTGGACGACGTCCTCGGCCTCATCCCGGCGCAGGCCGTAGGCGCGCACCACATGCCACAGCACGGGGGAGACGAGTCGCACGAGTTGGTCGATGCCGCCGGCGCGTCCCGCGCGCCATGCGGTGAACAGCTCCCCGGCCTGCGCCCACAGCGGAGCGGACTCTCCGCCATCGGCGGGGCCGGAGCTGCGAACGGACTCCCCCTCGCCCATGGATTGAATCTTCACGGTGAGCCAAGAGCGCCCACAAGCCCCCATTGATACATGAGGTCGCCCCGAAGGGGCGGTTTCGGCCGGGTGGCGCGGTTTCGCCGGTGCCATCCGGCCGAAACCGCGCCAGGGATCAGCGGAAGTTCACGAACTGCAGGGCGACGTCGAGGTCCTTGCCCTTGAGCAGCGCCATGGTGGCCTGCAGGTCGTCGCGGCTCTTCGACTGCACCCGCAGCTCGTCGCCCTGGATCTGCGACTTGACCGACTTGGGCGCCTCGTCGCGGATGATCTTGGAGATCTTCTTGGCGTCCTCGCTCGAGATGCCCTCCTTGATCTTCGCCTCGATGCGGTACTCCTTGCCCGAGGGGAACGGGTCGCCCGCATCCAGCGAGCGCAGCGAGATGCCGCGCTTGATGAGCTTCTGCTCGAACACGTCGAGCACCGCCTTCACGCGGTCCTCCGAGTTGGCCTTCATGAGGATCTTCTCGCCCGAGAACTCGATCGACGCGCCCACGTTCTTGAAGTCGTAGCGCTGCGCGATCTCCTTCTGCGCCTGGCTCAGAGCGTTCTGGGTCTCCATCGTGTCGACCTTGCTCACGATGTCGAATGAGGAATCTGCCATGTCGCCATGGTAGGACGTGGAGGATGCGCAGCCTGCTCCGATCCTTCGGCGTCGTGGCCGCCGTGGCTCTCGGGGTGGCGCTCGTGGCGGCGCTCATCACGCTCGTGTTCGCGCCGCGTCCGGTGGGCTCGGGGTGGCCGGAGCCCGGGGCACCCCCCGAGCCGCTGCCGCGCTGGGCGCCGCCGGTGGCGCCTCCCGTCGCCGCGGCGACCCCGACCGGTCCGGGGGTCGCCGGCCTCGTCGACCTGGAGTGGTTGGGGGCGGCATCGGATGCCACCGGCATCCCGGCCCGGGCGCTCGCCGCCTACGCGGGCGCGGCGATCGTGAAGGCCGCCGCCATGCCGGAGTGCCGGCTGAGCTGGGCGACCCTCGCCGGCATCGGTGCGATCGAGTCGGACCACGCCCGTCACGGCGGCTCGCGGCTCGACGAGACGGGCACCGCGGTGCCGCCGATCTTCGGGGTCGCGCTCGACGGCGACGGGGTGGCGCTCATCCCCGACAGCGACGGCGGCGAGATCGACGGCGACCCGGACGGGGACCGCGCGGTCGGTCCCATGCAGCTCATCCCGCAGACCTGGCGCAACTGGCACGTCGACGGCAACGGCGACGGCATCGAGGATCCGCAGAACATCGACGACGCGGTCGTCGCGGCCAGCAACTACCTGTGCCGGGCGAGTACCGCCTTCGACACCGAGGAGGGCTGGCGCACCGGGGTGATCTCGTACAACTCGGCGACCGACTACGTGGGGCGGGTGGCCCGTGCCGCGATCCGCTACGGCGACGCGGTCGCCTGAGCCGCCCGCGGCCGGCCGACCGGTACGCGCGTGGTCCCGGCGCCCCGTCCGACCTTGTATCCTTGAGGGGCGCGTGCGGTTGGTGAACACACGAGTCGGGCGCGCACACGGCGAGTTACCCAAGCGGCCAAAGGGATCTGACTGTAAATCAGCCGGCATAGCCTTCGGGGGTTCGAATCCCTCACTCGCCACCCACAGGAAAAGGCCCGGTAGCACTGAGTTCTCTCGGTGCACCGGGCCTTTGCGCTGCGACAGGGCGGTTCACGATCCCCTCCGGAACCCCTCGTCCGCCGTTCAGTGGTCGGGCCTGTCGCGTGGCTCAGTCGTCACGTCGTAGCCGTGCTCGATGTCGAGGTTGAGCGCTTCGACTGCGCGCAGCCAACCGCCGTTCCCTGCGCGCATGAGTGCTTCGAGCACGTCGGGGTTGACGAGGTCGGCCCAGGCCAGCAAGCGCTCGGGCGGTTCGCGGAGCAAGTTCACTAGCAACTCGCGATAAAGCGCCTCCAGCGCGGGCTGGAGCATTGCGACGTGCTCCGCGAAGATCGCGCGGGCGTTGGGGTTGCCGCACTCGTAAGCGGTCATACCTCCGCGGTCCTTCCGATGCGCGGTACGGGCGCAGCCGGGGGTGCGGTCGCGAGAGCGTCGAGGCGATCCATGTCGGCGACGGCTGATCCGTTGAACAAGTGTGTGTAGATCGAGTCAGTCGTGTTGATGTTGGCGTGACCCATCCACCTGGACACCTTGCGAATGTCGATACCCTGTGCCGCGCACGCGCTTGCGTAGAAATGTCGCAGGTCGTGCCAACGTGCGGGCTGGATGCCGAGCCGTGCCAGAGCGGGGGCGAAGTGGTTCCGGTACACGGAACCGACGTTGATCTGTCGGTCGTAGTCGAGTGGCGCGCGGGTCTCGCCGTAGCCGCCCTTCCGCCGTCCGGGCCACAGCGCCGCCTGCGGATCAGTGCGGTGCGGGTGCTGCGCGAGGTACGCCCGCAGTTCCTCCAAAACGGATCGCGGCAGAGGCACGTCGCGGGTCGAACGTGCGGACTTTGGGGTGCCAAAGGTCCAGCCGTCCTTACCTCGTGCGACCGTTCGGCGCACCTCGACATGCCCGCGGAGGAAGTTCACGTCCCGGATTCGCAGCGCGGCGAGTTCTCCGGCGCGCAGGCCGGAGTATGCAGCCACCCTCACCAGCAGGCCGTAAGGCGGCAGCGCGTCCAACTCCGACGCGACCGCGGCCACCTCGTCAGGTGCCAGAAACACCATGTCGTGCGGGTGAAGGCGCGGGCGCTCGACGGGCGCGCAGGGGTTGGCCGGGATGAGGCGGTGCTTGACTGCGTACGAGAACACCTTGGTCAGCGCGACGAACGCGCCCCGGACACTCGCGGCTGCGTAGGGTCGTCCCGTCTGCAGTGATGTCTTCCGCTGCATCTCGGACATCCACTTCTCGACGTCCATCGACGTAATCGTGTTAATGCGCCGCTGCCCGAAGGTCGGGAAGATATGCAGGCGGTACGCGTCCTCGTAGCCGCGCAGCGTCTTGGGCTTGAGTCGGTGGGCGCTCGCCGCCATGCTTGCGTC